>NZ_CP068985.1:8738227-9073954 GCF_019397265.1 Nonomuraea coxensis DSM 45129
GCCGGACGGCGTCCACTTGAGCAGCTTCTTCTGGCCGAACACCTCGACCAGCTGCGCCTTGAGCTCCTCGCCCGCGTTCGCCCTGGCGTACTCGACGCGTTCGGGCGCGGGTGGCCCCACGGTGGCGAGCTTGTACAGGAACTGAACCCGGCGGCCGGCGAGGGCCACCGCCAGGACGGTCATGACGAGCCCGATGATGGCTACCCAGAGCACGGGGTCCTCCCACAGACGACGTTGGCTGTCGTTGGCTGTCAGCGTACGTGCAGCCTTTATACAGACCTCACCCCGGATCCTACCGGCGGGTAACATATCCGGGGTACGCGACATACCCTAAGGTGACAGGCCCATCCAGAACAATGCTCTAGCCTGTGAAGTACCTCTGGATCGTCGGGGCGAGCAGCGCCACGAGCTCCTCAGGATCGGCGCTCGCCATCGGCTCCAGCTTGAGCACGTGCCTGGCCATCACCACGCCGAACATCTGCGCGAAGGCGGCCTCGATCCGCAGGTGCGGCACCCCGAGCCGGTCGGCCACCCTGAACAGCAGCGCGTTGGTCATGAACTCGCGGAACATCGCCTGCGCGCCCTCGTTCGTCATCGCCGAGCGCAGCAGCGCCACCAGCGGCTCACGGGTCTCGGGCGCGCCGGTCACCCGGAGCAGCAGGCGCACCAGCCGCTCCCCCACCTCCTCGCGCGGCCCCTCCAGCAGTTCGGGCAGGACCACCTCCGGGCTCAGCGGCAACCGCATGGCCGCCGCGAAGATGCCCTCTTTTGTGGCGAAATAGTGATGAACGAGCGCCGGATCGACGCCCGCCTCCCTGGCGATGCCGCGCACGGTGGCCTTGTCGAACCCCTTCTCCGCGAACACCCGCCGCGCCGCCGTCAGGATCTCGCCGCGCGTGTCCGCCGAGCCTGGCCGGCGCCCCGGCCCCCTCCTGGTCGTGCTCATGGCCTCGCTCCGCGGGTCACCGGCCCACCGCCAGGTAGACCCGCATCGGCACCGACAGCACGCCCTCGGGGAACTCAGCGCGCAGCTCCGCCCGCCGCCGCTCCACCACCGCGTCGGCCGTCCCCGGCGGCAGCGCCGCCATGTACGAGTGGGAACGCAGGTCCAGCAGGAAGTCCTCGATGCCGACCAGGCGGGTCCAGGGAAGCCACCGCTCGGCGATCACCTCGAAGGCCGCGGCGATCGGCGGCACCGCCCACTCCTCCACCGCCGGACCCCAGTACGCGGGCACCTCGGCGGCCAGGCGGGCCTCGTACGCGGCCAGCCAGGCGGCCTGGGCCGCGTGGTGCAGGTTCCAGCAGCCCACGATCGCCCCCTGGGGCCGCAGCACTCGCCGCGCCTCGGCGACGGAGGCCGCCGGGTCGAGCCAGTGCCACGACTGGCCGTACATCACCAGGTCGGCCACCCCGTCGGCCACCGGCAGCGCGTTGCCGTCGCCCTGCACGGCGGCGACCGGCGGCGGCCCGCCGTCGGAGCGCGCCCGCAGCCGGGACAGCATCGCCGCGGCCGGGTCCACGGCGACCACCTGGGAGCCGCGCGCCCGCAGCGCCCGCGTGAGGATGCCGGTGCCCGCCCCGACGTCGATCGTCGTCGCGCCGTCGAGGTCGACGCCCGTCAGCTCGCACACCGCGCGGAACATCTCGTCGGGATAGCCGGGCCGCCCGGCCTCGTAGGCGTCGGCCACGCGGTCGAAGACCCCGCCCAGCTCCCGCATCGGACCGATGTTCATGTGGTGGCCGCCAGATGGAGCCGGGCGAAGGCCAGCCCCTCCGCCAGGTCGTCGATGCGCTCGGTGCGGCTGGCCGCCTTGCGGGTGTTGATCTCCAGCACGACCAGGCCGGAGTAGCCGGTGTTGGCCAGGCGCTCCAGCACCTGGGCGCACGGCTGGTTGCCCCGGCCGGGCACCAGGTGCTCGTCCTTGTTGGTCACGCCGAGGCCGTCGGCGAGGTGCAGGTGGGCGAGCCGGTCGCCGAGCTTGGTCGTCATCTCCATGGCGTCGGAGCCCGACACGGCCGTGTGCGACAGGTCGAGGGTGACCTGCGGGAAGTCGTAGTCGATCGGGTTCCAGTCGGGCGCGTACGGCACCACGTCGCTGCCCCTGGCCCGCAACGGGAACATGTTCTCGACCGCGAACGTGACATTCGTCTCGTCGCGCATCCTCGCGAGCCCGGTCTCGAACTCGCGGGCGTAGTCGCGCTGCCAGCGGAACGGCGGGTGGACCACGACCGCGGAGGCGCCGAGCCGCTCGGCCGCCTTCTGGGCCTTGAGCAGCTTGGCCCACGGGTCGCGCCCCCACACCCGCTGCGTGACCAGCAGACAGGGGGCGTGGATCGCCAGCACGGGCACCTGATAGTGCTCGGAGAGCCGCTCGATCACGTCGATGTCCTGGCTCACGGGGTCGGCCCCGACCATGATCTCCACGCCGTCGTAGCCCAGGCGCGCGGCCAGCTCGAACGCGTCAGGAGTGCGTTCCGGATATACCGAGGCGGTGGACAATGCGATCTTCGCATTGGGCACGCGGATGACATCAGCCACGTTGCCAGCCTAAGCCGGAGAAGACGATAAGGCGCGCGACGCCCTAGCGTTGTGGACATGCCACGCATCGCGAAGGGGGCGATTCCCAGCCCGAACATCTGGAACACCCCGCAGGTCTACGAGTTGGAGAACCGCGCCGT
Source organism: Nonomuraea coxensis DSM 45129 (assembly GCF_019397265.1). NCBI lineage: Bacteria > Bacillati > Actinomycetota > Actinomycetes > Streptosporangiales > Streptosporangiaceae > Nonomuraea > Nonomuraea coxensis. Next base: position 8,740,907 of record NZ_CP068985.1, read on the forward strand.
CGATCCCGAGCGGGCCGCCGACGCGGCGATGCGCGCGGTGCGCCCCTGGGACGGCGCGACCGTGCTCGACATCGGCTGCGGCACCGGCTACCACCTGCCCGGCCTGGCCGAGGCCGCCGCCCGGGTGATCGGCGTGGAGCCGCACGGCGACCTCGCCGCGCTGGCCCGCCGCCGCTGCGCCGCGCTCCCCGACGTGGAGGTGCACGCCGCCGCGGCCCAGGACCTGCCGCTGCCGGACGCGAGCGTCGACGTGGCGATGGCGCGGTGGGCGTACTTCTTCGGGCCGGGCTGCGAGCCGGGGCTGCGCGAGCTGTCCCGGGTGCTGCGGCGCGGCGGCACCGCGTTCGTCATCGACCTGGACGCCTCGCGCGGCGCGTTCGGGCGGTGGTTCTCGCGTACGGTGCCGGCGTACTCGGCCCGGGAGGTCGAGGCGTTCTGGGACCGCCACGGCTGGCAGCGCCGCCCGCTCGACCTGCGCATGGCCTTCGAGCGCCGGGCCGACCTGGAGGCGGTGCTGCGCATCGAGTTCGCGCCCCGGGTGGCCGAGCAGGCCATCGCCGAGACCCCCGGTCTGGAGCTCGACTACCCGAACGTGCTCCGCTGGCGGCACTACTGAACGAGGCGGAGCCTCCGGCGGGCGGGTCGTCCCCCCGGAGGCTCCACACGCGACAGGCTCCTCGCGGTGACGGGCCTAGTTGAAGCACCCGGCGACGGGCGTGGGCGAGCAGTTCGTCGGGGTGTTGCCCCGCACGATCGCGGCCGTCAGCGTCACGGCGCCGGCGCCGGCCTCGTTGTCGATGCCGCCCGGAGCGTTGGTCGACCTGTTGTTGTTGATCACGCTGCGGGTGATGGTCGCGGTGCCGGGAGCGAGATTCGCGATGCCCCCTCCGACATTTCCGGCCGTGTTGTCGGTGATGACGCTCCGGTTCACCACGAGAGTTCCGTCGTTCGCTATTCCGCCGCCTTTCTCGCCGGCGCGGTTGTTGTTGATGACGGTGTTGGTGAACGTCATTCTTCCGTCATTTGCCGCGCCGCCGCCGTTCCTGGTCGCGGAGTTGCCCTGAATGATGCTGTTGGAGACGTTGACGGTGGCCGCCGCCAGGCCGCCGAGGCCACCGGAGAAGGTGGCCCTGTTGTCCTGGATGAGCACTCCGTTGAGGTTCGTGGTGCCGCTGTTGACCGCGACGGCCCCGCCGAACCCGCCCGGGGAGGTCGTCGCGTCGCCCCCTCTGAGCCTGACGCGGTCGAGGTTGAAGTTGGCGTTGACCGTGAACAGGCGGAACGGGTTCGCCGCCTGGCTCCGCTGGATCGCGCTGTTGCGACCGTGGATGGTGAGGGGCCTGATGATGGTCGGGAGCGGGCCGGTGGCGTTGTTCAGGACGTAGGTGCAGCCGGGCGTCAGGTTGAGCGTGGCGCCGGACGCCGCGTTGTTGATCGCGTTGACCAGCGCGCTTCCCGAGCATGGGACGGTCGCCCACGCGCCTGCCGCCGGCATTCCTGTCATGAATGCGGCGGCCGAGAGAACGGCGCCCCCGGCAACCCGGTGGATCCTGTTTGCACGCATTTAGTTGTTCCCCCGAATCGTGCTGATGGTGAAATACCCAGTGATGAGCGTGGAACGTCATTCCCGGGGTGATCAGCCTTACACGCATGACTTATCGGGCATGAAAGCAAAAGCGGGTCATTTATGGCATGGGGCTATTTAAAGCTATGGGCGGCTACAGGTCTTCTCCCGCCCTCTTTCCTTGACGTCGGTGTCAACGTTTACCGTGGAGACATGCGCATCGGAGAGCTGGCGGAACGCACCGGGGCGAGCACCCGCTCCCTCCGGTACTACGAGCAGCACGGGCTGCTCCAGGCCCGGCGCGGCCCCAACGGCTACCGGCAGTACACCGAGGAGGACGTGCGGCTCGTCACCGAGATCCGCGCCCTGCTCGCGGTCGGGTTCAGCCTGGAGGACACCCGGCCGTTCGTCGACTGCCTGCGCAGGGGGCACAGCACCGGCGGCTCGTGCGCCGAATCCGTCGAGGTCTACCAGCGCAAGCTCGACGAGATCGACGCCGAGATCCGGGTCCTGCTCGGCCGCCGCGCCGAGGTCGCCGCCCAGCTCGCCCAGTCGTGCCCAGGATGTTTCGTGAGGGGATGAAGACATGATCACTTTGACCACGGAGAACTTCGAGGAGCAGGTGCTCAAGAGCGACCGCCCTGTGCTGGTCGACTTCTGGGCCGAATGGTGCGGCCCGTGCCGGATGGTGGCGCCCGTGCTGGAGCAGATCGAGGCCGAGCGCGGCCTGACCATCGGCAAGCTCAACACCGACGAGAACCCCGAGATCATGGCCAGGTACGGCGTGATGGGCATCCCGACGCTGCTGCTGTTCGAGAACGGCGAGCCGGTCAAGCGGGTCGTCGGCGCCAAGCCCAAGCGCCTGCTGGAGTCGGACCTCGGCCTGATCTAGCGCGGATCGCCGGGGCGATTGTCAGGGCGCGGATCGCCGGGGCGATTGTCAGGGCGCGGATTGTCGGGGCGCGGCGCTAGCCTGCTCGGCATGGCGAAGACGTCTGCCCCGAAGCCCGGTTACCGCTGCGCCGAGTGCGGATGGCGCACCACCAAATGGGTCGGCCGGTGCGGCGAGTGCCAGGCGTGGGGCACGGTCGACGCGGAGGGCGGCCGGGCCGGCGTCACCATCGTCCAGGGCGGCGCCACCACCGCGCCCGCCCTGCCGATCGGCCAGGTCAAGGCCGAGATCGCCGCGGCCCGCACCACCGGGGTGAGCGAGCTCGACCGGGTGCTCGGCGGCGGCCTGGTGGCCGGCGCGGTCGTGCTGCTGGCCGGCGAGCCCGGCATCGGCAAGTCCACGCTGCTGCTGGAGGCCGCAGCCCGCATCGCCGAGCGCGAGACCGTCCTCTACGTCACCGGCGAGGAGTCCGCCGCCCAGGTGCGGCTGCGCGCCGACCGCATCGGCGCCATCCAGCCCCAGCTCTACCTCGCCGCCGAGACCGAGCTGTCGGCGCTCGTGACGCACGTCGAGAAGGTCCAGCCCACGCTGCTCGTCGTCGACTCTGTGCAGACGATCGGCTCCGCGCAGGCGACCGGCGTGCCCGGCGGCGTCACCCAGGTCCGCGAGGTCGCGGCCAACCTCGTACGCCTGGCCAAGGAGCGCAACATGGCCACCGTCCTGGTCGGCCACGTCACCAAGGAGGGCTCCATCGCCGGCCCCCGCACCCTGGAGCACCTGGTCGACGTCGTGCTCAACTTCGAGGGCGACCGCTACTCCCGGCTCCGCATGGTCCGCGCGATCAAGAACAGGTTCGGCCCCACCGACGAGGTCGGCTGCTTCGACCTGCACGAGCGCGGCATCGAGGGCATCACCGACCCCAGCGGCCTGTTCGTCTCCCGGCGCAGCGAGCCGGTGGCGGGCACCTGCGTCACCGTCACCGTCGAGGGCACCCGGCCGCTGCCCGCCGAGGTGCAGGCCCTGGTGGCGCGCACCGAGGCGCAGCAGCCCCGGCGCACCTCATCCGGCCTCGACACCTACCGCGTGCAGATGATCCTCGCCGTCCTGGAGCGGCGGCTCAACGCCCGTCTCGGCGGCTGCGACGTCTTCACCGCCACCGTCGGCGGCATCAAACTGGCCGATCCCGCGGTCGACCTGTCGGTCATGCTCGCGGTGGCGAGCGCCGCCGGTGACAAGCCGCTGCCCGCCGGGCTGGTGGCGCTCGGCGAGGTGGGCCTGGCCGGCGAGCTGCGGCCGGTCGCGGACGTCCGCAGGCGGCTCACGGAGGCCGCGCGGCTCGGCTTCAAGCGGGCGCTCGTCCCCGCAGGCTCCCTGGAGGACGGCGCCCGCAGGCACAAGGGCCAGCGGGCGCTCGTGCCGGTCGGGCCCGTGGCGTTCGCCCCCGGGTTCGAGGTCGTCCAGGCGGAGAACGTCTGGGACGCACTCACGCACGTCACATAGCGCCGCTAAGCTGGGCGTGACCGATCGACACGGGGGTCAGGTGGATAGGAGTCTGGACGACCGCCGGCGCGAAGCTCTGGCGGCGGTGGCGCCGGGCACGCCCCTGCGCGACGGCTTGGAGCGCATCCTGCGCGGATCGACCGGCGGGCTGATCGTCCTCGGCTACAACGCCGGCGTCGAAGCGGTCTGCAGCGGCGGCTTCACCCTCGACGTCGAATTCTCGGCGACCCGGCTGCGCGAGCTCGCCAAGATGGACGGCGCCATCGTGATCAGCGACGACGACAAGATCGTACGCGCCGCCGTGCACCTCGTGCCCGACCCGTCCATCCCCACCGACGAGTCGGGCACCCGGCACCGCACCGCCCAGCGCGTCGCCCGGCAGACCGGCCTGCCCATCATCGCGATCAGCAAGTCGATGCGCATCATCGCCCTCTACCTCGACGGCATCCGCTACGTCCTGGAGGAGTCGGCAGCCATCCTGTCCAAGGCCAACCAGGCTCTCGCCACGCTCGAACGCTACAAGCACCGCCTCGACGAGGTCTCCGGCACGCTGTCGGCCCTGGAGATCGAGGACCTCGTCACCGTCCGCGACGTCGCCGCCGTCGCGCAGCGGCTGGAGATGGTGCGGCGCATCTCCGACGAGATCAAGGGCTACGTCGTCGAGCTCGGCACCGACGGGCGGCTGCTGTCCCTGCAGCTCGACGAGCTGGTGGCCGGGGTCGACTCCGAGCGGGAGCTGGTCGTGCGCGACTACCTTCCCGCGCCCTCAGGCCGGCGTCACAAGCGGCTGCCCGAGGCCATGCACGACCTCGACCAGCTCTCCGGGACCGACCTGCTCGACCTGTCGGCGGTCGCCCACGTCCTGGGGCACCACGGGGCCGACAAGCTCGACAGCCCGGTCAGCCCGCGCGGCTTCCGGCTGCTCGCCAAGGTCCCCCGCCTGCCCGCCACCGTCGTCGACCGGCTGGTCAACCACTTCGGCGGGCTGCAGAAGCTGCTCGCGGCCAGCATCGACGACCTCCAGGCCGTGGGCGGGGTCGGCGAGTCCCGGGCGCGCAGCGTCCGCGAGGGCCTGTCCCGCCTCGCCGAGTCCTCCATCCTCGAACGCTACGTCTGACCGCGCTGCTCCACGGTCAGGACGGGAAGCAGGGCTTCGGCCGTAGGGGACGAGGAGGAGCGGGACGACAGCGTCACCGACCGGCGCTCGCCGGTGCCGAGGTCTCGGGCGGAGACGGTGACGGTGCCGTTGGCGTCGATGTCGAAGGCGACCTCGATCCGGGGCACGCCGCGCGGCACGGACGGCAGGCCGGACAGCTCAAGGGTGGCGAGCTTCTTGTTGCGGGCGGCGATCTCGCGCTCGCCCTGATGGACGTGGATCTGCACCGACGGCTGATCGTCCTCGGCCGTGGTGAAGACCTCCGAGCGTTTGGCCGGGATCGTCGTGTTGCGCTGGATGATCTTGGTGAAGATGCCGCCCTTGGTCTCGACGCCCAGCGACAGCGGGGTCACCTCCAGCAGCAGGACGTCCTTGACCTCGCCCCTGAGCACGCCGGCCTGGAGGGCGGCGCCGGCGGCCACGGCCGCGTCGGGGTCCACGCCCCGGTAGGGCTCCTTGCCGGTGAGCTCCTTGACCAGGTCGGCGACGGCGGGCATGCGGGCCGAACCGCCGAGGAGCACCACCCGGTCGAGGTCGGCCGGCTGGGCCTCGGCGTCCTCGAACACCTGCTGGAGCGGGATCCGGCAGCGCTCCAGCAGGCCGGCGGTCAGTCGCTGGAACGCGGCCCTGGTCAGCCTCTCGGCCACGTGCAGCGGGCCTCCGGCGGAGCCGGCGACGTACGGCACGCTGATGACGGTCTCCTCCCGGGCGGACAGCTCGATCTTGGCCCTCTCCGCCGCCTCCCGCAGCCGCTCCATCGCCGCCTTGTCGGCGGACAGGTCGACGCCGTGCGCGTCCATGAAACGCCTGACCAGTTCGTCGGCCAGGCACCGGTCCCAGTCGTCGCCGCCCAGGCGGGGGTCTCCGGCCGTGGCCCTCACCTCGATCACGCCGTCGCCGACGTCGAGCAGCGACACGTCGAGGGTGCCGCCGCCCAGGTCGAGCACGAGAACGGTCTCCTCGTCCCGGTCCAGGCCGTGGGCCAGCGCGGCGGCGTCGGGCGCGGCGATGACCCGCGGCACGGTGAGGCCCGCGAGGGCGGCCGCCTCCCTGAGCGCCTGCCGCTGGGTCTCGTCGAAGCAGGCCGGCACGCTGATCACGGCGTCGGTGACCCGTTCGCCGAGGTACGCCTCGGCGTCCCGCGCCAGCTTCCGCAGGACGAAGGCGGCGAGCTGCGGCGGGGTGAACGTCCTGCCGTCGATCTCGACCGTCCTTCCCGCGCCCAGGTGGCGCGCGACGGAACGGATCGTCCGCTCGGCGTCCGTGACCGGCTGCCGCCTGACGGCCTCGCCGACCAGGACCTCGCCGTTCCCGGCGAAGGCGACCACGGACGGCGTGGCCCGTAAGCCCTCCGCGCCGGGGCCGATGCCGGGGCGCAGCGCGCTGGGCGGGTCGGGAGTCCTGGTGGCGTGCAGGTACGCCAGGACCCGCAGGTCCGCGGCGGAGAAGACGGGCCGGCCGGTGAGCAGGTGGTAGAGCGTGGCGCCGAAGGCGTACAGGTCGGCGCGGTGATCGACGGGCCGGCCCTCAAGCTGCTCGGGCGGCATGTAGAGCAGGGTGCCGAGCACCGTCCCGGTCGCCGACAGACCGGCGGTCGCGCCGTGCAGGCGGGCGATGCCGAAGTCGCAGATCTTGACGGTGCCGTCGTCCAGCAGCATGAGGTTCGCGGGCTTGACGTCACGGTGCACGACCCCGGCCGCGTGCGCGGCGGCCAGGGCGTCGGCGGCCTGCGCGCCGTAGTCCAGGACGCGCTCGACCGGCAGGCCGCCGGGATGATCGTCGAGAACGGATCTCAGATCGCGGCCGCGGACGAACTCCAGCACCAGGAACGGGTAGGTCAGCTCGACGCCGTCGCGGATCTCCCGGTGCTCGCCGAAGTCGTGGACGGCGGTGATGTTGCGATGGCTCAGGCGCGCGGCCGCCCTGCCCTCGCGCCTGAACCGCGCCAGAGCCTGGTCGTGCGGACGGTCGTCGCCCAGCAGGTTGGCCCGCAGCAGCTTGATGGCCACCGGCCGGTCCAGCGTCCGGTCGACGCCCCGCCACACCTCGCCCATCCCGCCCCGGCCGAGCAGCCGCTCCAGCCGGTAGCGGCCGGCCAGTTCCGTACCGGCTCGCACCCGCCACCTCCGTCGTGAAACGGTATCGCCCGAAGGCGACGGAGTCAGCGGAGATGGAAGACGCCCTTGGTGCTGCGGAGCTTGCCGAAGCGGGCCGTGGCGACGTACGTGCCGGGCAGCGCGACCGGCGGCGTGGTGCGGCAGTCGGCGCTGGAGCGCCGCCGGTCCCAGTTCAGCGACCGCACGTACGGCACCCCGCGCTGCAGCTCGGCGACGTCCTCGCCCGCCCCGCTCACGCAGTCGGCCGTCGACCAGATGCGGTCCTGGCCGGAGGTGATGCGGATCTCCATGGCCCGCGGCCCGACGTCGGCCCTGCACATCACGGGCCCCGTGTTGACGAGCGTGACGATGAAGGTCGGCCGGGATCCGCTCGCGTAGATCTGGTCCTTGCCGCCCTGCAGGCTCAGCACGAGGTCCTCGTCGGCGCAGGGCGCGCCCGCCCGCCTGGTCCGGCTGGGCGACGGGCTCGGCCGCCGGGCGCTGGGCGTGGGCGAGGGGCTGGCGGTGCCCATGGCGAGCGTACGCAGCCCCGCCAGCAGCGGATCGACCGCCGGCGAGACGCTGGGCGAGACCTTGGTCTCGGAGGAGCCCTGCTCCGGCCCGCTCCTGCCCCCGCTGGAGCACGCCCATGCCACCACGGCCACCACGACGAGCACCGCCACCAGCACGCTCATCCGGCGCCGCCAGTAAACGTCACCGCCGTCGCCACGCATCGTCTCCGGATCCATGGTGCCCAGCATGGTAACCAGAAGGGCACTCACGGTGACGACACGCCGAGGTCATTCCCGTGGGCATACCCTTGTCGGCGTGGTTGAGCCTCATCTGCTGCACAACGCTGTCCTCAGTTGGTACGAAGACAACGCGAGAGACCTCCCTTGGCGGGCCGCCGGCGCCACGCCCTGGGGCGTCCTCGTCAGCGAGATCATGCTGCAGCAGACCCCGGTCGTGCGCGTCCTGCCCGTCTGGCACGAGTGGATGGAACGCTGGCCGGCCCCGAAGGACCTCGCGGCCGAGCAGCCGGGCGAGGCGGTCCGGCACTGGGGAAGGCTCGGCTACCCGAGGCGGGCGCTGCGGCTGCACGCCTGCGCCCGCGCGATCACCGATGAGCACGGCGGTGAGGTGCCGTCCGACCACGCGACGCTGCTGGCCCTGCCGGGCATCGGCGAGTACACCGCCGCCGCGGTCGCCAGCTTCGCCTACGGCGGGCGGCACGCCGTGCTGGACACCAACGTCAGGAGGGTGTTCGCGAGGGCCGTACGCGCCGAGGAGTACCCGCCGACGGCGACCTCGGCGGCGGAGCGGCGGCTGGCCGAGGCCCTGCTGCCCGAGCTGGGCGCGGCCCGCTGGGGCGTGGCGGTGATGGAGCTGGGCGCCCTGGTGTGCACGGCCCGCGCGCCCCGCTGCGCCGACTGCCCCATCGCCGACGTGTGCGCCTGGCGGCTGGCGGGCAAGCCGCCGCACGCCGGCCCCGCCCGCAGGGGCCAGACCTACGCCGGCACCGACCGCCAGTGCCGGGGCCGCCTGCTGGCGGTGCTGCGGGCGGCCCACGGCCCGGTGCCGAAGGCGGCGCTGGACGTGGTGTGGGACGACGCGGTCCAGCGCGAACGCGCCTTGGACGGCCTCATCGCCGACGGCCTGGCCGAAGCCCTCGACGACGACACCTACCGCCTCCCTCACGCCTGACCCCACGTTCAGGGCCCGGCCGGCCGGGTCAGCGCACCCAGGGCGGGACCAGGCGTTCCGATCCCTTGGGGGTCAGGTCGCAGGCGTCCGGAGCGGACGCGCCGTCCGGGTTGTACACCTTCGTCCCGGCCGGGGCGGTCACGATCGACACGAACCCGCGCACCGGATCGGCGAGCATCCGCCGGCTCACGTCCGCGGGCAGCACCATCGTGTCCCCCGCCGCCACCTCGTGGCGCTCCTCGCCCAGCTCCACCACGGCGGCTCCGCCGAGCCACGTCCACAGCACCTCGGCGTCGAAGGCGTGCACCGGCCCCTCCATGCCGGGGCGGGCGTCCACCCGCCACACGGCCTGCTCCGCCCGCCCCTGCGCCGGGGAGGCGAGCGTGGTCATCACGCCGTTGGGCGTCTCGGTACGCCGGCACTCGGCGCCGGTCACGACAGGCACGCTCGTTCTCCCCTTCACGCGATCCACGGCGGCGTGCCGAGGTCGGTCCCGTCGGCGGACATGGCCCGGGCCCCGGCCGCGGCGGTCACGACGGCGGTGTAGCCGGCGTCCGGGCCGGCGGTGACCCGGCGCGGCGTGCGCGCCGGCATGACGACGGTGTCGCCCGCCGCCACGGCGAAGCTCTCCCCGCCGAGCTCGACGGTCGCCGCCCCGTCGAGCCAGCTCCACACCTGCTCGACGTCGAAGTCGTGCAGCGGCCCGGCCACGCCGGGCTTGGCCTCCACGCGCCAGAGCGACCGGCCGGCCGCTCCCTGGGTGGGCGAGGCGAAGGTCGTCATGACCCCGCCAGGTGTCTCGGAACGCCGCGCGTCGGCGGCACGGATGACGGTCATGCGGGAGAACCCCCTAAGATAGGCAACCACGTTGTCCATCAACATAGTCAATCAGGTTGTCTATTGTGTCAAGCGACGCCCCTGGATTCGAGCTGCCGCTGCGCCTGCTGCTGGCGTTCCGTGCGCTCATCGACGAGCTGCACGCCGAGCTGTCCCGGCAGGGACATCCCCACATCAGACCCATGCACGGATTCGTCATGCAGGCCATCGGCCCGGAAGGCACCACGGCCGTCGAGCTGGGCCGCGCGCTGGGCGTCTCCAAGCAGGCGGCCGGCAAGACCGTCGAGTCGCTGGAGCGGGTCGGCTACGTGGAGCGCGCCACCGATCCGGCCGACAGCCGGCGCAAGATCGTACGGCTGACGCCGTACGGGATGGACGCGCTGCACCGCTCGGCCCGCATCTTCGACGACCTGCGCGCCCGCTGGGCCGCCGAGCTGGGCGTGGAGCGGCTGCGGGCGCTGGAGGCCGACCTGCGCAAGGTCACGCCGGCCAACCCGTGGCGCCTCGACACACCCGCCTGGTTCACCTCCCTCTGAGGGGGGTCAGGCGGCCAGCTGGAGACCCAGGCCGGTCAGGTTGCTGCGGGCCCAGTCCAGCTCCTCCGCCAGCAGCGACACCAGCGCCCCCGGCCCCTTGGCGCGGCCGGGCACGGCCAGGTTGTGCGTCTCGACCTCGATGTGCGCGCTGCCGCTGACCGCGCCCGACAGCATGGCCGCCAGCGTGTCGTGCAGCACGGCGCCGGTGCTGGAGGTCTGGCCGGTGTGGCTGTGCACGTGGCCGAGCTTGACGACGGGCGCCCCGGCCGCGGCCAGGTTCTTGAGCGCCGCGCCCGGCTCCTCGTCCCCGCTGGCGAGGTGGCAGGCGTCCAGGCACACGCCGAGGTGCTCGGAGTCGATGTCGCCGACCCGCTCCAGCGCCTGCTCGGTGGTCTCCAGCACACAGCCGGGCCACGGCTCGAAGCCGACGCGGATCGTCTTGCCGGTGACGCTGTGGATGCCGCGCAGCTCGCGGGCCAGCCGCTCCAGGCGGCGGGTGGCGATGGCGTGCAGGTCGGCCGGCCAGTCGCGCCGCCAGCCGATCGGTATGGTGGAGATGCTGCCGAAACGTACGTCCTCGGGCAGCAGGAACGCGAGGATGCGGGCCAGCGCCATCGTGTAGCGGTATCGCTCGGGCTTGGCCCAGTCGGGGCCGGGAACCTCCTGGTTGCGGCCGCCGGTGCCGTTGAGGCTCACGACCTCCAGCCCGCGCTCCTCCAAGGAGCGGCGCAGCCGGACGAGCTCGATGCGGTCGGCGGTGAGGTGGTCGGCGACGCTCGGCGACAGCCACAGGCCGATGCCCATCCGCTCCACGCCGAGCCGCTTGCGCACCGGCACGGCGTAGCGGGTGAGATGGGCGATCAGGTTCTCCAGGTCTTCAGCGGGATGGACGCCTGCGTTGTAGGCGAGGTGAACGAGCGTTCCGTCATCGTGACGCAGGCGCATCGGTTTCCTCCACGGCTTGCTTATGTGTGTCCGTCGCCCGCTCGGACGTGCTGGACCTCGTCGAGCATGCCCGCTCGCGGGTCCCGCCGGCGTCCGCCCAGAGTTGATTCCTGACTACTCCCCGGGGAGCAGGCCCCCACGTTAGGGACGCGCTCTTGCGGCTCACTTGGATGAGACTGGGCAATACTCTACGCAGTGTAGTACTACCTCTGGTGGCGCGATACCCGCCCGTCCAACAATTACGCAACGACGCGGTGACCACCGGTCCGTCACGCACGGGCACCCGCTCAGGATGTGCGCTGCCCGGCTCCAGAAGCCACGGAGAGCGCTCCCCGCCCGGGTGGCGCCGGGACTTCCTCACGCCCGCGACCTGTGACGCCACACGATGCCACAGAGCGCCACACCCCGGAGACGCGAAAAGCTCCCGTGTGACGAAGCACACGGGAGCTCTTCGACCACGCCGGCGCCGGAGCGCCGGGCGTCAGTGCTGGATCGGAGCCGCGATGGCCGCAGCCGAGTCGGGCACCTTCGAGGACGTCTCGCCCCGGAAGATGAACTTCGCCTCGTCGCCCTCGCCCTCGATCGTCACCTTCACGACCTGCCCCGGACGGAGCTCGCCGTAGAGGATCTTCTCCGACAGGGAGTCCTCCAGCTCGCGCTGGATGGTCCGGCGCAGCGGCCGGGCGCCCATCACCGGGTCGTAGCCGCGGTCGGCCAGCAGCTGCTTGGCCTCCTGCGAGACCTCGAGCCCCATGTCGCGGTCCTTCAGCCTCGAGTCGACCTGGGCGAGCATCAGATCCACGATCTGGATGATCTCGACCGGCGTGAGCTGGTGGAAGACCACGATGTCGTCGACACGGTTGAGGAACTCGGGCCGGAAGTGCTGCTTCAGCTCCTCCTGGACCTTCGCCTTCATCCGCTCGTAGTTGGACTCGGTGTCGTTGGACTTCGCGAACCCGACCCCGATGCCCTTGGAGATGTCACGGGTGCCGAGGTTGGTGGTCATGATGATGACCGTGTTCTTGAAGTCGACCACGCGGCCCTGGGCGTCGGTCAGGCGACCGTCCTCCAGGATCTGCAGCAGCGAGTTGAAGATGTCGGGGTGGGCCTTCTCGATCTCGTCGAACAGGACCACGGAGAACGGCTTGCGCCGCACCTTCTCGGTGAGCTGGCCGCCCTCCTCGTAGCCGACGTAGCCGGGAGGCGAGCCGAACAGCCGGGAGACGGTGTGCTTCTCCATGAACTCCGACATGTCCAGGCTGATCAGCGCGTCCTCGTCACCGAAGAGGAACTCCGCCAGAGCCTTGGACAGCTCGGTCTTGCCGACGCCGGAGGGGCCGGCGAAGATGAACGAGCCGCCGGGACGGCGCGGGTCCTTCAGCCCGGCGCGGGTGCGCCGGATGGACCGCGACAGGCCCTTGATGGCGTCGTCCTGGCCGATGATCCGCTTGTGGAGCTCGTCCTCCATGCGGAGCAGGCGCTGCGACTCCTCCTCGGTCAGCTTGAAGACCGGGATGCCGGTGGCGGTCGCCAGGACCTCGGCGATGAGCTCCTGGGTGACCTCGGCCACGACGTCCATGTCGCCGGCCTTCCACTCCTTCTCCCGGCGCTCGCGCTTGAGCTGGAGCTGCTTCTCCTGGTCGCGGAGCGCGGCCGCCTTCTCGAAGTCCTGCGCGTCGATCGCGGACTCCTTGTCGCGGCGCACGTTGGCGATCTTCTCGTCGTATTCGCGCAGGTCCGGCGGAGCGGTCATCCTGCGGATGCGCATCCGGGAGCCGGCCTCGTCGATGAGGTCGATCGCCTTGTCGGGCAGGTAGCGGTCGCTGATGTAGCGGTCGGCCAGCTGCGCCGCGGCCACCAGCGCGTCGTCCGTGATGGACACGCGGTGGTGCGCCTCGTAACGGTCACGCAGGCCCTTGAGGATCTCGATCGTGTGGCTGAGCGAGGGCTCGGCCACCTGGATCGGCTGGAAGCGGCGCTCCAGCGCGGCATCCTTCTCAAGGTACTTGCGGTATTCGTCGAGCGTGGTCGCGCCGATCGTCTGCAGCTCGCCGCGGGCCAGCATCGGCTTGAGGATGCTGGCGGCGTCGATCGCGCCCTCCGCGGCGCCCGCACCCACGAGCGTGTGCAGCTCGTCGATGAACAGGATGATGTCGCCGCGCGTGCGGATCTCCTTGAGGACCTTCTTCAGGCGCTCCTCGAAGTCGCCGCGGTAACGGGAGCCGGCGACCAGGGCGCCGAGGTCAAGCGTGTAGAGCTGCTTGTCCTTCAGCGTCTCGGGCACCTCGCCCCTGACGATCTTCTGCGACAGGCCCTCGACGACGGCGGTCTTGCCGACGCCGGGCTCGCCGATGAGAACGGGGTTGTTCTTGGTCCTCCGGGAGAGGACCTGCATGACCCGCTCGATCTCCTTCTCCCGGCCGATGACCGGATCCAGCTTGCCCTCACGGGCCGCCTGGGTCAGGTTGCGGCCGAACTGGTCGAGCACCAGGGAGGTGGACGGGGCCGACTCCTGGGGGCCGCCCGCGGCCGCCGGCTCCTTGCCCTGGTAACCGTGCAGCAACTGGATCACCTGCTGCCGGACACGGTTGAGATCAGCTCCAAGCTTGACCAGCACCTGGGCCGCCACACCCTCACCCTCACGGATGAGCCCGAGCAGGATGTGCTCGGTGCCGATGTAGTTGTGGCCCAGCTGCAGAGCCTCACGGAGCGACAGCTCGAGGACCTTCTTGGCCCGCGGGGTGAAGGGAATGTGCCCCGACGGAGCCGACTGGCCCTGGCCGATGATCTCCTCGACCTGCTGGCGCACACCCTCAAGGCTGATGCCCAGGCTCTCCAGAGCCTTGGCGGCAACGCCCTCACCTTCGTGGATCAAACCAAGAAGAATGTGCTCAGTGCCGATGTAGTTGTGGTTGAGCATCCTGGCCTCTTCCTGGGCCAAGACGACAACACGCCTCGCTCGGTCGGTGAACCTCTCGAACATCTCGTCGCTCCTCACAGAGCGGTCAGTCAGGCCGGTAAATCCGGTCCCGTCCTCCCGCATGCTAGCCCTGGCTCGGCGAACCGTGCCCACTCGCCTCTGACACGCTCTATAGCAGAGACGTTCCCCGAGAGCAGGGCGTTCACCCTCTATCCAACTACTGTTCGGGGGTGGCGTGTTCCCGATACGCCGCAAGCGAACGATGTTTAGGCCGCTACGGGGAGACGGCGTCGAAATGCCGCCGCGGCGTACGCAGATCAACACGGATCGGCCGCCGGACGCCCGGGCGTGCCGCCCGGTGAAGGGCCGCGCCCGCCGCATCGCCGATGATGCCGCGTCCGTTTCTCGTGCGTAATCATCCTATGTCGTGTGGCGTGGATGGCCAAGCGCGGTCACTACGCCCTGAGCATGACTCGGTACCTACCGCGCACATCGCGTAATGCCCATCCGGTCAGCCGGGTTACCGGCCCTCGCCGCGACGCCATGTGGGCCGGGCATTGTGCGCACCCGCCCCGCCAAGCCGGTTTTGCCCCGCCTCTCGCAGACGCTTCCCAGCTTTTACTCAGGAACACGGGCGGAACATCGGACGGGAACATCGGACGGGAACGCGCCGAGGGAGCCCGCGTGCTGGCGACGGCGCTTCACATATGCGGGCACGGCGGGGGAATCAGCGGCCGGGACCGGCCGCGAGCTCCCGCCAAAACGCCCGCATATGTGAGCGCATCAGCAGATCGTCCTCCGGGGCGTTCCACCATTCGAGACGCCCCTGAATACGATCATGCGCTTATGGCGGCCGCCGGGGTCCAAGGCGAACGGCATAAGCGCACGGTCGAGCGACGACTCTTTCAGTGAGCCGCGTCGTACTGCTCGACGACGGTGGAGGCGATACGGCCGCGTTCGCTGACCGGCAGACCGTGGGCCTTGGCCCACTGCCGGATCTCCGAGCTCTTCTCCCGGGTCATCGCACGGTTGCCGCCGCGGGTGCGACGGCGCGTGGAGGTGGCGCCCGCCCGGCGCGCGTGCTGCACGAAAGGCGAGAGCGCGTCCCTCAGCTTCTTGGCGTTAAGGTCGCTGAGGTCAATCTCATAGGAGGAGCCGTCAATAGCGAAGCTGACCGTCTCATTGGCCTCGCCCCCATCGAGGTCATCGATGAGAATCTCCTGGATCTGCTTGGCCATCTACGCAATCCTTTCGCGGGCATTGTTTCATTCGCCTGCCCAAACATATACCCGAAAAGGCGCGGAGACAATTCAGCACAGCGGGGATTCGCTGACTGGCCGATCAGTTCTGCTTCTCGGCCGGCTGCTGAGGCTTAGACCGCCGCCCCGGCCCCTCGTGGCGGACCAACTTCACCACGCCAAAGATGAAGGCTCCGGCGACCACGACCGGGGGGATGAGCGCTGACAATACGTCTGTTACGGCTTCCATTCGTCCTCGCCTCCACGGCTGACGGGGTTTGGGGGGCGCTATATGCGCCCAGGGCCGCTGCCCGGAGGAGCGTGACCCCAGTGCAGCGTACGGCGACAACCGCCCGCAACTGACCATAGCGGCACACACATGCCCTGCGAGTCTCAGGGGCGCCGACATCCGGCAACCCGGACGCCCCATAGCCTAATGGCAGTCTCTCCAGACTCCTTACCGGATCTGGCGAAAATTTTGCGAAAGGCATCCGCCCAGGTGCGGAAGGCTTCAGCGAAGATCTTTTACCACCCGCGTTCCCGCCAGGCGGTCGTGCGGGCCGCGCTCCAGCGGCTTGTCCATGAGGATCAGCAGCCCCACCGCGAACAGCAGCATTCCGGCCAGGAGATTGACCACCGGAATGCCGATCAGCATGAGCGGGCCGGGATAGACGAGGGCCCGTTTCAGCGCCGCGCCCGACGTCAGGACCTCAGGGGACAGGCGAATGCGCATGATCGCCTTGCCGAACGTGCGGCCGCCGTGGGAATGGGCCCACCAGTCGTAGGCGGTATAACCGGCTCCGGCGACCAGCGCGGCCCCGACACCGGGCAACCGGCCGCCGAACAGCTCCAGCACCCCGACAGTCCGGAAGACACCCCAGAGGGCGATGAACAGAATGTAATAGAAGACCCCGAGGACGAGCGCTTCAATCAGCCGGGCGCCGAGGCGTTCCCACCATTCCGCCGGCCGCGTGTCCGCTCGCGGCGCCGTCCCGGCCATAACCTCCACCTCGCGTCGTCGGCGGCCCCGAATGGGTGCGGGTGTCACCATTTTGGTACGGCCCGGCGGGCAAAACATAGGGGCCGGCGGTAAGCCGGCCCCTGTGTTCACGCCCGCGCGGACTACTTGATCTTCACGACCACCGTGCGCGCGAACTTGTCGGCGAACGTCTGCTGCAACGGCTTGTCCCAGAGCTGGGAGGCGCCGTTCAGGCCCACGCCCGCGTAGGCGAAGACCCAGCCGAGCAGCGGGATGGCGTTGAGCACCCACCAGCCCCACGTGCCGCCGGCCCGCTTGAGCGCGGCGTCGTTCGGCAGGCCCTTGGGGGGCATGGGCTGCCCGACGAGGACGACCTTGATGCCCATCACCATCTTGCCGACGGTCTGGCCGCTCATCTTCAACAGGAAGAAGTCGTAGGCCACCCAGAGGGCCGCCGCGATGATCGACGACAGGATGCCGACGAGGAACGACGAGGCGAAGCCGGTGGTGGTGCCGCTCTGCGAGCTGTAGGTCGCCACGAAGAAGATGCCGAGGATCAGGCCCACGACGAGGTTGATGACGAACAGGATGACGCCGTCGATCAGCCTGGCCACCAGGCGCTGCCACCACTCGGCGAGCGGGGCGGGCGCACCGGGCGGCTGGACGCCGACCGGCTGGCCGTAGCCCGGCTGACCATAGCCCTGCTGGCCGTAACCCTGCTGGCCATAGCCTTGCTGGCCGTAACCCTGCTGGCCGTACTGCTGGTCGCCGTACTGCTGACCGTATTGGGGCTGCTGGCCGTAGCCCGGCTGGGACTGGGCCTGCTGGCCGTAGCCCTGCTGGCCGTAGTCGGGCTGGGACTGCGGCTGCTGGCCGTACTGGGGCTGCTGGCCGTAGCCCTGCTGGCCGTAGTCCGGCTGGGACTGCGGCTGCTGACCGTAGCCCTGACCGTAGTCGGGCTGGGACTGCGGCTGCTGACCGTACTGCGGCTGCTGGCCGTAGCCGGGCTGGGTGCCGTACTGGCCCGAGGAGGGCTGCTGGCCGTAGCCGGGCTGGGACTGTGGCTGCTGGCCGTATTGAGGCTGCTGACCGTAGCCGGGCTGGGACTGGGCCTGCTGGCCGTAGCCCTGGCCGTAGTCCGGCTGGGACTGCGGCTGCTGACCGTATTGAGGCTGCTGGCCGTAGCCCTGCTGCTGGCCGTACTGCGGCTGCTGGCCGTAGCCCTGCTGCTGCTGGCCGTACTGGGGCTGCTGGCCGTAGCCCTGCTGGCCGTAGTCGGGCTGGGACTGCTGCTGCTGACCGTACTGGGGCTGCTGCTGGCCGTAGCCCTGCTGCTGCTGGTTGTAGGGGGGCTGGCCGAAGGCGTCGTCCGCGCGGTAGCCGACCACGGTGGCGTCGGGGTCGGGCTCGCCGGGGTGGCGGCCCTGGTGCTGCTGGCCGTAGGGGGGATTGCCGGGCGCGGAGTTCTCGCCGGATTCGTCCTGTGGATACGGCGGCTGTCCGGTGCTCACCGTGTCACCTCGCTTCGCGTGCGCATGTGGCACGTGTCAGGGCACATGCCTGTGCTGCCCAACGTATCGACATAGGTATCAACAATCACCTTTCCAATTGGTCAAGGTCCGCGTCACCCGATGTCAGATGGAGCAGCATGCGGGTGTTGCCCAGGGTGTTCGGCTTGACGTGCTCCAGGTCGAGAAACTCGGCCACACCCTCGTCGTACGAGGCCAGGAGTTCGGCGTAGACCTCGGGTGAGACCGGTGTCCCCTGGATGGGCCGGAACCCGTGCCTGGCGAAGAATTCGATCTCAAAAGTGAGACAGAATACCCGCCGCAGACCCAGATCCTTGGCCTGCTGGATGAGCGCCTCCACGATCCGGTGGCCGATTCCCATGCCCCGGCACTCCGGATCGACGGCGACCGTGCGGACCTCGGCGAGATCCTCCCACAGGACGTGCAGGGCGCCGCATCCGGCGACCCGGCCGCCGAGGTCGGCCACCCAGAACTCCTGTACGTCCTCGTACAGCGTCACCGTGGTCTTCTCCAGGAGCCGGGGACCCGCGCCCGCGTAGGTGTCGACCAGGCGCCTGATCCCGCGGACGTCGGGCGTGCGGGCACGCCGGACCACCACCGCGGTCTCGGGCACTGTCAACTCGGCCACCTGCTCCATGGCTCTCCAGAGTACAGATGTCATTACGGCTCGGACCTAACTCCCTCAAGCGGCCCCGCTGCGGGGCCCGCCGCGGTCGTCTCCAGGCCCAGGTCCGGCGTCCGCCGACGCCAGGCAGAACCAAGGGCAAAGAGGACATAAAGTCTCTTCTGTACGCTTGATCACGAGATCACCTTGTGACCCTTCAGTTGTGAAACCTCAACAGATCAAGCAGTTCTGGTTGAGCAGGAACCGGGAGTGCATTAGTGTCCAGCGACGACGTTCCCCGCGTGTCGCGCGGGAGCCACGCCCAATTCCCGCAAGGGAAGCCGGGGACCCGCCGATGGCGCCCGCCGCACGCCATCACTGGGGTGAATCCGAATCGTTCGGTAGGGCTCCTCCGGCCCGAACCCGTCAGCTAACCCGGTAGGCGTCGAGGAAGGGAGCTGGTTGGTGAAGCGCACGCGCACGCGTGGGGACGAGAGGACGGCGGGCGGGGACGCCCGCCATCGAGAACGGTTCCGGCGGCCGTTCCGCCTCGGAGCGGCGGCCCTGCTGGCCGGCGCGTTACTGGTGGCCCCCATCGCCCCGGCGTCCGCTGAGCCCAAGCCGTCGCTCAAGGAGCTGTCGGACAAGGTCGAGAAGCTGCACGTCGAGATCGAGACGCTCACGGAGCAGTACAACGGCCAGCGGGAGAAGTACAAAACCGCCAAGAAGGCTTCGGACGCCGCGCAGAGGACCCTGGCCGACAGCCAGGCCGATCTCGCCGCCAAGCGCGCCAAGGCCGTCATGCTCGCCCAGAACGCCTACATCACCGGCGGGCTCAACCGTTCCCTCGCTTTCATGCAGTCCGACGACCCGGAGGAGTTCCTCGACCGGGCGGCGACCACGCACGCGCTGGAGACGCAGCAGAGCGAGGAGGTCAACCAGCTCCTCAAGGCCATGGACGCGGCCACCCGCGCCGAGGCCGGCGCCAAGGCCCGCATGGAGGAGCTGCGCGAGATCGTCGCCGACCTCGACGCCAAGCGCGACAAGATCACCTCACTGATCACGAGGACCGAGAGCAGCCTCTTCCGCCGCGCCCTCGGCGAGGCCGGGCGGCCCGGCACCCGCGCTGTACGGGTCAACCTGCCGATCCCCGGCACCGGCAAGGCCGCGGCGGCCGCCAGGTGGGCGCTCACGCAGCAGCTCAAGCCGTACGTGTGGGGCGCGGAAGGCCCCAACTCCTACGACTGCTCCGGCCTGGTCATGGCCGCCTTCCAGCGCGTCGGCATCTCCCTGCCGCACTACACCGGCGACCAGTGGACCGCGGGCCGGCACATCTCACGCGAGGAGATGCGCCCCGGCGACCTGGTCTTCTTCTACAGCGACCTGCATCACGTCGGCATCTACATCGGCGGCGGCATGATGGTGCACGCCCCGCGCACCGGCGACGTCGTACGGGTGGCCGCGCTCGGCAACCGGCCCTTCGCGGGCGCGGTGCGCATCGCCGACTGAGCCGGCTGAGCTGACTGAGCCGACTGAGCCGGCTGAGCCGACCGGCCACCCCGCCGGGCACAGGCGTGTCGTCAGATCAGATGAGCTGGCGGCGCGCCGCCCAGGCGACGGCCTCGATGGCCGTCGCGACGCCGATGCGATCACAGATGCCGCGCAGTCTCCGGCGTACGGTGCGCCCGCTGATGTCCAGACGTCTCCCCACCCGGTCCACCGTGACGCCCTTGGCCAGCTCGCCGAGTAAAGCCAGATCCGCGTGGCTCAGCTCAACGCCTTCAGTGAGCACTTCCATCGGGAGCCCTCCCCCCCAACAGCAGAATGTGGACCTCACAACGCGCCAAAGCCGCTCGTCTCGCAGAAGGTAAACGCATCTCCGAAAGGTCGTCAAGCGTGATAAACCCCGCCCTTGACGAGCGCTATTGACATGATCGCCCATATGTGACGTACTCGCCATATGCCGACCGGATGCTGGACGCGCGATGACCGATGTCGTTGATCAGCCCGGGGGCGGCCCTCCCTCCCCCTCGGGTCCGGCGGACGTTCTGGGTTTTGATCCCGCGGATCCCGGTTTTCTGGATGATCCCTATGCGCGTTACCACGCACTGCGCGAGCGCGGGCCGATCTTCCGTACGCCCGCCGGGCTGTTCGTCCTGACCGGTCACGAACTGTGCGGCGCCATGCTCCGCGACCCCCGCTTCGGGCACGGCCCGAATCCTGTCAATCGCGTCAATCCAGGTCAGCCCGTCGAGTCATTTCTGCGTATGGATCCGCCCGATCACACCCGGTTACGCGGTCTGGTCAGCAGGGCGTTCACGCCCCGCATGGTCGAGCGGCTGCGCCCGCGCGTCGAGGCCGTCACCGCCGGGCTGATCGCCGCGCTGCCGGAGGAGGGCGACCTGGTTTCCGGCTTCGCGTACCCGCTGCCGGTCAGGGTGATCTGCGAGATGCTGGGCGTCCCGCCGGAAGATCACGAGCGCTTCCAGGGCTGGAGCGAGACGGCCGCCCGCAGCCTTGACCCGATGCTTACAGAGGATCTGATAGCGGAAAGCGGCCGGTCCGGAAGGGAGTTTCGCGACTATTTCCGTGACCTCCTGGAGCTCCGGCGCCGGCGGCCCGGCGACGATCTGCTGAGCGCCCTCGTCCGGGTGGAGGAGCTGACCGAGGGCGAGCTGCTGGCCACCTGCGTGCTGCTGCTCGTGGCCGGCCACGAGACGACCGTCAACCTCATCGCCAACGGAGTGCTCGCCCTGGTCCGTCACGACCTGCTCAGGCACGCCGCCGAGCGGCCCCGGCCGGTCGTCGAGGAGGTGCTGCGCTACGACCCGCCGGTCCAGCTCACCGGGCGGGTGGCGCTGCGCGACGCCGAGCTCGGCGGGACGCCGGTGCCCGCGGGCACGGCCGTGGTCGCGCTGATCGGCGCGGCCAACCGCGACCCCGCGGCCTTCCCCGACCCCGACCGCTTCGACCTCGATCGTTTCGATCCCCATCGTCCAGACCCTGGCCGGTTCGATCCGGGCCGGTTCGACCCCGGCCGGTTCGACCCCGGCCGGTTCGACGTGGCGCGCGAGCCGGGGCGGCATCTCGCCTTCGGGCTCGGCATCCACTTCTGTCTCGGGGCGACCCTGGCCAGGATGGAGGGCGAGATCGCGCTCGCCGCGCTGGCCGCCGCGGCGCCCAGGATGGAGCTGCTGGATCCGGCGCCGCCGTACAGGCCGAACCTGGTGCTGCGGGGGCTCGCGAAGCTCCCTGTGCGGCTCAACCGCTGAAGGACCGGGCCCGGCCAGGGCCCGGTCGTCAGTGGGTGGGCTTGACCAGCGGGAACAGGATGGTCTCGCGGATGTTCCTGCCGGTGAACGCCATGATCATCCGGTCGATGCCCGCGCCCATGCCCCCCGTCGGCGGCATGCCGTACTCGAGGGCGGTCAGGAAGTCCTCGTCGAGCTGCATCGCCTCGGGGTCGCCCCCGGCGGCCAGCAGCGACTGCTCCACCAGCCGGTGCCGCTGGTCGATCGGGTCGATGAGCTCGGAGTAGGCCGTGCCCAGCTCGGTGCCGAAGCCGATGAGGTCCCACTTCTCGGTGAGCAGCGGGTTGTCGCGGTGGAGGCGGGCCAGCGGCGAGGTCTCCAGCGGATAGTCCATGACGAACGTCGGCTGCACCAGCGTGTGCTCCACCAGCTCCTCGAACAGCTCCTGGACGAGCTTGCCCGACCCCCACTTCGGGTCCCAGTGGACCTCGCGCCGGTCGGCGATCTTGCGCAGCTCCTCCAGCGTGGTGGAGGTGGTGATCTCCTCGCCGACGGCCTCGGAGACCAGGCCGTAGAGCGTCGCCCGGGGCCACTCGGCCAGGCCGAGGTCGATCTCGACGCCGTCGTGCACGACGACCGTGGTGTCCAGGGCGGCCACGACGGCCTTCTGGTACATCCGCTGCGTCAGGTCCGCCATGTCGTGGTAGTCGAGGTAGGTGCCGTACGCCTCGATCATGGTGAACTCGGGGTTGTGCGTCGAGTCGGCGCCCTCGTTGCGGAAGTTGCGGTTGATCTCGAAGACCTTCTCGACGCCCCCGACCACGAGCCGCTTGAGATAGAGCTCGATCGCGATGCGCAGATAGAGCTCCATGTCGTAGGCGTTGATGTGGGTGCGGAAGGGCCGGGCCGCCGCGCCGCCGTGGATCGGCTGCAGCATCGGCGTCTCGACCTCGAGGTAGCCCTCCTCGTGCCAGAAGTCGCGGACCGCGCGCACGGTGGCGCTGCGCACCCGGGCCATCTTCCTGGCCTCGTCGTTGACGATGAGGTCGACGTAGCGCTGGCGGACGCGGGCCTCGGGGTCGGTCAGGCCGACGTGCTTCTCCGGCAGCGGCCGCAGGCATTTGGAGGTGATCTGCCAGTCGTCGGCGAGCACGGACAGCTCGCCCCGCCGCGAGGTGATGACCTCGCCGGTGATGCCGACGTGGTCGCCGAGGTCGACGTCACGCTTCCAGCGGGCCAGCGACTCCTCGCCGACCCGGTCGAGGGAGATCATCACCTGCAGGTCGGCCTCGCCGTCGCGCAGGGTGGCGAAGCAGAGCTTCCCGCCGACGCGGCTCAGCATGACGCGGCCGGCCACCGAGACGCTCTCGCCGGTGGCGGTGTCGGGCTCCAGGCCCTGGTATTTCTCCCTGACCTCGGCGTTGGTCGCCGTACGGGGGAAATTGACCGGGTAAGGATCGACGCCCTCGCTGCGAAGGCGGTCGAGCTTCTCCCTCCGGATCCGCATCTGCTCGGGAAGTTCTTCGCTCACAGCACTAAAGCGTAGGGGATATGGCGAACTGCAAGAGCTCGTCGGTCCGTTGCAGGGTGCCTGCAAGAGGGCTCTTTTATCAATGACTCACGAGCTCAGGGGGGAGCCGGCAGGGAGCCGGCCCAGGGGAGCTCCAGGAGAGAGAAATGTTCAAGAAGCTCGCGATCGGCACCCTCGCCGCCGCCGCCACCACCGCCGTCGCCCTGTCGATGCCCGCCGCCGCCTTCGCCTCCTCGCCCCACGCCGACGACTACTCCTCGCACTGGGGCCCGGTGTACGCCAAGAACTACCAGGCCAAGGCCGAGGGCCGCGTCGACGTCAACTGGGACCACGACGGCGAGTCGAACGAGGTCCACGTGCGCGGCAAGCTCTGGGACCGCGACAACCGCAGCTACAACGAGGGCGGCAAGTGCGCGTACGTGCGGTTCCAGTCCGAGGACTTCGACGGCGACTGGTCGCCGGTCTACTGGAAGAAGTACTGCGGCTACCCCAGCTTCCAGCGCTTCCACTTCGAGGAGAACGACGTCCAGACCCTGCGGGTGCAGGTCTGCCAGATCGGCCCGTACAGCAAGTACCCGACCAAGTGCGGCCGCTGGGACTACATCTACACCGCCGAGAGCGAGTAGTGACACCGGAGCTCGCGCCCGGACACCAAGAACCGCGGGCGGCCCCCTCACCCGAGCGGGGGGCCGCCCGCTTCCTGTGTCAGCCCGCGTTGCGGTGGTAGATCAGGCGGAGGCCGATGAGCGTGAGCCACGGCTCGTGCACGTCGATGGAGCGTGACTCGCCGACCACCAGCCCGGCGTGCCCGCCGGTGGCGACGACCGTGACCTCGTCGGGGTCGTCGGCCAGCTCGGCCGCCATGCGCTCGACGATGCCGTCCACCTGGCCGGCGAAGCCGTAGATGATGCCGGCCTGCAGGGCCTCGACGGTGTTCTTGGCGATCACCGAGCGGGGCCGGACCAGCTCCACCTTGTGCAGTTGCGCGCCGGCGGCGGCGAGGGCGTCGACCGAGATCTCGATGCCGGGCGCGGTGACCGCCCCGATGTACTCGCCCTTGGCGGAGACCGCGTCGAAGGACGTGGCGGTGCCGAAGTCGACGATCACGCAGGGGCCGCCGTACTGGTCGATGGCGGCGAGGGCGTTGACGATGCGGTCGCTGCCGACCTCCTTGGGGTTGTCCATGCGGACCGGCACGCCGGTGCGGATGCCCGGCTCCACGATGACCGCCGTGACGTCGCCGTAGTAGCGGCGGCACATCTCCCGCATCTCGTTGAGCACGCTCGGGACCGTCGAGCAGATGGCGATGCCGTCCACGTCGGTGCCCTTGAGCAGCGGCGACTGCGCCAGCAGCCCTTGCAGGACGACCGCGATCTCGTCGGCGGTGCGGCGGGCGTCGGTGGCCAGCCGCCAGTGCTCGATGACGTCCTCGCCCTCGAAGAGTCCCAGCACCGTGTGCGTGTTGCCGACGTCGATCGTGAGCAGCATCAATTACCCCCGTAGATCCAGTGCGAGGTCCAGGGCCGGCGCCGAGTGCGTCAGCGCGCCTACCGCCAGGTAGTCAACGCCAGTTTCGGCCACAGCACGGGCCGATTCCAAGGTCAATCCCCCACTCGCCTCAAGAGCAACCCTGTTTTTCGCCTGCTTTTTCACGATTTGTACGGCACGTGCGGTGTCCTCCACGGTGAAGTTGTCCAGCAGCACCTCCTGCGCGCCCTCGTCGAGCACCGCCTGAAGCTGGTCGAGCCGGTCGATCTCCACCTCGATCGGCAGGTCGGGGAACCGCTCGCGGACCGCGCGGAACGCCTCGGCCACGCCGCCCGCCGCCACCACGTGGTTGTCCTTGATCAGCGCGGCGTCCGACAGCGACATGCGGTGGTTGACGCCGCCGCCGCAGCGCACGGCGTACTTCTCCAGCGCGCGCAGGCCCGGCAGCGTCTTGCGGCTGTCGCGGACGCGGGCCCCGGTGCCCTCGATCGCCTCGACCCACCTGCCGGTGAGCGTCGCCACCCCGGACAGGTGCGTGAGCAGGTTGAGCGCGGTGCGCTCGGCGGTCAGCAGGGCGCGCGCGGGCCCCTCGACGGTGAGCAGCACGTCGCCCGCCCTGACCCGCTCGCCGTCCTTGGCCCGGCGCTCGGTCCGGTCCGCCCCCAGCCGGACGAACACCGCCTCCGCCACCGCCAGCCCCGCCACGACGCCGTCCCTGCGCGCCACCACGTCACCCGACGAGCGCTGCCCGGCGGGGATGGTGGCGATGCTCGTCACGTCGCCGGCCTCCCACAGGTCCTCCTCCAGCGCGCGGCCGATGACCGCGTCCACCTCGGCCGGGTCGAGCCCGGCGGCCGACAGCTCCTGCGCCAGGCGCACCGGCATCGTGTCCCCGTGCGGCGTGTACGTCATGCGAAGGCCCTCCTCCGTCAGGGTCACATCCAGGTGGCCCAGCCATTCGTTGTCGTCGCGCGTCCCGTGATCCTCGCGCCAGTGTGAGCCACGGGTCTCCAGCCGGGCCGCCGCCGCGCCGGTCAGCACGGTGGCGACGGTGAGCAGGTTGGCCGCCTCCCAGGACTCGGTGCGAGGCGGCACCTCGACCGGCGTCCAGCGGGCGTCGAGCAGCGCCTTCGCGGTGGCGCGCAGCGACTCGCGGCTGCGCAGCACGCTCGCGCCCCTGCTCATGTGGGCTTGGATCCTGGGCCGGATGCGCGGGTCCACCAACCCGGACGCAGCCTCGGACGGCACCGGGTCGCCGGGGGCCGGGCGGGCCGCGTGCACGTCCTCGGCGATGCGCTCGGCGAAGACCAAGCCCTCCAGCAGCGAGTTGGAGGCCAGCCGGTTGGCGCCGTGCACGCCCGTGCAGGCGACCTCGCCGCAGGCGTAGAGGCCGTCGATCGAGGTACGGCCGCGCAGATCGGTCCGTACGCCGCCGCTGGCGTAGTGGGCGGCCGGGGCCACGGGGATCGGCTCGGTCACGGGGTCGATGCCGTGCTCACGGCAGACCGCGTAGATGGTGGGGAAGCGGGTCTCCCACTTGCGCCGGCCGAAGTGGCGGCCGTCCAGGTAGACGTGGTCGCGGCCGGTGGCGCGCATCGTGCGCATGATCCCCTTGGCGACGACGTCGCGCGGCGCCAGGTCGGCCAGCTCGTGCGCGTCGGCCATGAAGCGGTTGCCCTCGTGGTCGGTGAGGTACGCGCCCTCGCCCCGTACCGCCTCCGAGATCAGCGGCTGCTGCCCGGTCGAGTCCGCGCCGAGCCACAGCACCGTGGGGTGGAACTGGACGAACTCCAGGTCGCGCACCACCGCCCCGGCCCGCAGCGCCAGCGCGACGCCGTCACCGGTGGAGACCACGGGGTTGGTGGTGGCCGCGTACACCTGGCCCATGCCGCCGGTGGCGAGCACGACGGCCCGCGCGAGCACCGCGCCGACGCCGTCGCGGGCGCCCTCGCCCATCACGTGGAGGGTGACGCCCCTGGCCCGGCCGCGGGCGTCCTTGAGCAGGTCGAGCACCAGGGCGTGCTCGATCACCTCGATGGCGGGGCGGGCGCGTACCGCCTCGATGAGGGCCCGCTGCACCTCCGCGCCGGTCGCGTCGCCGCCGGCGTGCACGATGCGGCTGCGGCGATGGCCGCCCTCGCGGGTGAGCTGGAGCCGGCCGTCCGGGGTGCGGTCGAAGCGGGCGCCCCGCTCGATGAGCCGGCGCAGCGCGCCGGGGCCCTCGGTGACCAGCGTCCGCACCGCCCGTACGTCGCACAGGCCGACGCCGGCGATGAGCGTGTCGTTCAGGTGCTCCTCGGGGGTGTCGCGGGGGTCGAGGACGGCGGCGATGCCGCCCTGGGCCCAGCGCGTCGAGCCCGACGACAGCACGTCCTTGGTGACGACGAGGACCTTGGCGTCGGGCTCCAGCTCCGTGTAGCGCAGGGCCACGGTCAGGCCCGCGATGCCGGAGCCCACGACGACCAGGTCGGCCTCGGCGGTCCAGCCGGGGGCGGGGGCGGTCAGCCGCAGGGGAATCGCCGGTGCGCTCATTGGGCTCTCCTCCACTCGGGCGATTTCGTCAACATGACGATAACGCTTCCGCGAGGGTGTGCATGCCCCGGGATCCGCCTCAGGCGGGATTCACGTTCAGGACGACGTTGTCGATCAGCCGGGTGGCGCCGACCCTGGCGGCCACGGCGAGCACGGCCTCGCCCGCGTGCTCCTCCCCCACCTCGGTGAACGTCGCCGGATCGACCAGCACCACGTAGTCCAGGTCGAGCCGGGGCCCGGCGGCGGCCAGCACCTCGCGGGCGGCCTCGCGGATCGCGCCGGGCCGCCGCTCGGCCTCGCCCGCGCGCAGGGCGCGGGAGAGCGCCAGCGCCACCTGCCGGTCGTCCTCGGACAGGTAGCGGTTGCGGCTCGACAGGGCCAGGCCGTCGGGCTCGCGGACGGTGGGCGCGCCGACGATCTCGACCGGCACGTCCAGGTCGGCCACCATGCGGCGGATCAGGGCGAGCTGCTGGGCGTCCTTCTGCCCGAAGACCGCCACCCTCGGCTGGACGAGGTTGAACAGCTTGAGCACCACCGTCAGCACCCCGTCGAAGTGCCCGGGGCGGGACTCCCCCTCCACGATCTCGCCCATCCGGCCGGCCAGGAGGCTCACCTGGCGGTCGGGGTGGTACATGTCCTCGGCGGACGGGTGGAAGACCACGTCCACGCCCTCGGCCCGGCACACCTCCAGATCCGACTCGAACGTACGGGGATAGCGGGAGAAGTCCTCGCTCGGCCCGAACTGCAGCGGGTTGACGAAAACGCTGACCACGACCTGGTCGGCCCGCGACCGGGCGAGCCGCATGAGCGAGCGGTGGCCCTCGTGCAGCGCGCCCATCGTCGGCACCAGCGCCACCTCACCACCGCCACGCGCCTTGACCAGGTCTTCCCTGTTCCTGGCGACGATCAGATCCATGGGGCGGCCCCTCGCGTTCATGGCCTCCGCTTCGCGGCGGCGCTTCCTCGCACGGTCAGGTCCATATATTGCCGCCCAGCGCGTCGAGCAGCCGCTCCGCCTCCTCCGGTTTGAGCAGTCCGGCGGCGAGCGCGCGGTCGGCGGTGAGCCTGGCCAGCGCGATGTAGGCGTCGGCCGCCTCCGGGGCGGCCAGGATCAGCGCGTCGACGTGCTTGCGCACGGTGCCGGCGTCGCCGCGCACGACCGGGCCGGTGAGACCGGCGATGCCGAGCCGCAGGACGTTGTCGAGCGCGGCGCCGAGCAGCGGGCCCAGCATCCGCCCCGGATGCTCGACGCCGATGCGCCCGAGCAGGTCGGAGGACTCGGCGATGAGGGTGACCATGTGGTTGGCGGCTCCGGCCAGGGCCGCGTGGTAGAGCGCGCGGTCGGAGTCGGCGATCCAGACCGGCTCGCCGCCCATCTCGATGACCAGGGCCTCGGCGATCGGGCGCAGCGCGTCGGGGGCGGTGACGCCGTAGGAGATGCCGGTGAGCTTGTTGAGGTCGTCGTCGCGGCCGGTGAACGTCATCACGGGATGCAGCGCGAGCGGCAGCGCGCCGCGCCTGGCGGCCGGGTCGAGCACCGACAGCCCGTACGCGCCGCTGGTGTGCACCAGCAGCTTGCCCTGCAGATCGGCGCCGGTGGCGGCGAGGCCGCCGACGAGGTCGGGCAGCGCGTCGTCGGGCACGGTCAGCAGGATGAGCTGGGCCGCCGTCACCACCTCGTCGGGCCGGGACGGCGTCACGCCGAGGCGCTCAGCCGCCCAGCGCTGGGAGTTGTCGGACACGCCGCTCGCGGCGACGATGCGATGGCCGGCCTGCTGCAACGCGGCACCGAGGGCCGAGCCCACCTTGCCCGCCCCGAGCACGCCCACGCTCAGCCGGGCCGGGCGATCCCCTGCCTCCATGACGTCTCACCCCTGTCGACCGGATGGCACTGCCGCCCAGCGTAACGGCCTCTCCGTCCAGGGATTGTGACTGGTGCTTTGCCGGAGGTTGAGTTATCGGCAAAAGGGACAAGGGCATACAAAAGGTGCACCCCCTGTCGGAAGAGATGAGGAGAGGGGTTCACCGCATTGGAGCGGGCGCCGAGCCCTCGGACCCGACGCCCGCATGGTGACCTCTTGGAGGTGCGCCTGGCCGGTGCTCCGCCGACTGCCCGGCCGGGAGTCCGAGCCCGGACCGGACCGCACCGGTCCGGGCTCCCCGCTTCGTCAGCGGTTCTTCAGGTGGGAGGTCGCCCCACCCTTGCAGCCGGCCACGCTGACGCCGATGACCGCGACGGCGTTGCCGCAGACGTTGACGGGCACGCTGATCGGGACGTTGACCTGGTTGCCACCCAGGATGCTGCCGTTGCCGCTGGTGATGTCGGCGTGGGCGACGGGCGCGGACAGCGCGAGAGCCGCGGCGGCACCGACCAGGACCAGGGTCTTCTTCAGCATGTGAGCTCCTTTTCGATTGCGCGGCACGAGGGCCGCGGACGTTGGCTTGCGCCGGGAACGGCCGCCGCAGTCGCCACCTGGGGGTTGGCGCAACGCAGCCGACCGGCGACAGAACGTAAACAGTACCGCAAGCGAACGACAATGAGTAGTCACGAGATGACGGTGCGTGCCATCGACGAGTCGTGAGATAGTCCATGACATGTGGCTGACCTGGCGCGCCGCGACCCAGCGAGCGCTGTACGGCGAGGCGGGCTTCTATCTCCGCGAGCGCCCCTCGGGCCACTTCCGCACGTCCGTCAGCGCCTCGGCGGCGTTCGCCGAGGCGGTGCTGGCCCTGCTCCGCGAGGTGGACGCCGAGCTCGGCAAGCCCGACAGGCTCGACCTGGTCGACATCGGCGCCGGCGAGGGCACCCTGGTCACCCGCGTGCTCGCCGCGGCCGAGCCCGGCCTGAGCGAGCGGCTGCGGGTCACGGCGGTCGACCTGTCGCCCCGGCCGGAGGGCCTGCCCGAGCGGGTCGAGTGGCGCGGCGGGCTGCCCGACGCCATCCAGGGCCTCGCCATCGCCAACGAGTGGCTCGACAACGTGCCGGTGGACGTCGTCGAGCAGACCTCCGGCGGGCCGCGGCTGGTCATGGTCGACGTCCACACGGGCGAGGAGCGCGTCGGCGGGGCCCTGCGGCCCGCCGACCGGGAGTGGCTCGAACGGTGGTGGCCACTCCCCCGGGTCGGGGCGCGGGCCGAGATCGGACGGCCCCGCGACGAGGCGTGGGCGGCGGTCGTCACCCGCCTCACCAGGGGCCGGGCGATCGCCGTCGATTATGCACATCCTGTGGACAACCGCCCCCTCTGCGGCACGCTGACCGGCTACCGTGACGGGGCGGTCGTCAGCCCCATACCCGACGGCACCTGCGACATCACCGCGCACGTGGCGCTCGACGCCTGCGCGGAGGCGGGCCGCCGGGCCGGCGCGATATCCACAACCTTGTCCACACAGCGCGCCGCGCTGCGCGCCCTGGGCCTGACCGGCGCCCGGCCGCCGGTCGAGCTGGCCCACCGGGATCCGCGCGGCTACCTGCGGGCGCTGGCCAGGGCGTCGGAGGAGGGCGAGCTCATCGATCCGGCCGGGCTCGGCGGCTTCGGCTGGCTCGACCAGCGCCGCTGACGGCGCCGCTCCGTCAGGCGGGGGTGGCGGTGAGGTGCAGAGCCTCCAGGCCGCGGATGATGTAGCCGGGCTTCCACGAGGGCTCCTCGCGCAGCTCCAGGCTCACCGTACGGTCCAGCAGCGCCCCGAACGACTCCATCAGCTCGATGCGGGCCAGCGGCGCCCCCAGGCAGAAGTGGATGCCGGCGCCGAAGGAGATGTGCGGGTTGTCGGCCCGCCCCACGTCCAGCCGGTCCGGGTCCTCGAACGCCTCGGGGTCCCGGTTGGCCGAGCCGAACAGCAGCGCCACCTCGGCCCCGCGCGGGATCTCCACCCCGTGGACCTCGATGTCCTCCAGCACCCACCGCTCGAACAGCTGCAGCGGCGTGTCCCAGCGCAGCAGCTCCTCGACGGCGGTGGGCAGCAGCGAGCGGTCGGCGCGCAGCCTGGCCAGCTCCTCCGGGTTCCTGAACAGCGACCACCAGCCGTTGCCTGTGACGTTCACGGTGGCCTCGTGCCCGGCGTTGAGCAGCAGCACGCAGGTGCCGATCAGCTCGTCCTCGGTCAGCTCGGGGATCTGGGCGAGCGCGCTGACCAGGTCGTCGCCGGGGGCGGCGCGGCGGACGCGGGCCAGGTCCCTGAGGTAGCCGGCGAACTCCGAGGCCGCGCGGACGGCGGTGTGCTGCGCCTCGATGCCCGGGTTGAGCTCGTACATGCCGCAGATGTCGGCCGACCAGGGGCGGAGCAGGTGGCGGTCGGCCTCGGGGATGCCGAGCATCTCGGCGATCACGGTGACCGGCAGCGGCTCGGCGACCTCGGCGAGCAGGTCACCCCCGCCCTTCTCCACGAACGTGTCCGCGAGCCCGCCCGCGATGGCCCGCACGCGCGGCCGCAGGGACTCGACCATGCGCGGCGTGAACGCCTTCGACACCAGCCGCCGCAGCCGCGTGTGCACCGGCGGCTCGACGTCCAGCATGCCCGCCCTGATCACCCGCCAGAACGGCTCCTGGAACTCCGGCTCCGGCTGCCTGCCGAACTCCTCGTGCGTGGCCACGTGCAGGTACGACCTGCCCAGGCGACGGTCCCTGAGCAGGGCGTTGACGTCGGCGTGACGGGAGACGAGCCACTGGTCGGTGGGCTCGTAGTAGCTGACGGGCCGCTCGCGCCGCAGCTCGTCGTAGACCGGATAGGGATGGGCTACGAAATCCGGATTCCAGGGGTCAAAGCGCACTATTGCATCTTAGGAGCCTCCGCCTCGTGCTCGACAGCCTCCACCTGCCGCTGCCTGGCGTTCTTGCTCCGCACCCGGATGTTCAGCAACTCCACGACGACCGAGAACGCCATCGCGAAGTAGATGTAGCCCTTCGGGATGTGCTGGTCCAGGCCCTCGGCGACGAGCACCACGCCGATCAGCACCAGGAACGCCAGCGCCAGCATCTTGACGCTCGGGTGCTGGTCCACGAAGCGGCTGATCGGCCCCGAGGCGAACAGCATCACCACGACCGCCACCACCACCGCCGCGACCATCACGCCGAGCTCGTCCACCATGCCGACCGCGGTGATGACCGAGTCCAGCGAGAACACCACGTCAAGGATCATGATCTGCAGGATCACCGACGTGAACGAGGTGACGGCGGCCTTCTTGCCGTCCTTGCCCACCGGGCCGTCCATGGTGTGGCCGATCTCGGTGACGCTCTTGCCCAGCAGGAAGAGCCCGCCGAGCAGCAGGATGAGGTCCCGTCCCGAGATCTCCTGTCCGAGCACCGTGAACAGCGGCTCGGTGAGCTGCACCACCCACGACAGACCGAGCAGCAGGAGCAGCCGGCTGACCAGGGCCGCGGCCAGGCCGAGCACCCGGGCCCTGTCGCGCTGCTCGGGCGGCAGCTTCCCCGCCAGGATGGAGATGAAGATGATGTTGTCGATCCCCAGGACGATCTCCAGGGCGACAAGGGTGAAGAAGCCGATCCACATCTGGGGGTCGGCCACCCAGTCCAACATCCGAACACCTCCGTCAAGCGCGGGCCAACGAACTTTCCGGGCACAACGCGCCAACCACCACAGAAGTTCACGCACTTGCGTTTTGCCGCCAGGTGTCGGTTATAGTGCGGGCGTAGGTCATGAGCGCCAGCGACAAGCCCCGGCTAGCTGGCCGGCAACCCTCGCGTCCGCGGCGGGGTGCCCCGGGTGAAGACCTGGTCCGTCACGAGGTGTGGCGGGCAAGCGCGGGCTCCAAGGTCGCCTCCTGGGGTCCGATGACCCGAGGAGCATTGCTGTGCCCACTCTGACGATCTTCAGCGACGCCGCCGCCCCCGCCGAGGCCCCCGCCGCCGCGACGGAGACCGCCCGGCCCGTCCCCGCCGTGCTCGGGGCCGACCTGGAGGTGCCGGTCAAGGGCGGCCGGCTCGTCCGGTACGCCAACCTCGACTACGCCGCCAGCGCGCCCTGTCTGGAGCCGGTCAGCGCCGCCGTCACCGCCGCGCTCCCGGCCTACTCCAGCGTCCACCGCGGCGCCGGCTACGCCTCCCAGCTCACCACCGCCAGATACGAGCAGGCCCGCCACACCGTACGGGCCTTCGTGGGCGCCCGCCCCTCCGACGCGGTGATCTTCACCCGCAACACCACCGACGCCACCAACCTGCTGGCCCGCTGCCTGCCCGCCGGCACCACCGTCGTCGTCTTCGACACCGAGCACCACGCCGCGCTCCTGCCCTGGCGCGACGCCGTCCGGCTGGCCCCGCCCGCCTTCCCCGGCGAGGCCGTACGCGCCGCCGACGAGGCGCTGGCCGCGATCGACGGGCCCAAGCTGCTCGTCGTCACCGCCGCCTCCAACGTCACCGGCGAGCTGTGGCCGATCGCCGCGCTGGCGCACATCGCGCACCGCCACGGGGCGCGCATCCTGGTGGACGCCGCGCAGCTCGTGCCGCACCGGCAGCTCAACCTGACCGCGCTGGACCTCGACTACGTGGCCTTCTCCGGGCACAAGCTGTACGCGCCGTTCGGCGCCGGGGCGCTCGTGGGGCGCGGGGACTGGCTGGCGGGCGGTGAGCCGTACCTGAAGGGCGGGGGCGCGGTGCGCGCGGTCGGCGAGGCCCCCGAGCGGGCCCCCGAGTGGCACGAGGACCCCGAGCCGCGCCACGAGGCGGGCACCCCCAACGTGCTCGGCGCGATCGCGCTGGCCGCGGCCTGCGACGCGCTCACCGCCACCGGCTGGACGCCGCTGGTGCGCGAGGAGGAGCGGCTGCTCGCGCGGCTCCGCGCCGGGCTGGCCGCCATCGAAGGGGTACGCGAGCTGACGCTGTGGGGGAAGGACCACCCGCGCGTCGGCATCGTCTCGTTCACCGTGGACGGGCACGCGGCGCGGGAGGTGGCCGAGGCGCTCTCCGGCGAGTACGGCATCGGCGTGCGTGACGGCAAGTTCTGCGCGCACCCGTTCGTCCGGCACCTGCTGGGCACGGCCGACGGCGGGTGCGAGGACGGCACGGCCTCGGCCGTACGGGCCTCCATCGGCATCGGGACCACCGAGGAGCACGTGGACCGGCTGGTCGAGGCCCTGCGCGTCATCGTCGGCCGCTGACCGGGGCGGCCGAGCCCCGCGGGTCAGCGCGGGTCAGCGCGGGTCAGCGGTTCGGCGGCTTGCGGTGCTCCGGCTGGTCCTCGGAGACCAGGGCGTCGATGTCGCGCATGTCCTCGTCGTCGAGCCCGCCCGCGTGGGTGCGCGGCGCGGACGGCTGCCGGGGGATCTCCGGCCGCTCGGCAGGCGTCCCCGGCTCCGCGGGCGTCACCGGCTCCTCGGCCCGGCGGCCGGTGCCGACGCCGGCCTCGGAGCCGCCCTGCATGCCGGCGCCCGCTTCCTGGCCGCCCCGCATGCCGGCGCCGGCCGCGTAGGCGCCCTCCGCGCTTCCGGGTCTGACGCCGGTGGTCCTGACGTTGGACGGGCCGGGACCCATGCCGGCGCCGGGCCGGCGCTCGACCAGCTCGTCCTCGGCGACCTGGTGCCTCGCACGGCGCCGGAAGATCGCGCGGAACAGCCCGTCCAGCCCGATCCGCCCGCCGCCGAGCGCCAGGAACAGCAGGCTGAGCGAGCCGAGCGCGGCCGCCAGTTCCCATCCGCCCTCGCCCACGAAGACGCCCTTGTTCCCGTGCACGAAGATGATCGCGCCCAGCATGTTGATCAGCAGCAGCAGCGCCACCGGCCGCACCAGCAGCCCGAGGATGAGGAAGATGCCGCCGACGGTCTCGACCACGCTGGCGTAGCCGGCGGCGGCGCCGGGCATCGGGACCCCCATGTCCCTGAACGCCGCCGTCGTCGCGCCGAGGCCGCCCTGCCACTTCTGCCAGCCGTGCGCCACGAAGATCACGCCGGTGACCACCCTGGCGATCAGGGCCGCAATATCGAACACAACTCTCTTCATGGTGCTTCTCCCCCCGTTCCCCATCTCCTCCCCACGTCCGTCACCTAGTCCCACGAGCCAGGCAAATTCGCACCGATCCTTGACCATCCCCCGCGCTGGATCGCCCTCATGGACGGTGGGAGCATGGCCGTATGACGGAACGTGTGGTCGGGATGGGTGCGGGCGCGAAGGAGCTGGCCACCGAGGACATGATCCTCAACATCGGCCCCCAGCATCCGTCGACGCACGGCGTGCTCCGCCTCCGGCTCACGCTCGACGGCGAGCGCATCGCCACCGCCGAGCCGATCATCGGCTACATGCACCGGGGCGCGGAGAAACTGTTCGAGGTCCGCGACTACCGCCAGATCATCATGCTGGCCAACCGGCACGACTGGCTCGCCGGGTTCGCCAACGAGCTGGGCGTGGTGCTCGCCGCCGAACGCCTGCTCGGCATGGAGCCGCCGGTCCGGGCCGTGTGGGCGCGCACGCTGCTGGCCGAGCTCAACCGGGTGCTGAGCCACCTCATGTTCCTCGGCTCGTACCCGCTGGAGCTGGGCGCGATGACGCCGATCTTCTACTCCTTCAACGAGCGCGAGCGCATCCAGGCCGTCATGGAGGAGATCTCCGGCGGGCGCATGCACTACATGTTCAACCGGGTCGGCGGACTCAAGGAGGACCTGCCGCTGGGCTGGCTGGACCGGGTGTCGGAGGCCGTCGCCGAGACCCGCCGCCGGATGCCGGTCATCGAGGACCTCATCCTGCACAACGAGATCTTCGCCGCCCGCACCAAGGGCGTCGGCGTGCTGACCCGCGAGCAGATCATGCAGTACGGCGTCAGCGGCCCCATCGCCCGCGCCTCCGGCGTGGACCTCGACCTGCGCCGCGACGACCCCTACCTCGCCTACCCCGAGCTGCCGGTCAAGGTCGTCACCCGCGACGCCGGCGACTGCCAGGCCCGCTTCGAGGTGCTGTTCGAGCAGGTCAAGGTCTCGCTGGAGCTGGCCGACGCGTGCGTCGAACGGCTGCGCTCGCTGCCTCCGGGGCCGATCAACCAGCGGCTGCCGAAGGTGCTCAAGGTGCCGGAGGGGCACACGTACGCCTGGACCGAGAACCCGCTCGGCATCAACGGCTACTACCTGGTCTCCAAGGGCGACAAGACGCCGTGGCGGCTCAAGCTGCGCTCGGCCTCCTACAGCAACGTCCAGGTGCTGCGCGAGATGCTGCCCGGCCACCTGGTGGCCGACATGGTCGCCATCCTCGGCTCGATGTTCTTCGTCGTCGGGGACATCGACAAGTAGAGCTCAGGCAGGACGGCGGCCCGCGCTATTGCGGCTGCTGATCCTCGGGGTCCTTCGGCACCCGGCAGGCGTGCTCCAGGTAGAGCGCCGCGACCACCAGCACCACGCACGCCGCGAACGACCCCGTCGCCACGAAGAACTCCGAGCGCGGCGTCTGGCGGTCGAGGATGCCCACCGTGTGGAGCGCGAAGCCGGCGAACCCGCCGCCGAAGGCGGCCCCCGCGTACGCCGACGCCTTGGCGAGCGCCGCCAGCCGGGCCACGGCCAGCGGCTCCACCGGCTTGGTGCCCGGCTTGCGGGCGATCCTGGCCTTGGTGGCCCGCGCGCTGTGGGCCTCGCCGAGCGCCAGCAGCAGCACCGTCGGGATCGCCGTCCACGGCAGGAGCCACGCGATGTCGCCGTAGAAGCGGTGCAGGAAGGCCCAGGTGACCAGCGCGACGGCGACGAGGATGCCGACCAGGTGGGCGGGACGGGTGGGACTCAATCGGGCCTCTGCAACGTCAGGTCGGGCCGCGGCCGCACACCCTGCCGGTCGAGCCCGGCCAGCAGGTCGACCACCCGGCCGCGGCCGGGCACGACGGCCGTGGGGTCGGCCTCCAGCCACGGCACCAGCACGAACGCCCGCTCGTGCGCCCGCGGGTGCGGCAGCGTCAGGTCGGGGTCGTCGCAGACGGTCTCGCCCACGACGATGAGATCGACGTCGAGCGTGCGCGGCCCCCAGCGCTCGGCCCGCACCCGCCCGAAGGCGTTCTCGACGCTGAGCGCCCGCTCCAGCAGGGTGCGCGGCTCCAGCCTGGTCTCGGCGACAACGACCGCGTTGAGGTAGGGGTCCTGCCCCTCGGGGCCGCCCACCGGATCGGTCTCGTAGACCGGGGACGCCTTGACGAATTTCAGGCCCGGCGCGTCGAACAGGGCGTCGACCGCTCCCTGAAGGATCTGGAAGCGATTGCCCAGGTTGCTGCCGAGTGCGATGACGGTCTTCATGGGCGGCTCCGCTCGATCGTCACGATCACGTCGTCGAAGGGCAGCGGGATGGGCGCCGCCGGCTTGTGCACGCTCACCTCGACCTTGCGCACGGGCTCGCGCGCCAGGCACACCTCGGCCAGGCGCTGCGCCAGCGTCTCGATGAGGCGCACGGGCTCGCCCGCCACCACCTGGGCCAGCTCCTCGGCCAGCTCGCCGTAGTGGACGGTCGCCGTGAGGTCGTCGCCGGCCGCGGCCGGCGCGGTGTCGAGGAACAGCGTGGCATCGATGACGAACTCCTGGCCCAGCTCCCGCTCGGCCGCGAGCACGCCGTGCCGCCCGTGGACCCGCAGGCCCTTGAGCGCGATGCGGTCAAGGCTCAAGCTCGCCGTCCTCCTCCTCGTCGTCGTCGCCCTGGAGCACCGGCGAGCCGTGGTGCATCCACAGCCGCCAGCCCTGGGAGGTGCGGAGGTAGACGTTGCTGGCGACCACCTTGCCGGCGGCGAAGCTCGCCTCTCCCTCGTCGCCGGCGGTGAGGATGTTCTCGACGCAGGTGAGCACGGCCACGTCGCCCAGCACGGTCGTGTTGACGTCGGTCAGCACGAACTGGATGTAGGTCGTGTTGGCCATGATCAAGGCCCACGAACGCAGCACCTCGGACCGCCCGGTCAGCAGCGCCCATCCGGGGTGCACGCAGCTCACCTGGTCGTCGGCGGTGTCCTCGGCCCAGATCTCGGTCATCTTGTCGAGGTCACCGCCTTCGATGGCGGTGTAGAACTCCTGGTTGACCGTCTCGATGGCGGCCGTGTCGACGCTCATGTGCCTGCTCCCGCTCGTGTCCATGCGGCGGCCACGCGCACCGCGTCGGCGTTGGGGCCGACCTCGTGCACGCGTACGCACCAAGCGCCCGCCTGAGCCGCCAGGGCGGTCACGGCCAGGGTGGCGTCGTCGCTCCGGCTGAACGGCCGGGGTGTGCCGTCGGGGTCGGCCAGCAGCCGCCCCAGGAACCTCTTGCGCGACGCCCCGATGAGCAGCGGATAGCCCAGCTCGGCCAGCTGGGGGATGCCGGCCAGCAACGCCCAGTTGTGCTCGGCGTTCTTGGCGAAGCCGAGGCCGGGGTCGAGCACGATCTGCTCCTCCGACACGCCCTCGGCCAGCACCAGGCTCACCCGTTTGCTCAGCTCCTCGCGCACCTCGCCGACCACGTCGCGGTAGACGGCCCGGGTGTGCATGTCGTGACTGTGGCCGCGCCAGTGCATCACGACGTAGGAGACGCCGGTCGCCGCCACCACGCGCGGCATCTCCGGATCGGCCAGCCCGCCGCTGACGTCGTTGACCAGCCGCGCGCCGGCGTCGACCGCGGCCCGCGCCACCTCGGCGCGCATGGTGTCGACGCTGACGGCCACGCCCTCGGCGGCCAGCGCCCTGATCACCGGGACGACCCGCGCCAGCTCCTCCTCCAGCGACACCCTGGCCGCGCCGGGACGGGTGGACTCGCCGCCCACGTCGACGAGGTCGGCCCCCTCATCGACCAGCTCGAAGCCGTGCCTGATCGCGGCCGCCTCGTCGAACCAGAGGCCGCCGTCGGAGAAGGAGTCGGGGGTCACGTTGACCACGCCCATGACGAGACACCGCTCCGCCCCTCCCGGCACGCTGATGGGCATGCTAGTCATGGGCCAAGCCTAGGCGTTCCACCACACCTGCTGACATCGCGGGTCCCCAGTTGTGGATAAGGATGACTCACCTGCCGAGGATGAGCGCCATCGCCTCGGACCGGGTCTTGTCGCTCGTGCGGAAGTCGCCGCGGACCGCCGAGGTCACGGTCTTGGCGCCCGGCTTGCGCACTCCGCGCATGGTCATGCACAGGTGCTCGCACTCGACGACCACGATCACGCCGCGCGGCTCCAGCACCCGCATCAGCGCGTCGGCGATCTGGGACGTCATGCGCTCCTGCACCTGCGGCCGGCGGGCGAAGACGTCCACCAGCCTGGCCAGCTTGGACAGGCCCGTCACCTGGCCCCGCTGGTTGGGGATGTAGCCGACGTGGGCCAGGCCGTGGAACGGGACCAGGTGGTGCTCGCAGGTCGAGTAGACCTCGATGTCCCTGACGAGCACCATCTCGTCGTGATCGACGTCGAACACCTTGTTGAGCACGTCCTCAGGCGTCTGGCCGAGGCCGGAGAACTGCTCGGCCATCGCCCTGGCCACGCGGGCGGGGGTCTCGACCAGGCCGTCGCGGTCGGGGTCCTCGCCGATGGCGGCGAGGATCTCGCGGACGGCCTTCTCGATGCGGGCGAGGTCGACGTCGTGCTGTGTCACAAAGTGCTCCGGTGGTGCTTGCTTCAGACGCCGTCGCCGCCGGCCGGCAGCGCGTCCTGGTGGCCGCCGGTCAGCGAGCCGTTGGCCGACTGCTTCTCCTTCGGCGTCAGGATGGGCGGCCGGTCGGAGGGCAGGCGCTTGCCGTATCCCGCGTAGGACGGACGGTGCTCCCTGACGACCACCGGCGCGAAGATCTCCAGGACCTGCTGGCGGGAGAGCGTCTCCTTCTCCATCAGCTCAAGGACCAGGTTGTCGAGCACGTCGCGGTATTCGACCAGGATGTCCCACGCCTGGTCGTGCGCCGTCTCGATCATCCGGCGGACCTCCTCGTCGATCGTGGAGGCGATCTTCTCGGAGTAGTCGCGCTCGTGGCCCATCTCGCGGCCGAGGAACACCTCGGCCTGGCCGGTGCCGAACTTGCGGGCGCCGAGCTGCTCGCTCATGCCGTATTCGGTCACCATGCGGCGGGCGACCGCCGTGGCCTTCTCGATGTCGTTGGAGGCGCCGGTGGTGGGCTCGTGGAAGACGAGCTCCTCCGCCGCGCGGCCGCCGAGCAGCATCGCGAGCTGGTCCATCATCTCGGACCTGGTGGCGAGGAACTTGTCCTCCATCGGCAGCGTCATCGTGTAGCCGAGCGCGCGGCCGCGGGACAGGATCGTGATCTTGTGCACCGGGTCCGAGTTGGGCAGCGCGTGCGCCACCAGCGCGTGACCGCCCTCGTGGTAGGCGATCATCTTCTTCTCCTTGTCGGACATGACCCGCGACTTGCGCTCGGGCCCTGCCATGACACGGTCGATCGACTCCTCGAGGAGCTCCATCGTGATCAGCTTCTGGTCGGCCCGCGCGGTGAGCAGGGCGGCCTCGTTGATCACGTTGGCCAGGTCGGCGCCGGTGAACCCGGGGGTGCGGCGGGCGATGGTGTCGAGGTCGACGTCGGGAGCGAACGGCTTGCCCCGGCCGTGGACCTTGAGGATGCCCTTGCGGCCCTCCAGGTCGGGACGGTCGACGGTGACCTGCCGGTCGAAACGACCGGGACGCAGCAGCGCCGGGTCGAGGATGTCGGGCCGGTTGGTCGCGGCGATGAGGATCACGCCGCCCTTGACGTCGAAGCCGTCCATCTCGACGAGGAGCTGGTTGAGCGTCTGCTCGCGCTCGTCGTGACCGCCGCCGAGGCCGGCGCCGCGGTGACGGCCGACCGCGTCGATCTCGTCAATGAAGATGATCGCCGGGGCGTTGGCCTTCGCCTGCTCGAACAGGTCACGCACGCGGGAGGCGCCGACGCCGACGAACATCTCGACGAAGTCGGAGCCGGAGATCGAGTAGAACGGCACGCCCGCCTCGCCCGCGACCGCGCGGGCCAGCAGGGTCTTGCCGGTGCCGGGCGGGCCGTAGAGCAGCACGCCCTTGGGGATCTTGGCGCCGATCGCCTGGAACTTGGCCGGGGCCTGCAGGAACTCCTTGATCTCCTGGAGCTCCTCGATGGCCTCGTCGGCCCCCGCGACGTCGGCGAAGGTGGTCTTGGGGGTGTCCTTGGTGATGAGCTTGGCCTTCGACTTGCCGAAGTTCATCACCCGCGAGCCGCCACCCTGCATCTGGTTCATGATGAACAGGAAGATCAGCACGATGATGACGATCGGCAGGAAGCTCACCAGGATGCTCACCAGGAGGTTCTCCTGGGGCACCTCGGTGGTGAAACTGTCGGTGCGCTTGGCGTCGACCTGCGCCTGGAGCTCGTCGGTCAGCTTGCTGCCGTAACCCGTGACCCAGTAGGCCTGGACCAGCTTGGTGGGTTGGTCGCCCTTCCGCACCGTGACGGGGTTCTTCAGCGTCACCTCGATGCGGTTGTCCTTGTCGACGACCTTGGCGTTGCTGACATTGCCGGCGCGAATCTGCTGGAGCACCAGGGACGTGTCGGCCTGCTTGAAGTTTCCGCCGCCACTCCACAGTTGGGTGACGAGCAGGAGCAGCACGACGATGCCCAGGATCCACAGCAGTGGCCCACGTGTAAATCGCTTGAGATCCATCCGATGCGGAACCCCTTGCGGGCCCGTCCCTTCCTGACCATGGCCTGGAACCCCGGGCACGCCCGGGGCCGCGGCATCCGGCACCGCGACTTCTGACTACCCGAAGGGGACGCAAGGTCACCCTTCCGGAGTCTGAAGGTACACCGGCAGAGCAGGCGGAGGGACCGCCCGCTGCACCGGCCTTGCCCTATCAACGTACGTCACGTTGCGCGATGTTCCCGGCCATGGCAAGAGGGAACACTTAAGGTTCTATCGGTAAACGTGGGGCGCGAGAGTGCCGATGAACGGCAGGTTGCGGTAACGCTCGGCGTAGTCCAGCCCATAACCGATGACGAACTCGCTGGGAATGTCGAAGCCCACGTATTTGACGTCGATGGGCACCTTCACGGCGTCGGGTTTGCGCAGCGCGGTGCAGATCTCCAGCGAGGCGGGATTGCGCGACTTCAGGTTCTCCAGCAGCCAGTGCAGCGTCAGCCCCGAGTCGATGATGTCCTCGACGATCAGCACATGGCGGTCGAGGATGTCGGTGTCCAGGTCTTTCAGCACGCGGACGACCCCGGATGACCTGGTGCCCGCGCCGTAGGACGACACCGCCATCCAGTCCATCTGCACCGGCACGTGCAAGGCCCTGGCCAGGTCGGCCATCACCATGACGGCGCCCTTGAGCACGCCCACGAGCAGGATGTCCTTGCCCGCGTAGTCGTCGTCGATGCGCCCGGCCAGCTCTTTGATCCTGGCCTGGAGATCGTCCTCGGAGATGAGCACTTTCTCCAGGTCATTGCCCATGTCGGCAGCGTCCACCTGTGGTTCCTTAGGTGTGGGGACTCTTGGCGAGAACCAGGGTGCCATACCGCCGCGCGGCGCTCAGACCCCCGGGCAGGTCGGCCGGCTTCTGCCCGTGCCACCGTGTGACCAGCCGGTCCACGGCCATCACGTGCGTCGCCGAGAGCGCCCCCGAGGGCGCTCCCGCGGCGATGGCCGCCCGGCGCAGCACCCGCCGCCTTACGGCGTCCGGCAGCCGCTCCAGCTCCGCCACGGAGAGGGTCACGAACCCGTCGATATCGCTTAGAGCGCAATCCTGGTAGGCCGAGCCGGCCCATTCGTCGAGCGCGTCGGCGTCCTCGCGGGCCAGCCTGGCGGTCCGCGCGAGCGCGTCCGCCACCCCCGGCCCGAGCTCCTCCTCCAGCACGGGCAGCACCCGGCGGCGGACGCGGACCCGGGTGTAGCGGGGGTCCTCGTTGTGGGGGTCGTCCCATGGGTCGAGGCGGAGCGCCTTGCAGGCCGCCACCGTGGTGGCCCTCGGCAGGTCGAGAAAGGGGCGGCGGTAACGACCGGCCCGTGCCGCCATCCCGGACAGCGAACGCGGCCCGCTCCCCCTGGCCAGCCCGAGCAGCACGGTCTCGGCCTGGTCGTCCCTGGTGTGACCGAGCAGCACGGCCGCGGCGCCGTGCCGGTCGGCGGCGGCGGCGAGCGCGGCGTAACGGGCCTCCCTGGCCGCCGCCTCGGGACCGCCCGCCGTGCCCACCGTGACGGTGAGGACCTCGGCCGGGGCCAGCCCCAGCCGCTCCCCCTGGGCGGCGACCGCCCGCGCCCGCTCTCCCGAGCCCTCCTGGAGCCGGTGGTCGACGGTGAGCAGCCCGCCGCGCAGCCCGGCGCGCCCGGCGGTGAACGCCAGCGCCGCGGCCAGCGCGGTCGAGTCGGCCCCGCCGCTGCACGCCGCCAGCACCAGGGACCCGCGCGGCAGATCGGCGATCGCCTCCCGCACGGCCCTGCGGACGTCGGCTACGGCTGGATGGGGACCCACGATCTCCATTGTCGCGGGCCAGGACCCGTGGCGGGTCAGGCGGGCAGGGCCGGGGTGCCGATCACGCGGTCGATCCACGAGCCGGGGTCGGCGATCTCCTGGGTGGTCGGCAGGGTGTCGGAGCTGGTCCAGATCTTGTTGAAGCCGTCCATGCCCACGCGGCCGACGACCGTGTGGACGAAGGCCGAGCCCTCGGCGTACTGCTTCATCTTGACCTCGATGCCGAGCAGCCGGCGCACGGTGCGGTCGAGGCGGGAGCCGCCCTCGCGGCGATGCGCGAACTTGCCGCGGATCTCGGCCACCGACGGCACCACGGACGGGCCGACGGCGTCCATCACGTAGTCGCCGTGCCCCTCCACGAGGGTCATCACGGCCGTGAGCCGGTCGAGGATGGCCTTCTGGGCGGGCGACTGGATGACGTCGATGAGGTTGCCCTCGCCGCCCCGCACCACGTCGGCCACGGTGTCGGCGGCGCCGCGCAGGCGTTCGAGCAGCGTGGGAAGATCGAGGTCGGAGGCGAGCAGGAACTCGGTCATCTGCGAGCGGACGTACTCGCGCAGCCAGGGCACGCCGGTGAACTGCACGCGGTGGGTCTCCTCGTGCAGGCACACCCACAGCCGGAAGTCGTGCGGGTCGACGCCCATCTCGCGCTCGGCGTGGACGATGTTGGGCGCGACGAGCGTCAGCCGCCCCGCCGGCTCCTGGCCGGTCGGGTCGGGCGGCAGGAACAGCTCGTACTGGCCCAGCACGCGCGAGGCGAGGAAGGCCAGCACCGCGCCGACCTCGACGCCGGTGATGCGCGAGCCCACGGCGGTGACGATGGCGGGCGGCGGGTTGGCGCTGTTGCTCACGCGATCGGTCAACGGTTCGAGCACCACGCGGAAGCCCTCGACGTTGGCCCTGATCCAGCCGGGCCGGTCCACGATGGTGGCCGGCTGCGGCGCGGTCTCGGTGTGAATCTTGGTGAACTCGCGTACGTGCCCCTCGGCCTCACGGGACAGGGTGCGGAGCTCGGTGACGGCCTGCCTGGCCTCCTCCCGG
Source organism: Nonomuraea coxensis DSM 45129 (assembly GCF_019397265.1). Classification (NCBI taxonomy): domain Bacteria; kingdom Bacillati; phylum Actinomycetota; class Actinomycetes; order Streptosporangiales; family Streptosporangiaceae; genus Nonomuraea; species Nonomuraea coxensis. The sequence continues at coordinate 8,785,586 of NZ_CP068985.1, forward strand.
CTCACTTGAGGACCGGGGCGCACGAGGCGCGTGCCGGTCGTGACGGCCAGATCCCAGTCGATCACCTGCATACCGTCCACCGTACGTGCTTCCGGTCAAGACCGCGCGACGATGGCCGCGAGCCGGTCGAGCACGGGCTCGGCGTTGATCGGCACCTGGTCGGCCAGGAAGGCGAAGGTGACCAGCCGGCCGTCCTTCGTGGTGGCCAGCCCGGCCAGGGTGTTGACGTTGTTGAGCGTGCCGGTCTTGGCGCGTACGAGGCCCACCTGGCCGCGGCTGTCGCGGCCGGTGAAGCGGCGGCCGTTGCCGAGGGTGCCGGAGAAGCCCGCGATCGGCATGCCGGAGGCGACCGCGTGCAGGTCGGGCGAGGCCGGCGAGCCCGCCATGGCCACCAGCTTGGCGAGGGCGGCGGCGCTGATGCGGTTGCGGGTGGACAGGCCGCTGGCGTCGGACAGCGCGACGCCCTGGGCGGCGCCGAGCCGCTGGAGCACCGCGATGGTCGCCTTCGCCCCGCCCTCGAACGACGCCGGCTGCCCCTCCTTGATCGCCACGTGCCGGGCGAGGGCCTCGGCCAAGTCGTTGTCGCTGTGCGTCAGGGTGTGCTCGACCAGCGCGTAGACGGGCGCGGAGTCGACCCGGCCCAGCTCGGCGGCCCCGGCGGGGGCCTTGCCCGGCCGGACCGTCCTCGCCACCGCGATCCCTTGTCCGCCGAGCAGCCGGGCGAAGGCCGCGGCGGCGTGGGCGGGCGGGTTCGAGACGCGGGGGGTGTTGGAGCGCGGGTTCTGGCGGCCCTCGTCGATGGCGAGCGCGTGGACGGGGGCCACGTTTCCCTCGGGGATGTAGCCGGGCTTCCAGCCGGGGGCCGTGGCGGGGCCGGTGAACAGGGACGTGTCGTAGGTGAGGGTGACCTTCTTCACGTTCCTGGTCTTGAGCGCGGCGGCCGTACGGGCGGCCAGGGTGGCGAGGCTCGCCTGCTTCGGGTAGCCCGGCCGGGCGGAAGGGCCGGCCAGCAGCGGGTCGCCGCCGCCGACGAGCACGACCGCGTCGGGCCGCGCGCCCTGCACCACGCGGGTGGACAGCCGGGCGTCGGGACCGAGGGAGGCCAGCGCCGCGGCGCAGGTCACGATCTTCGTGGTGGAGGCGGGCGTGACCGGGGTGTCGGCGTTCGCCGCGAAGATCCGCTCGCCGGTCGCCGCGTCGAGGACGACCGCGCCCACCCGTTTGCCGAGCGCTTCGTCACCCAGCGCGTCGGTGAGCTGTCGCGTCAAAGTACCCTTGGTCGGGAGAGGTCCGCCTCCTGACTTCACCGAAAGCTGGGCCAGCACCGGCCCCGAGGTGACCACGGGGGCGGGAGGAGGAGACCCTTCCGGCTTCGGCTCGGCCGGTGCCGTCTGCCTCGTCAGCGCGCCCAGGCTGAAGCCGGTGGTCATCGCGTACACGCCGGTGACGACCGTCAGCACCTGGAGCACGGCGAGAGTGGCCAGCATCACCAACCGGTCGTGCCGCGCCACGTCGCCTGCCCTCTCTCCTGTGTTCGCCTAGAGACATTAACGCCCGCCCGGGGGTGCCCGGGGGGTTGAGCGGAGGAACCGCGGTGGAGTTCGACGTTGTCGTTGAGATTCCCAAGGGGCAACGGAACAAGTACGAAGTGGACCACGAAACCGGGAAGATCAGGCTCGACCGGCTGCTGTTCACCTCCACGCAGTACCCCGCCGACTACGGCTTCATCGAGAACACCCTCGGCGAGGACGGCGACCCGCTGGACGCCCTGGTCCTGCTCCAGGAGCCGACGTTCCCCGGCTGCTACATCACCTGCCGGGCCGTCGGCATGTTCCGCATGACCGACGAGAAGGGCGGCGACGACAAGGTCCTGTGCGTGCCCGCCACCGACCCGCGGATGCACCACATTCAGGACATCCACCACGTCTCGGAGTTCGACCGGCTGGAGATCCAGCACTTCTTCGAGGTCTACAAGGACCTGGAGCCCGGCAAGTCCGTCGAGGGCGCCAACTGGGTCGGCCGCGCCGAGGCCGAGGCCGAGATCGAGCGCTCCTTCCAGCGGCTCAAGGAGTCCGGCGGGCATCACTGAGCATCCACAGGGCGCGCTCACAGGGGCCTGGTGGCGCCCACCAGGTCCCCTCGCCAGATGGACGCCACCCGCACCACGTCGCCGGTCTGCGGTGCGTGCACCATCAGGCCGCGGCCCACATAGATCCCGACATGGTGGATCGTGCCGGGGTCGCTCGTGACGTGCGCGAAGAACAGCAGGTCACCGCGGCGTAGCTGGTCGAGCGGGACGTGCGGGCCGGCCGTCCACTGGGTGCCCGTCCAGTGGTCGAGCGCGACGCCGGCCCGCTCCCACGCGCGCATGGTCAGGCCCGAGCAGTCGAAGGTCGCCGGGCCGTCGGCCGCCCACACGTACGGCTTGCCGAGCTGGGTGAGCGCCCAGTCGGCCGCCACGTCGCCCATCGCCGAGCCCCCGGTGATCAGCCCGGCGGCGGAGGCGGCCCAGGCCCGCCGCCTGGCCAGCAGGTCGGCCCTGGTGCGGGCGGCGTCGACCCGGCGTTGCAGGCGGTGCTCGCGCACCCGCAGCGCCCTCGTCTCGCGGCGCTGGCTCGCCACCGCCGCACCGGCGGCCTCCTTCGCCTCGCGGACGCGCTCGGTCATGGCCTGCTGCTCCGCCCGCGCCTCGGCCGCCTGCGTACGCAGGATCGCGGCCACCTGCTGGGCGTCGCGCAGCCGGGCGAGCATCGCCGCCCGTTCGTCGCTGAGCCGGCCGAGCAGGCCCGCGCGGTGCAGCGCGCCCTCGTCGTCGCCGTGGTCGGTGAGCAGGCCCAGGATCGGCCCCATCGGGCCGAGGCCGCCGTACGCCTCGGCGGCGAGCAGCGCGACCGGCTGCCTGGCCCGCTCGACCTCGGCGTCGGCGGCGGTCAGGCGCGCCTCGGTCTGGCGGGCCTTCTCCTCGGCGGCGCGCAGGCGTACCAGTTGGCCGTTGTACGCCTCGACCAGGCGCTCGACGTCGGCGGCCAGGGTGGCGAGCCTGGACTGGGCCGTGGCCAGCCTGGCGCTGGTGGTCGCGAGGGCGCGGGAGCGTTCGCGTACGGCCTGGCGGGCCTTGCGGACGTCGTGCGTGCTGGGGCGCGGCTCGGGGTGGGCGGGCGGGCACAGGGCGACCAGAAGGCAGCTCGCCAGCAGCGCTGCCTGAATCGTGCGCATAGGTCCCCCCAGAAACGGATGGTCACTCTATGCACACGATTCCCACCGGTTTCGCTCACGTAACGTGACGAAGCCCTCCGGGTCACGGGGTGGGGGCCGGCGGCTCCTCGGTGGGGGTGGGGACGGGCGTCTGGGTCGGCGGGGTGGGTGGCTCCTGTGTCGGAGCAGGAGTCGCGGTGGCCGTCGGGGCCGGTCTCGGGGGATGGCAGTGCGGGCGGAAGCGCCCAGGGCACGGGTGCCCGGGGCGCGGGCCGTGATGGTGGGTGGGCGTTTCCGGGCTTCCTGTGCCTCCCGGACTTCCTGGGCTTGCCGTGCTTCCCGGGCTCGGGGACGGGGCGCCGGGACCGGGCGGGGCGGCCGGATCGACGGGGTCCAGCGGGCCGGAGGGCTGGGCGGAGGGGCCGCCGGGCGGGGGTTCCGACGGGCCCGCGGGCCCGGTGGACGGTCCGGCGGGGTCGCCGCCGACAGGAGGACCGCCGGTCGGCGCGAGGCTCGGGACGCCGGTGGCGGGGTAGGCCGGGGCCGGGAGGCCGCGGCGGACGTCCACGGTGTTCGCGACGGGCTCCACGGTCATGGGCACGTCACGGGGGCGCTCCTGCCAGGGGAGCCGCACGGCGGGCGGCTCGCCCGTCGGGGGGAACGCGGCCGTCGCCACGTCAGACACGACGCCGTCGCGGCCGAACCACTGGAAGACGACCGCTATCGCCACCACGGCCCCGACCGCCGCCAGGAGGCACGCCACCGCCCTCGGCCACCGCCGAACCGCCTTCTTCTGGGGGACGGGAAACCCGGCGGCGCCCAGGCCGGAGGTGCGGCGGGCGACGTAACGCCGGTAGGGCGCGAGCTCGGGGTCGGCGAAGCAGCTCAGCACCCGCAGCCGCAGCGCGTCGGGCAGGTCCGGCGCCGGCAGCAGCTCGAAGACCTTGGCCGCCGAGACCGGCCGGTTGCGGCGCGGGGCGCAGATCGCGCACTCCGACAGGTGGCGCACCAGCCGCTCGCGCGTCTCGGGGGTGAGCCGGCCGGAGAAGCCCTTGAGCATGGCCGCCCGGCGCGGGCAGTCGGACGGCTCCTGCGTGGCCAGGAGCTCGACGGTGATGGCGTCGCGCAGGCGGCCGAGCGCGGCCTCCCGCGCGGCCGCCACCTGCCGGGCCGGGAGGCCGAGCACCAGGCCCAGCTCGGCCGCCGGCAGTTCGTGCCGGATCGCCAGGTCCAGCAGCTCGCGGTCGGCGGGCGGCAGGCTGTGCACGGCGTGCCACGCCACCATCCGCAGCCGCGCGTCCCCCGGCCCGTCGGGCGGCTCGTCCCACGCCCTCTCGCCGTCCGGCGGATCAGCAGGGGATGGGCCGGAGGTGGGCGAACCGGCGGCGGGTGAGCCCTGGTCGGGCGGGCCGGCGGCGGGCGAGTCCGGGGCCGGCGGGCGGGGGCCCGGGGTGCGGCGGCGGAGGCATTCGGCGCGGGCCAGGGCGTACAGCCAGGACCGCAGCCGGGTGGGATCGGCCAGGGCGCCAGCGTGCGCCTCGGCGGCGATGAGCGCGTCGCGGAGCGCCACCTGGGCGGCGTCCGCGTCGCGAAGGAGGGACCGGCAGTAGCGGTAGACGCCCTCCGCGTACGCGTCGTAGAGCACGGCGGGGGCGCCGGGATCGCGGGCGCGAAGGGCTTCCACCAGGTTGCGGTCGTTCATATGACTGAAGGTAATGGATCGGTAACTCATAGTTCTACCGATTCCACGCCGATGGCATCGCTTGTCGCGCTGCCGCCAGGAGTTACATCCTGATTTTTCAGTATCTATTGCTGGGTATCGGCCACAATTCGTGTGCTCCGGTCCTCGGCGAACGGCTCGGTCGTCGGCTTGACCGTGTGCACCGGCACCGCCCCGGCGAGCGCCAGGTCCTCGAAGGGCCGCCCTGTGGAGCCCCACGTACGCGCCGTGATGTCGGTCCTGGCCACGGCCGTGCCGCGCGGCAGCCCCGAGACGGTCAGGATGAACCGGGGCGGGCTGCCGGCTTTCACGTCGTCCACGAACGTGCTGCCGCCGCCGAGCAATTTGCCCGTCTTATCGCGCAGCAGCGCGTTCACGACCAGACTTCCGGCCACCATCTGGTACGGATTCCCCACATATCCCGTAATAAGGTAAGAGCCGTCTTTCTGGCGCATTGTCTGCGCCCGCGTGATGGGAAAGCTCTGGAACGCGGACGGCACCCGCGCCGCCTGCCGCCACTGCGCCGGCCGGTACTGGATCGACACCTTGGCCGGTCGCTCGGCGGCGGTGGCCTGGCCGGTGAACTCCAGCGTCCCGCCCGGCGGCACGGCGTCGAGCGGCTGGTCCAGCCGGACGACCTCCGTGCCCTTGGCGTCCTGGCCGACGATCGTGGCCACCACGTGCTCGCCGAAGTGCCACGGGTTGGCGTTGCTGAGCACCCCCGCCCAGTTGACGGCGTACCCGTCCGCCGACTTGACGATGGTGGAGACCTGTTCCTTGAGCGCCAGAGGCTTGAGCTCCTGCGCGGGCTGCTTCTCGCTGGAGCACCCCGCGAGGCAGATCGCCCCGAGTGCGAGAAGGCTGACGGTTCGGCTGCGTGGGATCACTTTGCCGTGATAACCCGAGCATGGGCACGGCCGGCGGTGACACGCGCCAGCCGTACCAAGTCTTTAACGCGGGCGGGCCACCCGGGTCTCGTCCCAGACCGGCTGCGGCGACTCGTAGACCACGCCGTCGGAGCCGAAGACGAGGTAGCGGTCGAAGTCGGCGGCGAACCAGCGGTCGTGGGTGACCGCCAGCACCGTGCCGTCGAAGGCGTCGAGCCCCGCCTGCAGCGCCTCCGCGCTCGCCAGGTCGAGGTTGTCGGTCGGCTCGTCGAGCAGCAGCAGCGTCGCCCCGGACAGTTCGAGCAGCAGGATCTGCAGCCGCGCCTGCTGGCCGCCCGACAGGGTCTCGAAGCGCTGCTCGGCGACCCGGCCGGCCAGCTCGTAGCGGGCGAGAGCCTTCATGGCCTCGTTCTTGAGCCGGGCGTGCTCGGTCATGACGATCTCGACCGGGGTGCGGCCCCTCAGGTCGGGCCGGGCGTGCGTCTGGGCGAAGTGGCCGGGCACCACGCGGGCCCCCAGCCGGGCCACGCCCTCGTGCGCGACCGGCTCGCCCGCCACCAGGCGCAGGAAGTGGGACTTGCCCGAGCCGTTGGAGCCGAGCACCGCGACCCGCTCGCCGTACCAGACCTCCAAATCGAACGGGCGCATGAGCCCGCTCAGCTCCAGCCGCTCGCAGATCACCGCGCGCTTGCCGGTGCGGCCGCCGCGCAGCCGCATCCGGATGTTCTGCTCGGCGGGGGCCACCTCGGGCGGGCCCGCCTCCTCGAACTTGCGGAGCCGGGTCTGGGCGGCGTGGTAGGCGGGGGCCATGCCGTCGTTGTACCTGGCCTTGTTCTTCAACATGTTGACCAGGGCCTTGAGCTTGGCGTGCTCCTCGTCCCAGCGCCGGCGCAGCTCGTCGAGGCGCTCGTTGCGGGCCTTGCGCGCCTCGGCGTAGGTCGCGAAGCCGCCGCCGTGGATCCACACCCCGCCGGACTCGACCGTGACGATCCGGTCGGCGGCGTTGGCGAGGAGCTGGCGGTCATGGCTGACCAGCAGCACCGTCTTCGGCGTCTCCTTGAGCTGCTGCTCCAGCCACTCCTTGCCGGGCACGTCGAGATAGTTGTCGGGCTCGTCGAGCAGCAGGGTCTGGTCGGGGCCGCGCAGCAGCGCCTCCAGCACGAGCCGCTTCTGCTCGCCGCCGGACAGCGTCGCCACGTCCCGGTACTTCACCCGCTCGTACGGCACCCCGAGCGCCGCCACCGTGCAGGTGTCCCACAGCACCTCGATCTCGTAGCCGCCCGCGTCGGTGTAGTCGGCGATGGCTTGCGCGTAGCGCATCTGCGTCTTCTCGTCGTCGCGCTCCATCATCGCCAGCTCGGCCGCGTCGAGCCGCTCGGCGGCCTGCCGCACGGCCGGCGGCGCGACGCCGAGCAGCAGCTCGCGCACCCCGCTGCCGTCGCGCACGCTGCCGATGAACTGGCGCATGACGCCGAGGCCGCCGGAGCTCGCGACCGAGCCGTCCACCGGCTGCAGGTCGCCGGCGATCAGGCGCAGCAGCGTCGTCTTGCCCGCGCCGTTGGGCCCGACGAGCGCCGCCTTGACGCCGTCGCCGATGCGGAAGGAGACGTCGTTGAGCAGGGGCCGCCCGTCGGGCAGCACGTATGTCAGATGGCCAACCTCAACGTGCCCCACGACGATTCCTCTCCAAAAGGTCCTCGCGCAGCGTACTCGCCGGATTCGCCGGCGGGCATCCGGATTTCCGCCGCGCGTCAGCGGCCGCTGCCCGAGGTGATGCCGCTGTAGGAGCCGATCACCTTGACCTGGCCGGGGCCTGCGGTCCTCGGCGGGATGTGGGCGACGACCTGGATCAGCTCGGTGAACTTCATGAAGGTGTAGTACTTGCCGGGCAGGAACCCGCTGTTCTTCTGCTGGACGTAGGTGCGCTGCGGCCCCTGGCGCACGTCGTAGCGCCGGGTCCGTTCGACGGTCGTGAAGGCGAGCGCCCCGCCGTCGGCCGTGCGCAGGGCGTAGGAGGGGTACGCGGCGGCCGGTCGGGCGCTCTCCCTGAGCTCGGCGTACGGGTCCATCTTGACGCGGGTCGCCGCGGCGCCGGTGGTGAGCCGGTCGGCGGCGAAGCGGCTCCTGGACGCCTTGCCGCCCTTGCCGACCAGGTGGGCGGCGTAGCTCCTGGCGAACGCGGCGGGCGAGATCAGCAGCCCGGCGGCGTCGGCCTGGGCCACCTCCGCGGCCGCTCCCGAGGCGTCCTTCGCGATCTCGGGGAGTTCGCCGGCGGGAGTGTCGCTGAAGACGTCGGGGGCGTACATCTGCCGCCAGGACTCTCCGTCGCGGGCGAACAGCAGGTACGTCGGCTCCTTGGCGGTCTCGCTCTCGCCCTTCCAGTAGGCCGTGGTGACGAACCAGTCCGCTCCCTTGACGGGCCACACCGTGGGCCGGGCGTAGCCGAAGGGCTGGTGGCTGCGGTCGCCGAGCTTGCGCTGGGAGACGTAGGCCGCCTTGTCGATGGCGAGGCTGGAGCCGCCCTCGTAGCCTGCCAGCAGTCTGGCGCTCATGGCCTTGTTGGCGGCGTTGTTGCGCTTGACGTAGCCGGCGAGGAACGCGGTGATCCCTTCGGGCGTGCCGGGCGCGGGTGAGGTCGCCGGGGTGGCGGTGGGCGACGCGGTCGGCGCGCGCTCCTCCGGCGCGATCCCCGGCAGGGCCGAGCATCCCGCCAGCGCCAAGCATCCGGCCAACCACATCAAACGCCGCATTGGGGCAACCTCGCCATCTTGTTCGATCAAAGCGCACAAACCTAGCAGCTACTCGCGCAGACGCCAGGGGACCCTGGACAGCAAGTGATCTAATGACTAGAACTGTAGGGAACCTCACCCCCCCCTAGGAACCACCATGACGCGATTCCGTCCCGCCCTCGCATCCCTGGCCATCGCGTTGCTCGGGTTCCCGGCGGCGCCCCTGCCGGCCGCCGCCGCCACGACCCCCGCCGCCTGCACCCCCGCCGCCGTCGCCGGCGCCACCACGGACGCCCGGCTGACCGGCCTGTTCACCGCGTACGGCAACGACAACAGCCGCCTCGACGACTGGACGGGCGCCGACGGCACCTACTCGCTCCGTCTGCCGAGCGGCAAGGAGCTGTGGATCTTCTCCGACACCTTCCTCGGCCAGGTGAACCCCGACGGCTCGCGCCCGCCGGTCGTCGAGGAGGGCGGCACGACGGTCTTCCTCAACAACTCCTTCGCCGTCGAGCGCGACGGCCGCCTGTCCACCATCCACGACGGCACCGCCGCGAAGCCGACGGCCGTGATGCCGCCGCGTGACGGCGACCACTGGTACTGGGCCGGCGACGCGACCCTCGCGGGCGGCGTCGTCGAGGTCACCTACCAGGAGTACGAGCGCTTCGGCACCGGCGCGTGGGACTGGCGCTGGCACCGCAACGTGGTCGCCAGGTTCGCGCCGGGGCGGCTGGAGCGGCCGATCAGCGTGCACGACCTGCCCTCGGGGCACGGCGTCGCCTGGGCCTCGGCCACGATCGAGGACGGCGGCTACACCTACGTGTACGGGGTGGAGGACTTCGGCTCGCCGAAGTACATGCACCTCGCGCGGGTGCGGGGGCAGAGCCTGCTCGGGACGTGGGAGTTCCTGACGGCGGACGGCACCTGGTCACCGGACGAGACCGACTCGGCACGCATCATGAGCGGGGTGGCGAACGAGTACAGCGTCACCAAGGTCGGATCCTCATATGTCCTGATCACGCATGACACGACCGAGGCGCTGAGCCCCAACATCGTGGCCTACACCTCGTGCTCCCCGTCCGGGCCGTTCACCGGCAGGCAGCACGTCTACACGACGCCCGAGACCGGCGGCAACATCTTCACCTACAACGCCCACGCCCACCCCGACGTGGCCGGGGACGGGCTCGTGGTCTCGTACAACGTCAACAGCTTCGTCAACACCGACCACTACCGCGACGTCACCATCTACCGCCCCCGCTTCCTGGACGTGACCTTCAGGTGACGCGCAACTGGGGGGCGCGGCTGCGGCACGTCACCGTCGACGGGATGCGGGCGGTCGTGATGGAGAACGAGTCGCTGCGGGTGACCGTCGTGGCCGACAAGGGCGGGGACGTGGTGGAGTTCCTGTACAAGCCGACCGACACCGACTTCGTCTGGCTCGCGCCGCAGGGCCTGCGCAACCCGCGCGACCATCTCCAGGGCGCGGCCGACGACGTCGCCCCGTTCGTGGACCACTACGAGGGCGGCTGGCAGGAGGTGTTCCCGAACGGCGGCGCGCCCAGCGAGTACCGGGGCGCGCGGCTGGCCCAGCACGGGGAAGTCGCCGGGCTGCCGTGGTCGTACGAGGTCGTCACCGACCGCGAGGACGAGGTCGCCGTCCGGCTCGCGGTGCGGACGCGGCGGCTGCCGTACCGGGTGGAGAGGGTGCTGCGGCTGCGGTCGGGCGTGGCCGCGCTGGAGGTCGAGGGGGCGGCCACGAACGACTCCCCCGTCCCGCTGCACGCGATGTGGGGACAGCACATCGTGTACGGCCGGCCGTTCCTGCGCGCGGGGGCCAGGATCAGGCTGCCGGAGGGCGTGCGGGTGATCCCGCACGCGAGCGCGATCGGCCCCGGCGGGCGGCGGGTGCGCGCGGGCGGGCCGTGGGAGTGGCCGCTGGTCCCCGCCGACGCGGGCGGCGTGACGGATCTGAGCGTGGTGCAGGAGCCGGGGTCGCCGAGCGACATCGTGTACCTGACGGGCTTCGGCGACACGGGCTGGTACGAGATCTCAGGAGATATCGGCATGAGGGTGGCGTGGGACGCCACGCTCCTCCCCTACCTGTGGATGTGGCAGGAACTCGGCGCGTCCACCGGCTACCCCTGGTGGGGACGGGCGTACACGGTGGGGCTCGAACCGTTCTCCAGCCTGCCGACCGACGGCCTCGCCGCCGCGGTGGCCAACGGGACGGCCCTCGCCCTCGGCCCCCACGAGACGAAGAGGTTGCGGATGCGCGCGGAGGTGCTGGCATGAGCGAGTTCGACGGCAAGGTGGCGCTGGTCACGGGCGGCTCGACGGGGATCGGGCGGGCGGTGGTGGACCGGCTGGCCGCCGGAGGGGCGTCGGTGGTGTTCTGCGGCGTGGACCCGGGCGCCGAGCTCGACGGCGAGCGGGTGCTCGGCCGCACGGCCGACGTGCGCCGCGCCGGCCAGATGCGCGACCTGGTGGAGCTGGCGGTCTCCCGGTTCGGCGGGCTCGACGTCGTGGTGACCTGCGCGGGCGTGCAACGCTACGGCACCGTCGAGGACACCCCCGAGGAGGTCTGGGACGAGGTGCTGGACATCAACCTCAAGGGCGTCTACCTCACCTGCAAGGCCGCCGTCCCCCGGCTCAGGGAGCGCGGCGGCGGCTCGATCGTGCTCATGTCGTCGGTGCAGGCGTTCTCCTCGCAGGCCCAGGTGGCGGCCTACACCGCGAGCAAGGCCGCGATCAACGGCCTGACCAGGGCCATGGCGCTCGACCACGCGGCCGACGGCATCCGGGTCAACGTCGTGTGCCCGGGGTCGGTGGACACGCCGATGCTGCGCTGGGCGGCCGACCTGTGGCGGGGGGAGCTGTCGCAGGAGGAGCAGGTCAGGCAGTGGGGGCGGGCGCATCCGCTGGGCCGGGTGGCGCGGCCGGAGGAGGTGGCGGAGCTGGTCGCCTTCCTCGCCGGGCCGCGCTCGTCGTTCATCACGGGGGCCGAGCACCGCGTGGACGGCGGCCTGCTGGCGCAGAACCCGGCGGCGCTCCCCGATTAGGCGTTTTTCCATTCCCGAACGGCAAGAATTGCGTCAACTGACGAGAACTCACAGGCCGGGTAATCGATTCCGCACGCTAGGTTACGTGCTCGAAAAGACCCACCCGACAGAGGAGAGACCTGTGAGGCTCACCGGAAAGGCCGCCGGCCTCGTCGCGGCGGCCGCCCTGTTCACCGTGGTCGCCCCGGCCGCCACGGCGGTGGCCGGCCCCCGCTCGACCTGCTACGGCGGCCGTGTCTGCCTGTACGCGGGCTTCGACTACAACCGCGGGCAGGTCGACCATTGGCGCGACTTCGTCGCGGACGATGCGAACTTCGCCGACAACAACTGGCTGAACTGGGACTTCAGTAATTCCTGGCAGAGCATGGACAACGACACCAGTTCGGTGCGCAATCGCATCGGCTGCAGCGCCACTCTCTGGCAGCACCCGGGTTACACCGGAGCGCACAGCACATTCACCCACAATTCCAACGACGGGTTCCTCGCGAACAACGCCGTCGGCAGCGACCGCGTCAGCTCGCTCGACATCTGGTGCCGCTGACCACGAACGGGGGCGCCGGTTTCCTGACCTGGCCGCGGGGAACCGGCTGCCGCGCTCTTCTCGCGGGCACGTCGCTGCTGGCCGTGACCGCCTGCGGGACGGAGACGCCGGCCCGCCCGGAGGCCGCGACGCGGCTGGTGCTGCCCTTCGACGCCTACAGGACCACCCCCGGGCAGCGGGCCACGCTGGGCGACGCGCACAACCTCCTGGTGAGGCGGTGCATGCGCGCGCGGGGCGTCGCCGTCGAGCCGCCCGCCGAGGACCCGGCGCTCATCGCCGCGCTCGATCCCGGCAACTCCCGCCGCTACGGCGTCGTCGACACCGTGGCGGCCGGCCGCCACGGCTACCACCTGGCCCGCCCGCCGTCCCCCGACACGACCGCCGCCTGGGCGGCCGCGCTGCCCGCCGCCACCCGCGACCACCTGTACGGCGACGGCGGGCGAGGCGGCTGCCTGGACCGGGCCTCGCGCGTCCTCGCGCGCGGCGCGCCGAAGGCGGACTGGCCGTGGTTCTCCCGCCAGGACGCGCTCACGCTGGAGCGGTCGGCCAGGACCCCCGGGGTGGTCGCGGCGGCCGGCCGCTGGCGGGCGTGCATGAGCCGCTCCGGCCACGGCTACCCGTCCCCCGAGGCGGCCATCGGCGATCGCCGCTGGGACCTCGACGAGCGGACCGTCACCGAGGACGAGAAGCGGACCGCGGTCGCCGACACGCGCTGCAAGTGGTCCTCGGGCCTGGTCGCCGCCTGGCACGCGGCCGACGTGGAACTGCAGCGGGCGCTCGTCCGCGACCACGCCGCCCGCTTCGCCGCGCTCCGCGCCGACCTCGCGCACCGGCTGCGGCGGGCGTCAGCCGTTCTCGCCGCGGACGAAGGCGGCCAGGTCGGCTGACTGGCGCAGCCTGCTGGGCTCGTGGACGTACATCATGTGCCCGGCCTCGTAGTAGGCGAACTCGATGTTGGCGGCCAGCTCGGGCGGCACCGGCAGGTGCGCGAAGGTGTGCTCGGCGGCGAAGTACGGCGTCGCGCCGTCGTGGTAGCCGCAGGCCACGTGCACGCGCAGGTGCGGGTTGGCCCGCATGGCCGCCGCCAGCTTGTCGACGACCTGCACGTGCGCGCCCTCGAACTCCTTGAACGACCACGGATGCACCCGCGAGGTGAGCAGCTCGTACGGCAGGTCGTTCGCGTAGTCCAGCTCGGTCCGCAGGTAGTGGTTGAGCGCGGCGCTGTACGGGCCCACGATCGCGTTCATGCTGGGGTCGGCCGTGAAGTGCTCGCGCCCGGCGTCGGGGTCCCAGCCGGTGAAGCGGCCGTCGAGCCGCCCGACGACCTGGCGGCGCGAGCGCAGCAGCTCGGTGAAGAACCTGATGTGCTCGACGCGCAGGTCCACCCGGTCGACGTAGTCCTCGCTCAGCCCGGTCAGCGCGGCGATCCTGGCGACGGCGTCGGCGCGCTCCTCTGGGGTGAGGCGGGCGCCGCGGGCCAGCGCCCACGGGTAGTCGCGGGCGGCGTACTCCTCGGCCTCGCGCAGCACGTCGGCGAGCGGCCGGTCGCCGTGCAGCCCGTGGTAGTGGGCGATGGCGGCGTAGGTCGGCAGGTAGAGGGCGTAGGCGAGGTCGTTGCCCTGGTTGAAGTCGCCGGTGATGAAGTCGAGCACCGAGGAGATCAGCATGACGCCGTTGAGGTACATGCCGTAGCGCGACTGCAGGTGGTCGGCGAGGCCGGCCGCCCTGATCGTCCCGTACGACTCGCCGGCCAGGTACTTCGGCGACATCCAGCGCCCGTTCCTGGTGGTCCAGAGCCGGATGATCTCGCCGACGGACTCCAGGTCGCCGGTGAAGCCGTGGTACGGCTCCGCCTTCTCCCCCTCGGCGGCCCGCGAGTAGCCGGTGGAGACCGGGTCGATGAAGACGAGGTCGCTCACCGTGAGCAGGGTCTCCTCGTTGTCCGCCAGCCCGTACGGCGGCGGCAGCAGCGCTCCCGCGTCGCCCATCACCACCCGGCGCGGCCCCAGCACGCCGAGGTGCAGCCACACGCTGGACGAGCCGGGCCCGCCGTTGAAGGCGAAGGTGACGGGACGGCTCCCGGGGTCGGCGCCGTCCAGCGTGTACGCCGTCACGAAGACCTCGGCCTTGGGCCGCAGCCCGTCGAACCTGCCTTCGGTGAACACCTCCTCGCGCAGCACCATCGTGCCGGTGACGGCGGTGTAGGTCTGGCCGGAGGGGAGGGAGTGGGAGGTGGTCACCAGGTTGTCAGCGGGAGGGGCAGGCTGTGATGTTTCCGACATAGCGCCCCATTATGGAGTGGCGACGTCGGGGTCGGCGAAACGTTCGTTCGGGACAGTGGCGTACCAGCCGGGCCGGCCGGGATCGCGGTCGTACGGATAGCCGCCGAGCTCCCGGTACAGCTCCGCGTAGCGCTCCACCCGCTCGCGGTCCAGGTCCACCCCGAGCCCCGGCCCGGACGGCACCGCGATGGCCCCGCCCGAGTAGGCGAGCTTGCCGCCCGCGATGACGTCGTCGCGGAGCTGGTGGTAGTGGGCGTCGGCGGCGTAGGTGAGGTTGGGCAGCACCGCGCCGAGGTGCAGCATGGTCGCGAGCTGAATGCCCAGCTCCCCCGACGAGTGCACGGCCACGCCGAGCTGGAACGTCTCGCACACCCCCGCCGCCTTCACGCACGGCCGCACCCCGCCCCAGAACGTGGTGTCGAGCAGCACGACGTCGGCGGCCCTGCGCAGCACGTTGGAGGCGAGCTGCTCGAAGTTGACGACGACGGTGTTGGTCGCGAGCGGCACCCGCACCCGCTCGCGCACCGCGCGCAGCCCCTCCAGACCCCAGACCGGGTCCTCCAGGTAGTCGTTGTTCAGCCCCTCGATGGCCTTGCCGAAACGCAGCCCCTCGGCGACCGACAGCACGGCGTTGGGGTCGTACCTGAGCCGGTCGCCGGGGAACGCCTCGGCGAGCGCCCGGTAGCACTCCAGCTCGTGGTCCGGCGGGAAGACGCCGCCCTTCAGCTTGTGGACGGTGAAGCCGTGCGCCTCCTTCAGCCGCCGGGTGTGCTCCACGAGCTGGTCGGGGGTGCGGACCTCGGCGTGCCCGTCGCCCGCGTAGCGGAAGAACAGGTACGACGCGAACGGCACCTCCTCCCGCAGCCGCCCGCCGAGCAGGTCGCACACCGCCACCCCGAGCTGCCGCCCGATGAGGTCGAGGCAGGCGAACTCGACCGCCGCGAGGAGCTGGGTGCGGTTGTTGTAGAGCGAGGCCGTCGGATTGGCGATCTTGAACCGGAGGGCTTCGAGCTGGAAGGGGTCGTGGCCCTTCAGGTACGGCAGCAGCGCGCGGAAGGCCGACTCCGCGCTCTCCCCGCCGCCGCCCATCTCGCCCAGGCCGACGAGCCCGTTGTCGGCCTCGACCTCGACGATCGTACGGACGAAGCGCCCCCAGTGCGCGCCGTTGCTGTGCCGCAGCGGCGCTTCCAGCGGCACGGCCACCGTGGTGGCCCGGACGTCGACGATCTTCACAGGCGCGTTCCCTCCGCGACGGCGACCCCGCAGGCGGGCAGCCGTACCGTTGTGGTCTCGTTCCCCAGGACGACCGTCGCCTCGACCGGCTCGGCGGCCAGCGACTGGAGCCTGACCCCGTTCTGCCCGATCGAGGTGATGAGCACGTCGGGATGGTCCACCGAGGCGTACGTCGTGACGGCCGGCGCGGCGTCGGTGACCAGCGCGCCGACGAACGGCTCGGTGAGCCCGGCCGCCGCCGCCGCGCCCAGCCGCCGGGCGGGGGCGCCCGCCTCGGAGGCGACCGCGTACCTGAACGTGGTCTCGCCCTGCTGCTGCGCCGGGAAATTGGTGTCCCAGATGTTGTTGAGCGCCCAGGAGTAGACCGTGCCGTCCTCCTGGTCGAGCGTCGGCGGGAACGGCGCGTACGGCATGTGGATGGTGCCGAGCTGCACCAGCGGCGCCTCCAGCGTGGCCCAGGCGACGGTCAGCTCGGGGTCCTCGAAGGCGAGCCAGTGCCGGATCGGCAGCATGTACGCCGCCGACCCCGGCACCCGCGGCACGTCAGGCCCGCCGACGCCGCCGGTCAGCTCCCACGCCGAGGGCGGCCCCGCCGCGAACGGGAAGGCCAGGAACACCGCCTCCTTGGCCGGGGTGCCCTGCTTGGCGAGCCGGTAGGTCAGGTCCAGCCGGGGCACGCCGTAGTACAGCTCGATCGTGGTGCGGATCCAGTCGACGCCCTTGCCGCGCAGCTCGACCACCAGCCGCTCGCCGACCGCCGTGCGCCGGCACTCGGTGACCGTCGCGTGCCGGCCGATCGCCCGGTCGCCGAGCAGCGTGCGGTCGTGCGCGCCGACGTGGCCGGACAGGTGGTTGAAGTGGGGGGCGGTGGCGTACTGGTCGTAGACGTACTGGCCGAAGCCGGCCGCGGCCTCGCCGTTGACCAGCTCCCGCCCGGCCCGCTTGTCGAAGACCGAGCTGATGTGGCCCTCGCGCACGTCGTAGGCCACCCGGTAGAACTCGTTCTCGATGACCGCGTCGCCGGGCGGCTCGACCGGCTCGGGGGGCTGCGCCTGCGCGCGGACCACGTCGAGCCGGACGTGCCCGAAGCCCGGCACGTCACGCACGACCGCGTGGACGTGCCGCCCGATCGGCCGGGTCGGCCAGTCGTCGGGATCCACGAACTCCTCGTGGTGCGGCACCGTCTCCCCCGTCCGCGCGTCCACCAGCGCGATCGGCACGTCCACCGGCACCACGTCACGCGGCAGGAACGCCCGCACCACGTCGGTCCGCGCGCGGGTGGCCGGGTTGAACACCGCGAACGCGGGCCGCCCCTCCCCCTCGGCCAGCGCGGCGGCGAAGCGGCGCACGGCCGCGTGCAGCAGGTCCGCCGCGTCGTCCTGGGCCTGGTAGGCGCCGGAGGACTTGCGCGTCCACTGCAGGCCGCCGGAGTCGCCGGCCTCCTCGGCGTCCTCCCACGGGTTGGCCGCGCCCCACGTGTGCTCGTTGAACAGGGCGACCCCGTCGTAGGCGGCGTCCACCTGCGCGGTGACGTCCACGCCGGCCAGCGTGTGCAGCGTCTCGGCCACCCGCAGCGCCGACTGCGCCCGGCGGACGTAGCCGAGCGGGCGCGCGCCCGAGCCGAGCCCGTCGGCCCACCAGTCGGTCCAGTCGCCCTCGTGCACCGCCAGCCGGTCCAGGTGGCGCTCCTCGACGTGCGCGAAGAAGTCGCTGTTGACCGCCGAACGCAGCCGCGGCCAGGCCCACTGCTCGTTCCAGCGGCGGGCGATCGAGGCGGGCACGATCGACGGGCCCGCGTTGTCGGCGTGCGCGCCCTGCACCCGCAGATGCAGCACGTCCAGCTCGTACGGCTCCCGAGGCGCGTCCGGCCCCTGCCAGCCGAACGTCCCCGGCCCGTACGGGTAACCGCGCGTGGCCAGCGCCGCCAGGTAGCGCGGCAGCAGGTCGTCGGCCAGCTCGTACGAGTCGGTCAGCCCGACCGTGTTGCCCTCCATGTACGCCATCCCGTGCGGCGTGTCCGTGAACCACACGAGGATCTCGTTCCCGCTGGGCGCCCGCCACCGGAACGGCCGGGTGAGCTTGTCGCCGCCGTGCAGGTAGGGCACCGACCGCCCGGCCCAGTTGTGCGCCGCCGCGAGGTAGCGGACCCCGGCCGCGCTGAGCGCGTCCACCAGCCCGACGACCGCGCCGGGCACGTCGGTGTGCATGGCGGAGGTGACCGGCAGCCCCGACTCGCGGGCGAAGCGGAGCTGCCGGTGCAGTTCCTCCGTCGAGCACGCCTCGGTGTGGAGCTGGAACGGCAGCGCCGTCACCTCGATCACGCCCTCCCGCGCGAGGCGGCGGAAGGACTCCACCGCCTCGGCGGGGCGCGCCGCCAGCCACTTCTGCGCCGGCCACGACGACTCGACCGTCCAGCGGAACTTCGCGTCGTCCGGCCAGGACGCGGTCTCCTCCGCCAGCCGCACCGCCGCGTCGAGGTAGTCGAGGTGGTGGCGGAGCACCGTGCCCTGCGGGTCGGTGTAGCCGATGTCGAGGTGCGAGTGGTGCACGACGAACACGCTCCACTTGCGCTGCGGCGTCACCGTCACCCGGGCCGTGCCGACCACGCCGCTCTCGTCGCGGCACTCCAGCGTCAGCGCGCGCGGCGCGTCCACCTCGGGCACCAGCAGCGTCACGTCCGTGCCCGTCGCGCTGTCCACGTCCACCAGCACGTGCGTCAGCGGCACGGTGCTCGACACCCTGACGGCCTGACGCCCGTCGTGGGTGAACAGCGGCACCACCGCCACCCGGACCTCCAGCCCGCGCTCGCTGATCACGGGCGTCGAGGTGTCGTCCCGCAGCGCCCGCCTGATCCCGTCGTAGTCGGGGCTCCCGAGGCTCCGCTGGAGCAACCGGCTGGTCATTGCACACTCCCTAGGGAAAGGCCTCGGGCGAAGAGGCGCTGGGTGGCGAGGAACAGCACGACCGTCGGCAGCGAGACCACGAGCCCCGCCGCGAGGCCGACCGGCACCGGGGTGCCGGCGTAGACGTCGGTCATGAGCCCGGCGATGGCCGTCATGACCGGCCGTACGTCCGCGGTCTGGCTGAGGGTCAGGCCGAAGACGAGGTCGTTCCAGATGAAGGTGAACTCCAGGATGAACACGGCGGTCAGCGCGCTGGCCGACATCGGCAGGTAGATCCGCCAGAAGACGCGCCACGTGGACGCGCCGTCCATGCGGGCCGCCTCGAAGATGGAGAAGGCGACGCCCTGGTAGAAGTTGCGCAGCACGAACGCGCCGAGCGGCACGTTGATCGCGGTGTAGACGAGGACGAGACCGAGGCGGGTGTCGTAGAGCCCGGCATCGCTGTAGCTGACGAACAGCGGCACCAGCAGCATCTGCGACGGGAACACGGTGCCACCGAAGATCAGCAGGAACCACCAGAAGCCGTGCCGCAGCCGCAGCACCACGATCGTGTACCCGGCCAGCGCCCCGATCAGCACGCCCAGCAGCGGCGAGACCACGGCGTAGAGCGCGGTGCTGGCCAGGCTGCCGCCGAGATCGGCGCCCTCGACGGCCCGCGCCACGTTGTCGAGCAGCGCGAAGTCGCCGGAGGGCGCCCACGCCCGCGACGGGTCGTACGAGTCGGCCGGCCGCGCGGCGTTGACCAGTAACAGGTAGGTGGGCCCGAGCCAGACCAGCCCGAGCACGATGAGCACGGCCCTGCGGATCATCGCACCTGCCTCTTCAGGTAGAGGTAGGACGCGAGGCCGGTCACCACCGTGAGCAGCACCGCCACGGCCGAGCCGTAGCCGTACTCGCTGGCCACGAACGTCTCCTTGTACATCGTCACCGCCAGCGTCTCGGAGTTGCGCCCAGGGCCGCCCTGCGTCAACACCCACACGATGTCGAACGTCTTCAGGCTCGCCACCAGCGCGAGACCCACCACGACCGCCGTGAGCGGGCGCATCAGCGGCCAGATCACGTGCCGGAACAGCCGCCACCCCGACGCGCCGTCCAGCCGGGCCGCCTCGATCGGCTCCTTCGGGATGGACTGCAGGCCGACGACGAACAGCAGCGTGTTCACGCCGAGCTGCTGCCAGGTCCAGACCAGCAGCATGGCGAGGGTGTTCTGCGGCGCCTCCTGGAGGAACGCGGTGTCCACGCCGAGCAGCAGGTTCGCGATCCCGTCATGGGACAGGACCGGGCTCCACACCATGGCGAGGCCCGCGCCGCTCAGCGCGTACGGCAGCATGAACGGCACCCGGTACCAGACGCCGCCCCTGAGGTCGTACGACAGGACCGCGACCAGCAGGCCGAGCCCGACCGGCAGCACCATCGTGCCGGCCACCCAGATCAGCGTGTTGCGGACCGAGGTGAGCAGGGCCGGGTCGCCCAGCAGCTTGACGAAGTTGTCCAGGCCGACCCATGCGGGGGGCTCCAGCCCGTCGTACCGGGTGAGGCTCAGGTAGGCGGTCCACACGAACGGCGCGTAGAGCAGCACCGCGACCAGGATGGCCGCGGGCGCCACGTACCCGTGCCGGAACCTGCCGAGCACCGGTGAACGGGTCACTGATGCGTGCTCCAGTACTCGTCGGCGGCCTTCTGGATGGTCTCCAGGACCTCCTTGTAGCTGCCGGGCTCGGTGACGAACTTGCCGAACCCGTCGAGCGCGGCCGTCAGCACCGGCGGCGGCGTCGCCTCGAAGTAGCGGTTGACCAGGCGGTACGTGCCGCTGCCCGCGTCCTTGGTGACCGCGCCCAGCGCCTCGTCCTGGATGGCGACCTTGGGGTTGGCGCTCACGTCGCCGCGGCTGGTGGCCCACTTCTCCTGCGCCTCGGCGCTGGTCCACCACTTGAGGTACTTCATGCTCGCCTCGGGGTCGGCGGCCTTGGTCAGCGAGCAGAGCGGCCCGCTCTCGAAGATCATCGACGTCTTGGGGAGTGCCGCGTTGACGTTGGGGATGACGAAGAAGCCGTAGTCGGTGCCGGCCTTCATGTCCCGCTGGGTCATGCTCGTGTTGAACCAGGTGCCGAACGACACCATCGCCGCCTTGCCGTTCTTCAGCACGTCACCGGGGTCGGTCTTGTCGCCCGGGTTGATGAAGTAGCCGGCGTCGATCATCGACTTCCAGCGCTCCATCACCTGGACCACGCCGGGGTCGGTGTACTTCGCCTTGCCGGTGGACAGGCGGTCGTACAGGTCGGGGTCGGTGCCGGCCATGAGCTGCTCGAACCAGACGAACGAGAACAGCACGCTCGTGTGGTAGAACGCCTTGACGCCGTTCCGCTTGAGGGTGTCGGCGACCTTGATCAGCTCGTCCCAGGTCTGCGGCGGGGTCAGGTCGTGCTGGTCGAAGAGCTTCTTGTTGTAGAACATCCCCCAGTAGGCGACGTTCATCGGCACGCAGTACTGCTTGCCGCCGATCGTGTAGTAGGGCGCGAGGTCCTGCGACAGGTCGCCCGCCTTGATCGCCTCCTGCCAGACGGCCGTGGTGTCGGCCACCTGCTTCTGCTTGACGATCTCCTCCAGCATCCCCCCGGTCTGCCAGGTGAACAGGTCGGGCTTGACGTTCGTGCGGAACGACGCCTTGATGAACGCCTGGTACTGCGCCGAGTCCGTGTATCCCGTCGGCTTCATGCCCAGGCCGATCCGCTGCTTCGACAGGGCGCCCATCTCGTCGAAGTACTTCGTCCACGCGCCCTTGTCGTTGTAGAGCGTCAGCTCGGTCTTCTTCTCCTGCGTGGCGGTGCCGTTGCCGCCGCACGCGGCGAGGACGAGCGCCGCCACGCCCAGCGTGGCCACACGTGACCGGAACATGGGCCGGCCTCCTTGGTTCTTCGGTGTTTCTATCGGGGGGATGCGTCTCCCTGGGGAGACTGGAGGCGACGCTCGACGACCGCCTTCACGTCGGCCAGATGCGACCGCATGCGGGCCTCGGCCGCCGCCGCGTCACGCGCTTCGATGGCCGCGAGGATCGCCAGGTGCTCGTCGTAGTCGCGCCGCCGGTCGTCGAAGATCTGCAGGATCTCGCGCTGCTCGGGGCCGTGGACGGTGAGCAGCGAGTCGACCACCTCGTGCAGGACGCCGTTGCCCGCCGTCCTGGCGGTGGCCCGGTGGAAGGCCATGTTGGCGTCGTGCAGCTCGGCGTCCTCGCCGCGCAGGTGCCGCCCCGCCTCGTCGAGCACCTGCCGGAACGCGGCCAGTTCCTCGTCGCCGGCCCGCTCGGCGGCCAGGGCTGCCAGCGGCGGCTCGATGACGAGGCGGGCCTCCAGCAGCTCAAGCAGCCGGGCGGCGCGGATCTCGCGCATGTTGGGGTTGGGCAGGACCAGGCGCTCGATGTCGGCGCCGACGTAGATGCCGGAGCCGTGGCGCAGCTCGATCGCGCCGGTCGCCTCCAGCCTGCGGAGCGCCTCGCGCAGCGTCGGCGTGGTGACGGCGAAGCGCTGCGACAGCTCCCTCGTGGACGGCAGCCGGTCGCCCGGCCGGTGCCCACCCGTGCGGATGAGCTCCAGCATGCGCTCGGTCAGAGCGTCGGACAGTGTCGGCCGCGTCACCTCGGACATATCAAGTGATCTAATCACTTCTCGAGGTCGGCGTCTATGAGGAGACGGGGGTTTCCCGGTTTTTCAACCTTTGACCAGCTTCGTCGCCAGCTGGGTCATCAGCTCCACCTGGCCGCGCCGCGAGCTCTCCACCTGCCCGGCCCACGCCCTGGCCGCCGGGTTGACGCCGCCCGCGACCTCCGCCTGCGCCATCCTGACCGCGTCGCCCTGGTGCGCGATCAGCAGGACGAGCAGGTCCCGCTCGAAGTCCTTCGACTTCCTCAGCGCCCGGATCCGCCTCACGTCGGTCTCCGGCATGCCGCCGTGGTGGTCGTGCGCCCCCTCGCCGGCCCGCAGCGGCTGCTCCCAGTCGTGCAGCCAGCGCAGCATCATCTCGACCTCGTCCTGCTGGGTCGCCTCGATGGCGGCGGTGAGCGTCCTGACCTCGGGCGAGCCGGCGCGCTCGGCGCCCAGCCGCGCGATCTCGATGCCCTGGCGGTGATGCTGGACCATCATCTGGACGAACATCACGTCGCCGGCGTTCAGCGGCGGCTCGGGGGGCGGGGCTCCGCAGCCGGCGAGGGCCAGGACGATCCCGAGGACGACGACCGGAACACCGCGCACACCCGTCACCTCTTTTAATCAGGAAACTTTCCTAAGAGTTGACGATTTTCCCCGGCGACACAAGCACCGTGTTGACATCAACCGGACTTGAGCTTGCAAGGTGGTTCGCCATGGAACGTTTCACGATCGGCGTCATCCTGCCCGGCATCCCGGTGCAGCGCCGCGACGGCCTCGACCTCCCCGCCGCCGCCCGGCACGCCGAGCACGCCGGCCTCGACGGCGTCTGGCACGGCGACCACCTCGCCGTCGGCGCCCCCACCCTCGACGCGCCCGTCGCCCTCGCCACCGCCGCGGCCGTCACCAGCCGCGTCACCATCGGCACCAGCGTGCTCGTCCCCGCCCTCCGCCCCCTCGCCTGGGCCGCCAAGCAGATCGCGACCCTCCAGCACGTCTCCGGCGGCCGGCTCGTCCTCGGCGTAGGCTCCGGCGGCGGGCCGGCGCAGTGGGCCGCCGCCGGAGTCCCGTACGCCGAGCGCGGTCTGCGTACCGACACGGCCCTCACGCTGCTCCCGGGCCTCCTGTCCGGCGAGCGGACGCCGCTGCCCGACGGCTCGGCGGCCGAACTGTCCCTGTCCGTGCCGATGCCTCCGGTGTGGGTGGGGAACGCCTCCCGAGCCGCCCTGCGCCGGGCCGCCCGCCTCGGCGACGGCTGGTTCCCGTCCCTGATCTCCCCGCGCGAGGTGGCCGACGGGCGAGCGCTGCTGAACGACCTGGCCGGCGAACACGGCCGCCCCGCGCCCGTCATCGCCATCGGCTGCAGCGCGGCCCTCGGTCCCGGCGCGCCCTCCCGGGCCGAACTGGCCGCGGGCATCGCCTCCGCCTACGACCGGCCCGTGGCCGACGTCATGGACATCCCGCTCACCGGCAGCCCGGAGCAGGCGGCGGAGCGGCTGGCCGCGTACCGGGAGGCCGGGGCGAGCCACGCGGTCGTCGGCGTGGCGGGCGACGACTGGCGCGCCCAGGTGGACCTCCTGGCCGAGGCCCGCGCCCTGCTGCTCCGCTGATCGAAGCTACGGCCGCAGCCAGCGAAGGGCCGCGTCGAGGCAGTCCTCCGGGCTGGTGTTGAAGGCGATGGCGGCGTCCGGCGCGTGCTTCCGCACCAGATTGATCATGCGCTCGAAGATTCGCAGTGCCGGCTCATGCCCGCGGATGCCGCCGCCGATCACCACGCACTCATGGCCGCCCCGATTCAACGCCTCCACCAGCGCCCCCTCGGGGTCCGCGGCGAGGTCGACCAGACAATAGTCGGCCTCGACGCCGCGCTCGGCGAACCGGGCCCGGCCGCGGGCGATGGCCGCCTGCACCGGCTCGGGATCCCAGTCCTTCAACGTGGCGGGATCGAGCCCGACCACCAGCACCCGCGCCGCCATCCGCCTCGCCCCCGCCCTCTCGCGGTTCTCGGCCACCAGCACTTCAGCACTTCAGCACTTCAGCATGGCACTCCTGCTCCGGCGAGCACCAGCAGCGCTCGAACCGAGACTCAGTCGAGGCAGAACTCGTTCCCCTCCGGGTCGGCCATGATGATGTGCCCGCCGGCCATCGGCGGGGCGGGCTCGTGCCGCTCCAGCCGCGTCGCGCCATGCCCGATCAGCCGCTCGGCCTCCGCCTCCAGCGCCGCCATGCGCGCCTCGCCCTCAAGGCCAGGCGCGGCCCGTACGTCGAGGTGCAGCCGGTTCTTGACCTGCTTGCCCTCCGGCACCCGCTGGAAGAACAGCCGCGGCCCCGCCCCCTCCGGATCGATGAGCGCGGAGGCGTCGTTGTGCCGCTCCGGCGGCACGCCCAGCGCCTTCAGCGCCTCCTCCCAGGACGCGAAGCCGGGCGGCGGGTCCTGCCGCCGGTAGCCGAGAACCTCGGCCCAGAACGCCGACAGCTTCGCCGGGTCCGCGCAGTCGAACGTGATCTGTACCTCAAGCGCCATGGTCAGCTCGTTTCCTTCTGTCCGGTCGTGTGCAGGTAGAGGTCGCGGAGCAGGCACACCTCGGCGAGGTGGTGGATCAGCTCCCTGTTGATGTGCAGCACCAGCTCCGCCATGGGGTGGGCGGCCCACTCGCCCTCCGCCTCACCGCAGGGACGGGCGAGGCCGTCCTCGCCGAGCGCCTCGACGCCGGCCGTCCACCGCGCGTACTCCTCGTCGAGCTGCGCCAGCGCCTCGGCGGCGGTGGCGGCGTACTCGTACGAGTGGTAGTCGGTGGCCGCGCGGCCGAAGTGGGCGGCGTTGCGTACCGCGAGCACACCGACGATCACGTGCCCGAGCCGCCAGGCGATCGTGGTGAACGGCGGCGGCTCGGGCGGCGGGAACGCGAAGTCGATCGTCATCGCCCCCGCCCCGCCCTGGATCGGCGCGGTCCCGGTGCCCCGGGGCCGCACGTTCCAGGACCCGGGAGCCGGCTCCCAGAAGTACTCCTCGTCGCTGAGGCCGTCGAGCCGCGGCCGTAGCTGCTCGGTCCAGTGCCACGCGATCTGATCCCGCAGCAGCGGGTTCCAGATGATTTCTTCCGTCACAGCCCTCACTCTCTCTCCCATCCCGGACAGATACGGTCCGCGATCCGTGAAACCCTGACGTACGTGACCGTCGAGGGAACCACCGAACGCGTGCTCCGCCTGCTGGCGCTGCTCCAGAGCCGCCCGTCCTGGACCGCCACCGAGCTGGCCGCCGAGCTGCGCGTCACCGACCGGTCGATCCGCCGCGACGTCGAGCGCCTGCGCGCCCTCGGCTACCCCGTTCACGCCACGGCAGGCGTCGGCGGCGGCTACCAGCTCGGCGCGGGCACCCGGCTGCCGCCACTGCTCCTCGACGACGAGGAGGCCATCGCGACGGCGGTGTCCCTGCGGCTGGCGTCCGGGGGCACCGTCGCCGGCGCGGGCGAGGCGGCCCTGCGCGCCCTCGCCAAGCTCGACCAGGTGATGCCGCCCCGGCTGCGCGCCAAGGTCCGGACCGTGCACGGCGCCATGGACACCCTCGTCGGCCCCGGGATCGAGATCGACCCCGAGCTGCTGGTGACGCTCGCCCGCGCCTGCCGCGACGCGGTCCGCGTCCGCTTCCACTACACCGCCCGCTACCCGGCCCGCGACAGCGAGGCACGCGAGGACGGGGCGCGCGGTAGCGAGGCACGCGAACGCACGGTCGAGCCGGTCCGCCTGGTCGCCACCGCCCGCCGCTGGTACCTCATGGCCTGGGACGTCGACCGCGACGACTGGCGCACCTTCCGCCTCGACCGCATGCGCGACGTGACCGCCACGACCTGGCGCTTCCGCCCCCGCGACCATCCCGACCCGGCCGCCTACGTCCAACGCTCCGTGACCGAGTCCCCCTACCGCCACCACGCCCGCGTACGCCTGCGCGCCCACCCCGACCAGGTCCGCGACCGGATCCCCCCGCAGGTGGGCCGCGTCGAGGCCGACGCCGAGGACGGCTGGTGCCTGCTCACAGCCGGGGGCGACGACCTGGACTGGCTCGCCGTGCACATCGCCGCCCTCGGCTTCGAGACCCAGATCCTCGGCCCCCCTGGCCTCCGTGAGGCCGCCGCCCGCCTAGCCCGCAACCTCGCCGCCATGTCCACCCCCGAGCCTCCGTGATCACAAGCGTCGCCTGCCCTCTCCCGCCCAGCCCGAACTCAGTCAAAAGTACGGCGGGACAACACCGGCAACAGCCCCTTCGGTCAATGCCCGCGCCACCCCCGACCCGCAAGATCAACCCCATGCCGCACAACACCGTCAGCCCACCACGAAGACGACATGCTGCTCCAGCAACTCGGCGTGAACCTCGGCGGCGACCTGAAGGGAACCCGCTCACTGGACATCACCCGCACGTACGTCGCAGCCTTCCTCGACCTGCACCTACGCGCCCAGCCCCAATAGCAACGCACCCCGGACCACGCGCACCGACGCTCCACCCAAGCAAAAGGCCCTCCCGAACCTCGCGCCCCTTACAAACCGGAACCCAGGACCTGCACTCCATCATGCTGCCGAACGACCGGCCTCCCCCCGCCTCGCAGCGCGTCCAAGACCCGGACGGCAAAGGCTTCGACGGCGAGCCCTTCGACCTCCTCTGCCGCAACCCACCGAAAAGCGCACGTCTCGTCCGTCTCCCTCAACGTCCCGCCCACAGCTCGGCACCTGAACACGAGCGCGATGATCCCGCGCTTCATGTTCTTGTAGACGCCGGTGAGCACCTCCGGCTCGACTTCGAGGCCAGTTTCCTCCCTGACCTCCCGCCTGAGCCCGCTGACCACGTCCTCCTCCAGTTCGAGAACGCCGCCCGGCGCTTCCCAATGACCGTTGTCCCGCCGCTGAACGAGCAGTGCCCGCTGCTGATCGTCCACTACGACGCCCGCGACACTGACCGAGTGGCGTGAGTCCTGATCCATCGAAATCCTCACTGCCGAACTAGCTACACTCCCAAGCTAGTACAGGTATGTACGAGTAGAGGAGTGAGCCTGGATGACCTTGGCGTTGCCCGGCCTGGACCCCGTCACCGACCGCCCCGTGTTCAAGCAGATCGCCGACCACCTTCGCGACGCCATCGAACAGCGCAAGCTGGAGCCCGGAGCGAAGGTACCGTCCGAGGCCAAGCTCATGGCACACTACGGCGTTGCCCGCATGACGATCAGGAACGCGCTCCAAGTCCTCCAGGCAGAAGGGCTGACCGTAGCAGAGCACGGGCGGGGCGTGTTCGTCCGTTCCAGGCCCCAGGTGCGTCGCCTCGCGTCCGACCGGTTCGCGCGACGGCACCGCGAGCAGGGCAAGGCCGCATTCATCGCGGAGACAGAGGGCGTCGGAGGCAGGCCGTCAGTCGATTCCATCCAGATCAGCGAGACGGAGCCGCCGGCCGATGTGGCGCAGCGACTGGGCCTGGGCGAGCGGGACAAGGTGCTCGTCCGCTCACGCCGCTACCTGATCAACGGACACCCGGTCGAGACAGCGACCTCCTACCTCCCCGCCTCGATCGCCAGCGGGACACGGATCGCCGAACCGGACACGGGACCCGGCGGCATCTACGAACGACTGGAGGAGATGGGATACCCACTTGACCACTTCGACGAGGAGGTCAGGTCCCGGATGCCGATGCGCGACGAGGCCAAGGCCCTGAAGCTGGCACCCGGCACGCCCGTCTTCCATCTCGTTCGCACCGCGTACGCCGAGGACGGCACGGCCGTGGAGGTCTGCGACACGGTGATGTCGAGTGACGCCTACGTGCTCTCTTACCAACTTCCAGCACGATAGCTCTCGACGCGGGCCTCCAGCAGACTGTGAGCGCCGACGACGAGGCCACCTTCGTGGCGCTGTTGCACGCGCAACACCTGAGGGGGTGGAGTCGTGGCCGCGCGAACGCCTGACTCGGAACCATGCGACAACCAGCACGCGGCCCCGCCGACCCCGGCGGCGAGGGCGATCGATTGGCAGCCGAGCCATTCCCGCGTGAACCAGGTGCGAGTCCGCGCCCACACCTGCTCCTGCACGTCGCCCTACTTCGAACTGTGCACAGCAGGCGGACGCTGGTTCGTCCGGCGTTTCACCGGAGGCAACCCGACGGTCACCACCGAGAGTCCTTGGCTGTCGGCCCGCACCGCCCAAGACCTGTGGACACAGATCCTGGCCGGCCAGGCCCAGTAACCGAACAGGAAAGCCGGGCGGTGACACCGTGCCGCCTTGGGGATTCGAACCACGGCCCCCTTCATCACGGAGAGCAGGGCAGGCACCTCCACGTGAATGACCGTCCTGGCAGCACGCAATGCGGCTGGAGGTCATGCCCGGCCGGTCGGCGCCAGTTCAGGCACCGGCCTCGAGCACGGCGAGGTCACGCACCGCATAACGATGATGCTCGGCCTCTTCCTTCAGCACCACCTTGAGGCAGCGGCGCATGACGTACTCCTGGTCGGGATACGGGTCCGCCGGCTTGCGACCACATACCCGATCGAGCTCGGCCTCGGTGAGCCCATCGACGACACGCCTCATCGTGGCCATGCGGGCGAGCCGCGGCGCGAGCACTTCGTCGAGCGTCGGGGTGGCTTCGAGGGTGAGACCGAGCTTCGCCGCCGCGTCGGACGACATCCCGCTGCTGGGGAGGCCCAACGGGTGGTAGGGCGCTTCCTCCTCCAACACGGCATTGCCGAGCCAGGCATCGCCGGCGAACAGCAGGTGCCGTTGCGTCTCGACCAACGACCACTCGCCGTTGACCTGCTCGTGCAGCTTGACCTCGGGCAACAGCCTTGCGCGGTCGAGTGTCGCCGCCCACAGCGTCTCGATGGCATCCCAAGCAGGCCGATAGTCGTCGGGGGACGCGGCGTCCCGCGCCAGCACCCGCGTGGGGTGTTGCCGGTCGAGCTCGGCCTCGACGTAGGCGGTCACGTCGACGTCGTTGACGACGACACGCTTGAAGTCGCCACCGAGGTAGACGTCGCTCCCATAGCAGTCGACGATCTTCAGACCGTTGACCTCGCAATCACGGATCTCGAGACCGGCAAGGTCGCACAGATGGATGCGGGCACCACGGAACTGGTCACTCTGGATGTACTCGGCAGCCATCGTGGCAGTCTCCCGCACCCGTCCCGCCCACGCCACCTCCGCCAATGCCGATCACGCAGAACGACCTCCGCGCCATCATCGCCATCTCCCGGAACCCCGTCGAAGGGACCAACAGACGGATCACGGACGCGAATGACCACGCCGATGATCGACGGCTCGTGTCAGCGGCGCCGGGATGCGTGCCGTCGTTCGCCGTGATGATCCGCCCCGCTGCTGCCGCACGGTCTTTTCCGTCCCGATGGACGAGTGTTCCTCAGAACGCTGGAGCGGCTGGCGCCGGTTCGGCAGCCGCGGTTGCGCCGCATCCATGACAGGGTGAAAGACCACCCCTACATGGACCCGTTCTCGTAGACGCGCGAGCAGGGCGGTGGCCCTGCGGATGTAGCGCCCAGCCGGTGACCACGCTGAGGCCAGAGCCCCGGAGAGCGTTTCGTTCTCACGCAGTGACGAGCACGAAGGGTGCCTGTTGGCCTCGGTGGAGACGCCGCCATGGTGAACGGGTCCCCTGTGGGGCGGGTAGACACCGTTCGAGATGACAATGAACGCAGAACGGTAGAACAGCAGCTCGGAGCCTCTCGTGAACAGGTTGATCTCGGTCGACGCCAGACGGCTCCTGTTAGCAAGGGCGTCAGCAAAAGGCTCTCCTGGATCATCCAGGACGGCCTTTAAACTGGGAGCCCGCTTGGGGATTCGAACCCCAGCCCCCTTAATTACGAGTGAAGCGGAGGTCTGTGGCCGAGGGCCGACGCCAGTGCTCAACCCGTGTGACGCCGTACGGGACGATCAGGCGGTGTAAGTTGGCGTTGCTGTACTGGTTGCTGTACAGCATTCTTTCTACGGACCAACACACGGCCGTCAGTTCGGCGGACGCTCCTTAGGAGAAGGCGGCCGGACGTGACGGCGCATGCTTTCCTCGCATGCTCCGAATACGAGGAAGTTGCGACGCGCCTGAGTCAGGCTCAAGCGACCGTTCGGGCCGCCCAGCACAACATCGGCATCCGGATCGTCCTGGCGCCGTCGTCCTCCCAGAGGCACACCGGGCAGATCTCGAAGCCGCCACGCTCGCCCAGGGTCACGTACCGGCAGCATGGACACGCGTACGGTCCATCCTGCGGCCCGCGCAGTGCCGGGTAATTGCGTAGCTCAAGACCAACGACGCCCAGTTTGCCAATCTGCGCGTCCAGCACGCCAACCCTTATCCAGACACCGAGCCACGCCGACATTAACCCCGTATTGGAAGCCCACTCCGAATCTCGGCCAACTGTCCCCTTCGATGGCATCCCGGGTGGGACGTACCGCTCCCGCTCATCGAATGCCATCCGGTGCCGTCAGGTGCCGCGAGGATGACGTCTGTTGATCTCGACTGCGCTCCCGTGTCAGCGGGCCCACATCGGCTGCGGCGCACTCGCAGCACATTTCCGTGATCGCACGTGGGTCCTCCGACGACGATCAGCGGCTGTCCCGCGCCACCTCACGACCTCACCGCATTGGCTTCCGACGCCCGCTCCCACCCCCCCGCCCCTTCCTGCGCTGCCGCAGCAGGATCCGCGCCGCCGCATCACCGAGCCGGTACCTGTAGGTGCGCCCCTTGACGGCCTCGTGTCCCTTCAGGAGCGCGCGCACGCGGCGTGCCTTGAGCCCGGCCGCGCGCAGGAGCTCCGCCAACTCGGCAGCCGTAACCAGGGTGTCCGCCAAAGGCGTCTCTGCCGGCCCGGGAGACGGGGCGGTATCTTTCGCGTGTTCCGCTGCTGGCAGGTCGGGCGCCGTGGGCAGCACTACTTCAGGCGTCTGCGTTCGGGTCGCATTGAGCCACTGCTGGATCCGCCGGTCGATGCGGTCGTCGATCCGGTTGGCAACACGCGCCTGCACGAGATGGTCGAGCTGCCCGTTGAGCCGGCCGTCGAAGTGAGTGTCGAGCCGCGGCGTGAGGTGCTTGTCTGCCCACAGGTCCGCCCAGGTGAAGAACCGATTGTCGAACTTGTTCTCGATGAAGTCGTCGGCTCTTGCGTCGAAGTACGCGTCGAGAAGCTCCTTAAGGTCCGCCTTAGGCAAGGCGTCGTACTGCTTCCGGAATTTGGCGTCGAAGTGCGCGCCGGTTTGTTCCTTAAGCTCTGCTCCTGCCCACGCCTGGAGCCTCGCTTCTACCTTGGCATCGAGCTCGCGCTCCGCCCACTCCTCGACCCACCGAATGACCAGCGCCTTCAGCCCCATAGAAACCCCTCGCCAGAAGTCCGGGAACGTGCCGCTCAACGCACCGTACGAACCAGCGGAGTGTTCGCATAGTTGTCGGCCTGGCACTATTTCCTCTCCCCGAAGAGACAAAAAATCGGGGCGTCTCCCACCCCGGGGGCTACTAGTCGTGCTTCGATCGCTGTTCCTCGGCTGCCTGGGGTTCTTCCAGGGTGCTCACGAAACGCAACACCAGATGATCACTTCGAGATAGCATCTATCTCCCCTCCTCTCCTCGCCGCTCAAGGACGTCGATGTCCCGTCTGATCAAACGTTTGTCGGACACGGTCACGATCTATTCAGGCCAGTTCATGGTCATGGACCTTGACGGAGCCAACGGACAGCCCGAGGGGGCCGAGGATCTTTGGGACATCGCGAACCGGTCGAGCATGACCAACTGGTTCCTGGCCACCGCGAATGCCGCCATCATCAGCAGCCAGGCCGATGCCTGGCACAGGGTCGGCATTACAGTTGAGCGCTGGGACGGCCCACCACCCGACGACAGCGACCAGTGGAGCAGAAGCGAGACGGCAGAGTTCTACTCCAGCTCGGGCAAGCTGAAGATCGTCGGAGTTCACGGGCACTCCTCCGGCAAGATCATTGACTTGTGTGATCAAGCTCGCAGCTGGCTCGTTCGCGCAAGCGCCCGCCCTGGCCCCGGTGCCCGTTACTCCAGGGGACGACCTCCCAAAGGGTTGGAGACCTACCGACTGCAGTTCTGGCCCGCAGCAAGCTGACCTGCGCCGACATTCCTGGTGCGAAGACCTTGAGCACAGCATCCGGGTGCCACACGCGATCCGATTGTGCGCGCGGGAGAAGGCAGTCTGGATCGCCGTCGGGCGACCGGCGGATTGGCCGCCAGGCGAGGTCTACCATCTCGGTACCGATGACGTCATGGTCATCTTCACCGCAGAGTTCGCGGCCAAGGCGGGCATTCCATCAGCCCGCTAACTGGCATGATCTAGCTGGCCGCTGTCCGTCTTGGTCGATCGGTTTCATAAGGGGATCGGGCGGTAACGAAGAGCGGCTTCGACGATCTCCTCCGGGGTGGCGTCTCGCAGTTCTTGCGGAGGCCAGAAGATCAGGTTGCTGACCTCCGGGTGCGGCACGTTGGCCTCGAGCAGCGCCATGTAGTAGTCGCTCTCCGGGTCGGCTGCCACGATCCGGCGAACGATTTCTGTCAGTTCTGCCCGGGTGATATCCGGTACCTTCGCCGGGGTCGGGCGGGCGGCGTTCCTGGCGACGTCCTCCAGATCTTCTGACTCCCAGTACGCGGCGAAATGTCGCGGCTCGTAGCTGTGGCCGGTCTGCTCGTTGAACGTGGCCACAGCCTGGCGCGCCTCCGGCATCCTGCCTTCCTCCATGAGTCGCGCGATCCGGTCGATCTCAACGCCGATTTGCTCCACGAGTTCCTTGGGCACAGCCGGGGGAAGCAAGTCCAAGCGTAGATCCATGCCGGACATTCTCTCCTGTGAGATACGACGGTTCGCGCCCTGTAGGACGGCACGCCCCAGCGGGGAGCGTCACGATCGGTGCATGCCAGCCGGTTTTCGGCCAGCAAGGACGCCAGCCCTCGCCCTCCCGCCGGCATCGGGCATGTCCAGTTGATCCCGCCACTGAACTGGTCTGACCTGTCCATGACAGAGGCGGTTGCTGTACGGAGCTGCTGTACGCCCACGCAAAAGGCCCTCTCGGAGGAACCGGGAGGGCCTTTGAGCTGGGAGCCGCCTTGGGGATTCGAACCCCAGACCCCTTCATTACGAGTGAAGTGCTCTGGCCGACTGAGCTAAGGCGGCGGGTGCCGTGTGCAGCGTGAAAAGTCTACAGGAGCCCGGACACTCCTCGCTCCCCCCACAACCGCGCGCCTCCGGACAGAACGTGCGCCCCCTACGAGGGCGCGGGCCCGTCGCCGTACATCGCGTCGTGCTGCTTGCGGGGCGAGCACACGCTGGCCTTCGAGCAGGAGCAGCGCCGCCCCCCGTCCGCCAGCCGGACCACCACCGAGTCCGACGGCACATTGTGGCCCACCACCGTGCCGGCGCCCTCCGGGGTTTCCACGCTCGTGCCGACGCGCGGCGCTGAGGCGCGGAACTCCTGGTAGAGCGGGTGCTCGTACTTGAGGCAGCACATCAGGCGGCCGCAGGCGCCGGCGATGCGGAGCGGGTTGACCGGGAGATCCTGGTCCTTGGCCATGCGGACGGAGACCGGTTCGAAGTCCTTGAGGAAGGTGGCGCAGCACAGGTCGCGGCCGCAGGGGCCGATGCCGCCCTGGAGGCGGGCCTCGTCCCTGGGGCCGATCTGGCGGAGCTCGACCCGGGCGCGCAGGTTGCGGGCCAGGTCGCGGACCAGCGCGCGGAAGTCGACGCGGTGCGGGGCCGAGAAGTAGACGGTGTAGACGTTGTCCTGGTCGAGGTAGTCGATGCCGACCACCTTCATGGGTAGGCTGTGCCGCTTGATCAGGCGTTTCGACACGCTTCTCGCCTCGGCCCTGCGGCGCTTGTTGGTCTCGTCGCGGGTCAGGTGTTCCTCGCCGGCCAGGCCGGCGCAGACCGGCAGGCCGTCGATGTCCTCGCTGGTGTATTGGGGCGCCCAGACGCACTCCGCCACCTCGGGGCCCGAATCGGTCGGTACGAGCACCTTGTCACCCACCTTCGGGCTGTGCCCGCCGGGGTCGAGGTAGTAGAGCCTCCCGTAGCGGGTGAAGCTCACGGCCATGATCATTCCCATGGGCTCGCGCTCGCCTCCTGACGCCTAGGTCTTTCCGGCCTTCCTGCCCACATTACGTGGGCAGGTAAGCGGAAAGTCAGGGGGCGGTAGTGATCAGCTGCCGGGCGAGCACACCTTGTCCTCCGGCGGGCGCACCCCGTAACGGCTGAGGGCGAGCAGCGTGTCCTTCTGGCAGGGGACGTAGAAGACGCCGGCCACGCCGGGCTGACGTCTCAGCGTCGCGACCGGCGTCGCCCAGTCGTTCCCCTGCTTCAGGAGCACTCTGAACGATTCCGGCATGTCCGACACCTTGGTGGCCTTCAGCAAGGTCTGGTTCGAGGCGAACTCGCGGCTGAAGTCGTCGTACGCCGCCCGCTGATCCTCGAACGTGTACGACTGCACCTCGGGCATGCCCCCGATCAGCTCCCCGATGGCGACCTTCTGGGCACTCGTCGCCGCCTTTCCCTCCTTGACGATCACGGACCCGTCAGGCTTGCGCTCGGCCGCCAAGGCCGACATGACCGTCATCATGTGCTCGACCAGCGCTCTCGTGGTCAAGGAGCTGTTCATGCGTCCTCCCCGAGTGCCCTGGCGAGGGCGGCCAGCCCTCGCGCGATCGTGGACCTCACCGTGCTCGCGCCCACCCCCATGGTGTCGGCGATCTCCTGGTCGGCGAGGTCGAAGTAGTAGCGCAGGGTCAGCGCCTCGCGCTGCCTGCGGGGGAGCTCGCGCACCGCCGACCGGACGTACGCCAGCGCCTTGTCGGCGTCACGCAGCCGCCCCCGGCCGGCGTGGGTGCGGGTGAACGCCTCCTGGACGACGTCCTCGGCGGTCGCCCGGTCGCCCACCATGATGAGGGCCAGCCGGACGAGGCCCACGTGGTGCTCGGCGAAGATCGACGCCACGTCGACCCGCTGCCGCGCCAGGGCCTCTTGTTGGGTGAGTAGTTCGACTTCCACGTATCAGAGACGCCCGGCGGGCCCGTCTGCTGCTCGGGAGGTCAGCCGGTTCCGGGCGTGCAGGCGTCGGGAGAACCGTCCACGGCGAGAGCGCTGTAGTCCAGGAGGCCGTACTCCCTCGCCAGCTTGCCGACCGTCTCGGAGCACCTGGTGTTGGACGCCCAGCTGACTCCCGGCATCCGCGCCATCCGGTTGGTCACGGTGTTCCAGTCGGCATCGGGCCGCAAGTCAGTAGGTACGACTCCGGCATGTCCGTCATCCTGATGGCGGAGAGCATGGCGTCGTTGCCGGCCAAGTCGTCCTTGAAGTTCTCGTACGCGGTGCGCTGATCCTCGAACACGTACGACAGGACCGCGGGATCCTTCGCGAGCGCCGTCGCCATGGCGGCCCGCTCCCGGGCCGTCGCCGCCTTCTGGTTCGCCTTGCCCCTGCCCTTGGCGCACGAAACCATGGGCGAGCCGGCGGCGCACAGGACGATGTTCCCGTCCCAGTCGGGCGTCAACCGGGACAGCGCATCCCGCTGCCAGTCGGCCGCGTCCACGACCGAGGACACGCCCGGTCGCCCACGGACGGCCCGCGTCACGCTGTCCCGGTCGACGCCCTCCTTCACCCGGAGGACGAACGTCTCGGACAGGTCCTTCGCCGTGACCTGCCGCAGCAGGGGCTTGTTCGCGGCGAAGTCGCGCCGGAAGCTCGCATACATGCCGGCCCGATCGACGAACCGCACCTCCTCCACCTCCGGCATGCCCTCCAGCAGCGTGCGAACCGCCCGCTTCTCCGCGCCCGTGGCCGTGCGCTTCCTGCAGTCGAGCAAGGACGGGGAGGAGCACATGAAGACGCGGATCTCCCACTCGGCGTCGCCGGCAGCGGCGGCGGCCGGGGAGCTCACCGCGACAACCGCCGACGCCACCAGAGCGACACCCAGCAACCCTCGCAACACCGCACGCATGAGCCCAGCCCTCCAGAAAAGGATGTGACGCGATCAGCGCAGCGCCAGCATCATCGCCTCGACCGCGATCTGCGGGTTGACGTTCGCCGCCAGCCGCTCACGACATTGCATGATCGCATCGATCCTGCGCAATGTCTCCTCGGGCGTGGACTTCTTCGCGAGCTGGTCGAGATCGAAGCGCAGGTCGTCGTTGGCCAGCTCGACGCCCGCGCCGAACTGCACGGCGAGCACGTCGCGGTAGAACGACACCAGCTCCAGCAGCGCGGCGTCCAGCGAGTCGCGCTTGATCCGGGTCGCCCGCGACTTCTGCCGGTCCTCCAGCTCCTTCAGCGCGCCGGCGCCGCCCCGTACGAGGCCGCGGTTGAGCCCCTTGCCCGTGGAGCCCTCGCCGTAGATCCTGCGCAGCTCGGCGGTCTCGTTGTCGTTGAGCGCGGCCGTCGCGGCGGCGGCCTCCTCCTCGGCGGTCTTCACCAGGCGCTCGGCGGCCGAGACGCACTCCCCCACCCCGGTGAGCGAGCGTGGGATGCCCAGCACGGCCTCGCGCCGCTGCCGGGCAGCGTCGTCCAGGGCGAGCGCCCGCGCCCGGCTGATGTGCCCCTGAGCGGCGCGGGCGGCGAACGCGGCCGTCTCCCACGGCACCCCGTCACGGGTGGAGAGCACCCGGGCGACCGCCTCCGTGCCGGGCGTCGTGAGCGTCACGAGGCGGCAGCGGGACCGGATGGTGATCATCAGGTCGTCGGGGGCGGGCGAGCAGAGCAGCCACACCGTACGGGGCGGCGGCTCCTCGATGGCCTTGAGCAGCGCGTTCGCGGCCGACTCGGTGGCCCGGTCGGCGTCCTCGAACAGGATGACCCGCCACCGGCCCTGCGTCGGCGCCCCGGCCGCGCGCAGGATGAGCTCGCGGGTCTGCTTGACGCTGTAGGACAGCCCCTCGGGACGTACGGCCTCCAGGTCGGGGTGGGAGCCGATGAGCACCTGGTGGCACTGGTCGCAGTGGCCGCAGCCGGCGTCGGGGCAGAGCAGCGCGGCGGCGAAGGCGCGGGCGGCGTCCTCGCGGCCGGCGCCGGGAGGGCCGGTGAACAGCCAGGCGTGCGTCATGCCCGCGCCGCGCCCGCCCGCGACGACCTCCCCGGCCGCCGTCGCGGCCCGCGACAGCACCGCGACGGCCTGGTCCTGGCCCACGAGGTCATCGAAGACGGTCACGAGGCAAGGTTAGTCGCGGATGGCGGGCATCGTGCCGGTGATGTCCTCGGACTCCCGGGGCACCGGGTCGGGCAGGAGCTCGTGGATGCGGTCCTGGATCTGGCGGGTGATCTCGTCCATCGGCTGGGTGCCGTCGACGACGAGGTAGCGCTCGGGCGCGGCGGCGGCGAGCTTGCGGAACTCCTTGCGCACCCGCTCGTGGAACTCCAGCGGCTCGGCCTCGATGCGGTCGACCGCGCCGCCGAGCCGGGTCAGGCCCACCTCGGGCGGGGTGTCGATGAGCACGGTCAGGTGCGGCACGAGGCCGCCGGTCGCCCAGGCGTTGATCTTGGAGACGTCGTCGGGCGCGAGGGCCCGCCCGGCCCCCTGGTAGGCCAGCGACGAGTCGACGTAGCGGTCGGTGATCACCAGCGAGCCCCGGTGGAGCGCGGGGCGGATCACCTTCTCCACATGCTCGGCCCGGTCGGCGGCGTAGAGCAGCGCCTCCGCCCGCGCCGACAGCCCCTTCTCGGCCGCGTCGAGCAGGATGGCGCGCAGCCGCATGCCGACCTTGGTGGAGCCGGGCTCGCGCGTCTGCACGACGTCGTAGCCCTGGTCGCGCAGCCAGATCCCGATCGTACGGGACTGGGTGGTCTTGCCCGATCCCTCGCCGCCCTCGAAGGCCACGAACAGCCCCGGCACCTGCTCGGACCCCTCGGCGGGGAACCGGTCGCCCCGCACGGCGGCGATGAGGTCGGCCGCCAGCGGCACGCCCTTGCGGTCGTCCATGTGGCGCAGCGCGAGCAGGCCGACGGTCATGGCGAGCACACCGCCGATCACCATCACGAGGCTCGTGCCGTCGAAGCGGTAGCCGACCGCGCCGAGCGCCAGCTCGTGCTCGCCGAACAGCGCCGCGAGCGGGCTCGCCGCGGCCACCACGAGCAGCAGCGTCACCCGCGCCGTGGACTGCAGGAACGCGAACGTCCGGCCGCGCAGCCCGTCCTCGACCTCCAGCCCGATGAGCGTGTAGCCGATGATCCAGGCGATGCCCGCGCACCCGCCGAGCAGCACGGTCAGCATGACCACGATGACGAGGTTGTGCACCAGCGCGATCGCCACCAGCACCAGCCCGGCGACCGTGATGGAGAGCCCGAACAGCCGCCGCCGCGACAGCTCGCGCAGCAGCCGCAGCCCGAAGAAGATGCCGAGCGCCATGCCGACGAAGACCGCCCCGAACACCACGCCGTAGGCCGCGTCGCCGCCGCCGAGCGTGCCGACGTAGATCTTGGCCACGCCCACCACGGCCCCGCCCGCGGCGAACGCCCCCAGCATGCCGATGATCAGCCCGCGGACCAGCCGGTCGCGGCCGACGAAGCGCCAGCCCTCCACGATCTGCTTGAGCATGGAGGGCGTGGAGACCCCGCCGTCACGCTTGGGGATGTCGCGCAACGTGAAGATCAGGAACGCCGACACCAGGTAGGCGCAGGCGTTGACGATCAGCGCGAGGTCGGGCCCGCTCAGGGCCGGCGCGACCCCTGCGACCAGGTCGCCCGCCACCGACAGCGCCGCGAACAACATGGCCGCGACCGGCGCGGTGCCGTAGGTGACCAGCAGGTTGAGCCGGTTGGCCGCCTCCAGCTCCGCCTTCGGCACCAGGTTGGGCACGGTGGCGTCCTTGGCCGGCACCCAGAAGAGGTTGACGCACTCGACGAGGACGGTCGCGATGATGATCCACTGGTAGCTGCCGACCAGCGGGATCGACAGCACCACGGCGAAGCGGGCGAGGTCGGCCGCGACCATGGTCAGCCGCCGGTCGAACCGGTCTGCGAACACGCCCGCCAGCGGCCCGAGCAGCACGGCGGGCAGCATCTTGGCGATGAAGACACCGCCGACGGCCAGCGACTGCACGCGGTAGTCGTCGCCGCTGGTGAGGTGGGCGGCCAGGGCGGTCAGCGCGAGGAGGTTGAGCCAGTCGCCCAGACTGCACACCGACATGGCCGTCCAGAGCCGTCGGAACGGCGCGTTGGCCAGCACGTGAGCGCGGGGGCGTCGGCCAGGTGCAGTCATCTTCTCAGCGTATCCAGGTGTGGGCCAGGGGCGGATGGACTGGCGACCGGCGGGATGGGCCCGGCGGCTCGCCGAGAGTATTACGCCCGGGCACCGGGGCGCAGGCCACCCATCGCGAACGGGTCTGCGAGAACGACGTCAATGGACAACTCCGGCCCCATATCGAGCTTCTTCCACCACTGGCAACCACTCCGCGTGGATATCGGGTGGTAGATCCAATTCGTTCCACAGGTCGGCCAGCAGCACGCCGTCGACGTGATCGCGCACCTCCTGCGCCGTGCCCTCGCGCAGCAACAGCGCGTACGCCGCCCGCCGCTCCCCCCGGTCGGCCAAGTCGTAGTCGCGCCCGCGCAGCCTGGCCACGCCGAGCGCCACCGCCACCGGCAGCCGCCCCAGCCTGCTGGGCACGTGGAAGCTGCGCCCGTCGCCGGTCTCCCGCGCGGCGAACTCCACCTTCGGCTCCAGCACCAGCCGGAACCCCGCCGCGTCGAGGATGCGGCCCGCGGTCTCCAGCGTCGGCGACTTCCTGCCGTGCTCGTAGGCCGACAGCGTCGTCCTGGACGTGCCGCTCAGCCCGGCCAGCGCCGACTGGTTCATGCTCGCCGCCTGCCTGGCCTGCCGGAACAGCAGCCCGCCGCGCTCGGCCCAGGCCGCGACGTCGGCGGCAAGCGCCGCCTCCATCGCCGAGGACACCATGCTCACCCCTCTTCTTGTATCCGTACGGATACTACGGCATGATGGCCTCTCGTGACCACCCGATTACCTTACGTCAGGCTCGCAGCTCCACCATCGTGATCTCCGGCGGCGCGCCGACCCGCACCGGCGGCCCCCAGAAGCCCGCGCCCCTGGTCGTGTAGACCTGCACCCCGTCCACGGTGGCCAGGCCCGACACGACCGGCTGCTGCAGGCCCACCACGAGGTTGAAGGGCACGATCTGCCCGCCGTGCGTGTGCCCGGAGAGCTGCAGGTCCACACCGTGCCGGGCGGCTTCCGTCACCTGCACGGGCTGGTGGGCCAGCAGCACGGTGGACCTGCCGGGGGTCCGCCCGCCGAGGGCCTTCGCGAAGTCCGGGCCGTCGCCCTGCGTGGCGCCGCCGAGGTCGTTGACCCCCGCGAGGTCGAGCACCGCCCCCTGGTGGGCGATCTCCACCCGCTCGTTGCGCAGCGGGCGCACGCCCAGCTCACCCAGCTCGTCCAGCCACTCGGCGAAGCCGCCGGGGGAGAAATACTCGTGGTTGCCGGTCACGAAATAGGCCCCGTACCGCGACTCCAGGTCCTTCAGCGGCCGGGCCAGCGGGCCGAGCCGGGCGACCGAGCCGTCCACCAGGTCGCCGACGATGGCGACGACGTCGGCCTCCAGCCCGTTGATCATGCGGACGATGCGCTCGGTGTGCGACCGGCCGGTGAGCGGCCCGAGGTGGATGTCGCTCACCACGGCGAACCGCAGCCCGCTCAGCCGCGGGTCCAGCTTCGGCAGCGTGACCCGCACCGGCTCGATGACGGGGTCGCCGAGCGCGCTCGACACGCCGTACCCCACCGTCGCCGCCGCGCCTGCCCCGGCGACGGCCGCGGTTGCGCGCCCGAGGAACAGGCGCCTGCTCAAGGCGGCGGGCGACGCCTCCCCAGGGTCAGGGGCCACGTCGGGGAGGCCAGCCGCCACGTCGTCCGGCACCGGCGTGCTCGCGAGCACCGCCACGGGCTCGGGCGCCGGCGCGCGCCGCCGCCCGGCCCGGCGCAGCCACACCGCCGCCACCGCCCGCGGGATCTCCAGCACCGCGAGGAACACGAACAGGTAGAACAGCAGAGCCAGCCACAGATAGCCCGGCCAGGCCAGCCACGTCCCGAAGTCCGACCGCGTCCCGACGAACGTCGCCACGACCAGCAGCATCAACCCCACGACACCCCAGGTCAGCGCCTTACGCAGCCGCCCGGGGACCGTCGTCGAGCGCACCAGCCGATACCACAGGTAATAGTGCGCCAGCAGGATGAGGCCGACGAAGATCAGGACAATCACATAAGTGATGCTACTTACGATTTCGCGGCGGACTTCTTCGCCGCCGCCGGCGCCTTCTTCGCCGCCGCGGACTTCGCGGTGGCGGACTTCGCCGCCGTGGACTTCGCCGTGGTGGCCTTGGCCGTCGTGGTCTTCGCCGTCGTGGTCTTCTTCGCCGTGGCGGACTTCGCCGGCGCCTTCCGCGTGGTCTTCTTCGGCGCGGGCGCCCGCTCACGCCGCTCGGCCAGCAGCTCGGCGGCCCGTTCGATCGTGATGTCCTCGACCGTGTCGCCCTTGCGCAGGGAGGCGTTGGTCTCGCCGTCGGTCACGTACGGCCCGAACCGCCCCTCCTTGACCACCACCGGCTTCTTCGAGACGGGGTCGTCGCCCAGCTCGCGCAGCGCCGCCGCCGCGGCCCGCCGCCCGCGCTGCTTGGGCTGCGCGAACAGCTCCTTGGCCTGCTCGATCGTGACCGTGAGGAGGTCCTCCTCGGTCGCCAGCGAACGCGAGTCGGTGCCCTTCTTCAGGTAGGGGCCGAACTTGCCGTTGTGCGCCACGACCTCCTCGCCCTCCAGCTCGCCGACCACCCGGGGGATGGACAGGAGCCTGAGCGCGTCGTCGAGCGTGATGGTGTCCAGCGACATGCTCTTGAACAGCGAGCTCGTCCGCGGCTTCGGGGCGTCGGCCTTCTTCGTACGCCTCTTCGGCGCCTCGTCCTCGGCCGGCTCGGGCAGGATCTCGGTGACATAAGGCCCGTAGCGCCCGTCCTTGGCCACGACGACGTGCCCGGTCACCGGGTCGCGCCCCAGCTCGCGGTCGCCCGTGGGCCGCGAGAACAGCTCCTCGGCCTTCTCGGCGGTCAGCTCGTCGGGCGTCATGTCCTCAGGCACGTTGACCCGGGCGCCGTCCCGGTCGAGATAGGGGCCGTAGCGGCCGACCCGCAGCACGATGTCCGTGCCCTTGACCGGGAACGAGCTGATCTCCTTGGCGTCGATGTCGCCGAGGTCGGAGACCATCTCCTTCAGCCCCTCGTCGCCGTCGGTGCCGTAGTAGAAGCGCTGCAGCTCCGGCACCCGCTCGGCCCGGTCGTTGGCGATGTCGTCGAGCACCTTCTCCATCTCGGCGGTGAAGTCGTAGTCGACGAGGTTGCCGAAATGCTGCTCCAGCAGGTTGACCACGGCGAACGCCAGGAACGACGGCACCAGCGCCGTCCCCTTCTTGAACACGTAGCCGCGGTCGAGGATGGTGCCGATGATCGAGGCGTACGTCGAGGGCCGCCCGATCTCGCGGTCCTCCAGCTCCTTGACCAGCGACGCCTCGGTGTAGCGGGCCGGCGGCTTGGTCGAGTGACCGGCCACGTCGAGCCTGCTCACGCTGAGCGCGTCGCCCTCGGCCAGGGTGGGCAGGCGCTTCTCGGCGTCGTCGCGGTCGCTCGACGGGTCGTCGTGGCCCTCGACGTACGCCTTGAGGAAGCCGTAGAAGGTGATCGTCCGGCCGGAGGCGCTGAACTCGACGTCCTCGCCGGCCGCCGAGGTGCCGCCCACCTTGACGCTGATCGACTCGCCGACCGCGTCCTTCATCTGGGACGAGACCGTACGCTGCCAGATCAGCTCGTACAGGCGGAACATGTCGCCGCTCAGCCCGGTCTCGCCGGGCGTGCGGAACTCCTCGCCCGACGGGCGGATGGCCTCGTGGGCCTCCTGCGCGTTCTTGACCTTGCTGCTGTAGACGCGCGGCTTGTCCGGGACGTACTGGGCGCCGTACAGGCGGATCGCCTGCGCCCGCGCCGCCGCGACCGCCGTCTCCGACAGCGTGATGCTGTCGGTACGCATGTAGGTGATGAAGCCGTTCTCGTAGAGCCGCTGCGCCACCTGCATCGTGTACTTGGCCGAGAAGCCCAGCTTCCTGCTGGCCTCCTGCTGCAGCGTGGTGGTCCGGAACGGCGCGTACGGCTT
The DNA here is from genome assembly GCF_019397265.1 of Nonomuraea coxensis DSM 45129. Lineage (NCBI taxonomy): Bacteria > Bacillati > Actinomycetota > Actinomycetes > Streptosporangiales > Streptosporangiaceae > Nonomuraea > Nonomuraea coxensis. The sequence continues at coordinate 8,828,944 of NZ_CP068985.1, forward strand.
GCGGGTGTACGGCTTGCGCTCGACGGACCTGACCGCGAACGACGACCCGCGCAGCCGCCCCGCCAGCTCGCCCGCGGCCTGCTCCGACAGGTGCAGCACGTCGGCCGTCTTGAGCTGCCCGGTGCTGGCGAAGTCGCGGCCCTGCGCCACCCGCCGGCCGTCGACGCCGGTCAGCGTGGCGGTGAAGTCACGCGGCCGCTCCTCGGCCCTGCCGGTGTCGAACAGCGCCTGCAGGTCCCAGTAGTGGGCGGAGGTGAACGCCATGCGCTCGCGCTCGCGCTCGACCACCAGCCGCGTCGCGACCGACTGCACCCGGCCGGCGGACAGCCGCGGCTTGACCTTCTTCCACAGCACGGGGCTGACCTCGTAGCCGTAGAGCCGGTCGAGGATGCGGCGGGTCTCCTGGGCGTCGACCAGGCGCAGGTTGAGATCGCGGGGGTTGGCGACGGCGTCGCGGATGGCCTGCGGGGTGATCTCGTGGAAGACCATGCGGTGCACGGGGACCTTGGGCTTCAGCACCTCGCGCAGGTGCCAGGCGATGGCCTCGCCCTCGCGGTCCTCGTCAGTGGCGAGGTAGAGCTCGTCGGCGTCCTTGAGGAGCTGGCGCAGCTTGTTGACCTGCGCCCTCTTGTCAGGGTTGACGACGTAGAGAGGCTCGAAGTCGTGCTCGACATTGACCCCCAGCCGCGCCCACGGCGCGCCCTTGAACTTCTCGGGGATGTCCTCGGCCTTCTCCGGCAGATCGCGGATGTGTCCGATGCTGGACTCGACCATGTAGCCAGCACCGAGGTAATCCTTGATCGTCTTCGCCTTGGCGGGCGACTCGACGATCACCAGGCGTGTTCCGCCGGTGCTGCCGTTGTTGGCTGGCACGCTGCTTCCTACCTCACTGTTCGCTTGCAAATCCCCCTGCCGGGAGTCGGCACAGACTGAAAGGTAACCCGACTCGCGGAAATTTCCTTCCCCCGGGCTACCCACTAGCTTCCGGGTCCACCCGCAAGCACGCAGAATAAGGCCCATCGAGCGGCATGGCGCCCTGACTCACCCTGGAGACTAATCGTTGTGCTCGACTACTCCTACATGGATATCTTCATTCCGCGCGACCTCACTCGCGAAGCAGCACGTCAGCTGCTGACCGAACACGCAGAGTACGGCCAGTGGGAGCTCGCGCGCGTCCGTGTCCATCCCGACGGCAGCCGCCACGTACGGCTCCGCCGCAAGATCATCCGAGTACGCAGCACGCTCTGACCACACCCACCCGCCCGCGGACATGGCTTTGCCCGCCCCGGGCCACGCCCCCGGAACGGGCAAAGCGTCTTCTGCCGTTCGCTCACGGATCGTGAGCGGCGGCCATCCTGCCGAAGATCCCTGCGAATGCGTTATTTACGGCCTGACTCGATTCCTTACTTGCGGCCGAACCGGAACCGACGAGCCGTGGCGAACATCGTCGCCGAGGCGGCGAACATGGCGCCGAGCGCCAGGGCCAGCAGCGAGCTGGAGTTCATCCCCGTCACGCCGGCGGGCTGCGCGGCGCTCATCAGGCCGATGTCGCCGACCGGCAGGCCACGGGTGACCGAGCCCACAGCGCCGCCGATCGGGGTGGAGCCGACCAGGTCGGTCGCGGGGCGGAGCGGCGAGGACGGGCGGGCCGGGCTGGTCGCGACACGGCCGTTGCCGGGAACACCGGCGCCACGGCCACGGCGGTCACCGTTGCCCGACATCACGGACCTGGCCGCCTTGCCGGGCTTGGCCGGGGTGATCGCGACCGGCGCGGCCGGGGCCTGCGCCTCGGCGGGCAGGCCGGGCAGCTCGGGGAGCTGCGGCAGGCCGAACGTACGGGAGGCGTCCTCGACCACCGGGAGCGAGGTGGCGACGTCGGCGCCCCTCTGCACCTCGCCGGTGAGTGCGGCGGCGCCGCCGCCGGTCGCGAGGTCCTGCACCGGCTTGGTGACGCTCTGGCCCGAGGCCAGGCCCTCCACCGGCTTGGCGAGCCCCTGACCGGAGGCGAGCTCGCGCACCGGCCGTGCGACGCTCGGCCCTTCGGCGCCCTGCGCCTTGTGGGCACCCGGGGCGGACTGCGGGGCCGGACCGGCCTGCGCGCCCGCAGCGCCGGTGGCTCCCTGGAGCGCGCCCAGAGCCGGGATGCCCTGCAGCCCGCCCAGCCCGCTCAGCGCGGGAACGCCCTGGAGCCCGCCCAGCACCGGCAGCCCCTGCACACCGCCCGCGCCACCCGGAGCCGGAGCCCCCTGGACCGCCGGCAGCGCGCCGTTGGCCGCCTTGAACTTGCCGGTGGCCCCGGCGAACCGGTCGAAGCCCCCGGCCATCCGGTTCGCTCCGCGGCCGACCTGGGCGCCGCCGAGGCAGCCGGCCGCGGCGTCGCCCAGCACGGCGACGGCGTTGCCGCAGACGTTGACCGGCGCGGCGATCGGCGCCACGACCTGGTTGCCGGCCAGAACGCCGGCCCGTCCGGAGGTGCGGTTGCCGCCCGCGCCGTGCTGCGGCACGACGCTCGCGCCGCCCCTGCACTGGGCCGCCGCGGCGCCGAGCAGCGCGGCCGCGTTGCCGCACACGTCGATCGGGGCCGCGATCGGCGCGACCACCTGGTTGCCCGACCCGACGCCCGCCTGCCCGGACGTACGGTTGCCACCCGCGCCACGACCGCCCTGGTGGACCGTCGCCCCGCCCTTGCAGCCGGCGAACGCGTGCCCGATCACCGCCGCCGCGTTGCCGCAGACGTTGACCGGGGCCGCGACCGGAGCGACGACCTGGTTGCCGCTCAGCACGCCGGCCCGCCCGGACGTACGGTTGCCGCCCACGCCGCCACCGCTCCGGTGGACCGTCGCCCCGCCGACGCAGCCCGCGACCGCGTTGCCGACGGCGTTGCCGCAGGCGTCGACCGGGGCGGCGATCGGCGCGATCACCTGGTTGCCGCTGCCGACGCCGAACCGGCCGTCGGTGTCGTTGCCGGACGAACGGGGCGCGGGAACGTGACGCGAAGTCTGGTAGGCGCCGCCGCCCCCGCCGCCGTTGTGCACCGACGAGCCGCCCCGGCAGGCGGCGAACGCCCGGCCGACCGCGGCGACCGCGTTGCCGCAGACGTTGATCGGCACGGAGATCGGCGCGACGACCTGGTTGCCGCCGAGCACCGAGGCGTTGCCCGAGGTGCGGTTGCCGCCCGCGCCCCTGCCGGTGTTGTGCACCTCGGCCCCGCCCTTGCAGCCCGCCGTGGCGGCGCCGAAGATCGCGATCGCGTTGCCGCAGACGTTGATCGGGGCGGTGATGGGCGCGGTGACCTGGTTGCCGCCGAGCACGGACGCGTTGCCCGAGGTGCGGTTGCCGCCCGCGCCGCCACGGCCCTGGGTGCGGGCGGTCGCGCCGCCCTTGCAGCCCGCGTCGGACACGCCGATCAGCGAGACCGCGTTGCCGCAGGCGTTGACGGGGGCGGTGATGGGCACGTTGATCTGGTTGCCGCCGCCCACCGAGGCGTTGCCGGAGGTGCGGTTGGGGATGCCGTTCCCGCGGCCCTCGACGGCGGTCGCGCCGCCTTGCGAGGCGGCCTGGGCGGCGCCGATCGCGGCGACCGAGTTGCCGCTGATGTCGATCGGCAGGGAGATGGGCAGGTCGACCTGGTTGCCGCCGAGAACGGAGGCGTCGCCGGAGGTGTCGGCGACCGCGGTGCCGCTGCCGGCGAACGACATGACCGCCACGGCCAGCAGGGCGGCAGGGGTCGTTGCCTTGGCCCACGTACGCATGATGAATGCTCCTAGGTGGTTTGGGGGGATACCTGAACGGATCGCGGGCGTCCCGAGGCCGTGGTGACGAAGGCCACGCACAGCGGGACCTCGGGATTCGCGAATCGGGAGAACTGACGTGTCACCCGCAGGCGGAGGGGATCAGGCCACGCTCCGCCATGACGTACCGGTCATCGGTGCCGGAGAGGCCCGGCCGGGGCGCGATCGCGCCGCTGAATCCGCCGGCCGGGGTCCGGGCGGGGATCAGTCAGGAGAGAAGGAAGGGTCGTCCGCCGCTGTGCGGACGACGGGGGGCAGCACGTACGCGATGGGAACGCGCCGCGCCTGCAGCCGCGGGTCGAGAGACGACCGCGCGACATCCCCGGCGACGGGCCCGTAGGGGCCGCTGCCACCGCCGTTGGGCACCAAGCCGTTGGTGCCGTCGAGGATCGAACCGGCGGTGGACGGTGAGGGCAGGCCAGGATCCTGCTGGCTGTTGAGCCCCGCCACGGTGCGCCCGGCCATGGCCTCGGCGTCGTCGGACGCCGAGAAGCCGCCGGAGCCCACGAGGGCGGGAAGCTGGGTGGAGCCGGTCTCGGCCTCCGCCGGGGCGGAGGTCCCTGCCGCCGCCTTCGCCCCTGTCGCCGCGGTGGAGTCCGCGGCCGCCGGAGCGGCGGTGAGCATGCCGAACAGAACAGCGAGCAGCCAGCCGGCGGCCACCAGGACGCCGATCGAGGCCGCTCGCACGACGAGCCGACGGGCACCGGCCGCGAACCGCGCCATCCGGTGACTCCGGCCGACGTTCGCGTTCTGTCCCGGGGAAGCGGACACGCGCGCACGGCACGCAGCGAGGGACATCTCCCCCGACCGCCGTGCCGCCGTGCCTGCCACAAGACCTCCCGAACTCCAGAACCGGCCCCACTTGAATCGTGAGGCCGGCCGTGGACTCACCCCTCAACGATCCGTAACCGTAGCAGCACGCAAAGTCGCCGCAAGCACTTTTCAACGGGAACCCAGGAATCCCCCAAACCCCTGAACGGACGTACTCCTACCAATCCCCCCAACCCCGCCACCCCTGCGTCACGAGACCCCCATCAGGAGTTCCAGCCCACCCCATCCCGGGCCTCGTCCGAGGGGTCCCGGAAGACTGGCCCGATACTTGGTATGACGCACTCCTCAGAGTTTGCTAACCTTACGGAGCCGACGCGGGATGACGGTCCCACGTGCAGGCACCAAGTCCGGGTGGCGGAATAGGCAGACGCGCTAGCTTGAGGTGCTAGTGCCCAGTGATGGGCATGGGGGTTCAAGTCCCCCCTCGGACACACACCGATCGCACATGTGGGGGTTCCGGAGCAATCCGGGCCTCCACATACTGCTTTTCCGGGTAGTACGTGAGCTTCAGGCCGAGCTGCGTGTAGAGGCTGGCCTTGTCGTCTGCGTCGGCCTCCCCGACGAGCCGCACCAGGTCGCCGACCTCCTCGATCATCGATCTGATCTCGGCGACGGTGATGCGCTGCGCGGCAGGAACCGCCTTCAGCTCCCCCTCCAGTCGAGCACGCTCGCTCTTGGTCTCGTTGATCCACGAGGAGATCTCGATCGGGTCACCTCCCGCGTCGAGCGCGGAACGGTACTGGTTGAGCTTTCGGTCACACTTCGCCAGGCGTTTACGCAGATCGATCAACGCGGCCTCGTTCGGATCAATCGCCTGCTCGGCCATCGCCGCGATCACGTGTTCCAGCCTGTCCGGCCCGAACGCGGTCCCCAGCCAGCCATCCACCTCATCCAGGATCTCCGCCTCCCGCAGGTATACGACCTTCGGATGGTCCAGCTGGTTGGTGATGGCGTACTGAGCTGGGAAGCGGCACCGATAGTACGCCTGCCGGTTGTTCCAGCTGCCCTGCATCCGACGCTCGCAGTACCCGCAGAAAAGCACTCCGCGGAACGCGTACGGGCGAAGAGTCGGATGCGGACGGTGGCTGAACTGGCCGCGCGCCCGCTTGGCAAGGATCTCCTGGACGCGCTGGTACACCTCGACACTCACGATCGCGTCATGCACGGGGTGCTCCGACCAGATCCACTGATCCTTGGCGTTCCAGCGCTGCTTGGTCGTCGTCCCCAGAGCGACGTTCTCGACGTCCAACAGGACTTCGTCCTTGCGCTGCTTGTTCCACACCTGGTGGCCGGTGTAGCGCGGGTTGGTGAGGATCACCCGGACGGCGTACTTCGACCAGGCCCGCTGGTCCCTGTGCTTGTTCCTGTCCGGGTCGCTGGCCGACGGCGACAAGACGCCCTGCAGCGTCAGGTCCTCGGCGATGTCCAGATAGCCGCGCCCCTTGAGGAACTCGCTGTAGATCCACCGCACCACCCGCGAGGTGACCGGATCAGCCGCCAGCCGCCGCAGTCTCCGGCCGTCAGCGGCCTTGCCGGGGTTCGGGTGCGGACCGGCGTCCTGGAGCGTGTACCCGTACGGCGGACGCCCGCCCAAGAACCTGCCCTCTGTGACCGTGATTGCCGCCATCGCCGCCCGTACCAGGATCTTGATCCGGTTCCGCTCGCCCTTCGACAACCCGCCGAAGACACCCATGATCATGTCGTGGGCCTCGTTCGCCGGATCGATCGGCCCGCCGACCTCGGGCACCCACAGCGGCACCCCGAAGTGCTCGAACAACGGGAACGTCAGGCTGTACTGGTTGCCGTAGAACGCCCGCTGCGGCTCCCCGATCACCACCGCGATGGCGTTGCAGATGTCGCGCAGGTCGTGGTTCGACGCCTGCCGTGGCCGTGCCCTTCTCCTGGCCGGCAATCGTCCAGCACGCCGACGCTCAGGTTGCCCAGCCGGGCGGTGGCATCGAGCCGGGCGACGGCGAGGCGGCTGACGTGCTCATCGCGCCCGCAGTGCCCCATAGGCCCCGGTTCAGAAGGCACGGGAGCGGCAACTGGGTCTGCTCTCCGAGGCTATGTCATCTCACACAGCAAATGGCGGCTGTCGTACTAGCTCGGACATCAGTTCTCGACCCAGGCTTCGCCGTGAATCACGCGGTATCATATACATCAACTATAACGAAATTCTTTGCCCCTGGATCGCTGCCGTCTATCATACCTCGAAGCTCCGGTGCAGTCTCGAGGTAGATTTTATCGAATGGGGCTACCGTGAGATGCACGGTATCCCGATTCAGAGATTTCATCTGGACACGTATCGGCCTCTTTTCGATCATGATGGACCATTTTCTTGCAGTCAGAGCATCGATGGCTTTATCGAGTGCGCCGGAAGGGCTTTCGCCCTCGACATCGATGACGAAGACGTTCGTTATCTCCATCGTACCGTCGATGTCACTTGAAAGCACCCTCTCGCCTCTTACCGCACCAATTCCGCGCACTTGCTCCAGAATGACGGGATCGACGTGTCTGCTGCGATTGAACCAGCCAGCGCATCCACTGGTCACTGAAACCACAAGGATGCAGATCGCCATGACTAAGCAGAGACTCCGATGCGCCTCAACAAGAAGAAGCATTACGCTTCCCGGTCGCCGCGAGCACCTCTCCAGGGGCATTTGCCCCCCTCCTTACCTCGTGCAGTCCCAGTATTCTTCAGCGATGCCACCTGGCTTCAAATAGTAATCCAACCCCAGCTTTCGCTCATAAGCTTTATGTCCGTCCGTCTTTATTGTCGGGGCCCCTAGTTCCAGCCAGTTCACGAATTTGGTAGGCGGCAGCAAGATGTATAGCCCTTGACGGGTTCATAAGTTCCGCCATCACCTGTCCTAGAGTAGCTTTCTCCCACTGCTTTCCGTACTCCTTTAGTAGCATCCATCTTGTGTGGAGCAGGTGGCGCAGGACGTAGGAGCGCGGCATGCTGCGGGGCTTGCGCCGGTTCGCCGGCCGCCCGCTGGCCGACAGCAGCGCCTGCGCCTTCTTGAACGTCTCAGTATCGATGAGCGGCTCATGGACGACCGCCTCCGAAGCTTGGTGACGTGCCCCTGGGTGATGTCGTTGACGTCCAGAAGTTCTTCCTGCTTGTGCTGCTTGTTCCAGACCTGACGACCCGTGTAGCGCGGGTTGAGAAGGATCGCTCGAACCGCGGATGTGGACCATGCGATACCGGAGCGGTGTCGGCTGTACCGCAGAACGCGAACTGAGGCTCGCCGACCACGAGGGCGTCGAACCCGCGGTTCGGGTTCCGCAGCTCACCGAGCACGCCCGCAGCGGGCGGGTGAGGATCGACCAGACGACCCCGGGGTTGCGACCGTCGGAGTGGCAGGCGGCGTGCCGCTCGCCCGTGGGCCGCGTTGCCGCGCCGTGGCGAGGGCCTGCCGCGTCCTTGCCGGTCATGCCGTGCTTGCCGGGCGGCGGCCGGCCGGCCGTGATGCTGTTCGGCTTGTTGCCGCCCGCGCGGGACCTCCTGCTGATCGGGCGGTCTCCGGTGTACGGCTCGCGGATCGGGTCCAGGTCGAACGCGCAGGTTGAGCCAGCGGGTGCCGTCGTCGGCCAGGACCCGGCGGACCTTGGCGAGGGTCGAACGCAGCGTCTCCACGTACGCCTCGATCGTGGGCTCCTGGCTGTACTGGCCCTCGCAACAGTGCCGCAGCCCCCAATGGGGTGGGCTGGTGACGATGCAGTCCGCCAAGCCTGCGGGCATCTCCGAGAGCACCTGCCGGAGGACAGCTCGCCGACGGCGGCCGGCTGCCCCTGACGCGGCTGCGCCATGGGGGTTCGGCCACCTACTGGACCAGCATCGACGACACCTGATGCTGAAGCACGGTCAGTCTTGGTCCGTGAATCCCCGAGGGACTTCCTGGCGGCAGCACTTGGCGTTCGCCGGGTCGAGCGTGGAGGGACGTCGTGCCGGGTGTCCAGTCGTGGAGCGGTCAACTTAGCGAGCGCTCACTCTTGACGGACGGACCGGTCCGGATTAGCGTCTCAGCACCTCACCGCCGCAGGAGGCTGGACGCTCATGACCGACCCCGAACGCGGCACCGCATCCGGACGCCCTCGCCGGGCCGGGCTGCTGTATCGCACCCCCACCAGGTATGCACGACTGAACCATAAGGCGGTCTCTCCCCGATGATCAGCAAGACCTTCGTCAGCAGCGAATCTCCCGGCGCTCGGCGGGCCGGCGCGGGCGGCATGCCGTGCCAGGGCGTCTACTACGCGCCCGAAGGCGCACGCCCGCGCGTCGCGATGATCGCCACCCACTACCAGATCGACTTCTCCGAGCACTACCTCGCCGAGTACATGGCCGCGCGCGGCATCGGATTCCTGGGCTGGAACACGCGCTACCGGGGCTACGAGTCGGAGTTCGTCCTCGACCGGGCCCTGGTGGACATCGGCGTCGGCGTGCGCTGGCTCAAGGACGCCGGGGTCGAGCACGTGGTCCTGCTCGGCAACTCCGGGGGCGGGTCCCTCATGGCGGCCTACCACGCGCAGGCCGTCGAGCCGTGTGTGCGCCCGGGAATCGGCATGCCGCCGGCGCCCGGCGTGGACGAGCTGATCCCCGGCGACGCGTACGTGTCGCTCGCCGCGCACCTCGGCCGGCCTGAGGTGATCACCGCATGGATGGACGCGGCGGTCGTCGACGAGCACGACCCGACGCTGACCGACCCGGAGCTCGACCTGTTCAACCCGGACAACGGCCCCCCGTACTCGGCGGAGTTCCTGGCCCGCTACCGCGCCGCGCAGGTCGAGCGCAACCACCGCATCACCGCGTGGGCCAAGGCCGAGCTGGCCAGGATCCAGGGGCTGGGCTTCCAGGACCGCCCGTTCAGCGTGCAGCGGGTGTGGGCCGACCCGCGCATGGTCGACTCGTCCCTGGACCCGTCCAACCGCCCGGACAACGCCTGCTACCGGGGCGAGCCGGCCGTGGCGAACCGCTCGGGCCGGGGACTGGGCCACGAGACGTCGCTGCGCAACTGGCTGGGCATGTGGAGCCTGACCGAGTCGCAGTGCCGGGCCGAGGAGCATCTCGCCAAGGTGAAGGTGCCCGCGATCGTCATCAACCCGGACGCGGACGCGGGCGTGTACCCGAGCGACGCCGACGGGCTGTACGCCGCCATCGCCAGCGACGACAAGCAACGGCTCGACCTGCCCGGCGACCACTACTTCGAGAACCCGCCGGGGGCCCGCGAGAGGGTCGCCGACGTCATCGCGCGGTGGATCGGCGAGCGGCTGCCCGTCTCCGGGGCCTGACGCCCGGAGGGGGCCCGTCCGCAACCGGACGGGCCCCCTCCCGCGGTTCGGTCAAAGACGCCGGACGTCCAGCTTCCCCTCCGCGTAGATCGCCCGCATGCGCTTCTTGTCGAACTTGCCGACGCTGGTCATCGGCAGCTCGTCGGCCAGCACCCAGCGCTCCGGGACCCACCATTTGGGCACCGTGCCGAGCAGCGCGTCGCGCAGGTCCGCGAGGGTCGTCCGCGCGCCGTCCCGCATCACGACGAGGACGCAGGGGCGCTCGTCCCAGCGCTCGTCGGGCACGCCGATCACCGCCGCCTGACGGACGTCGGGATGCTGGGCGACCGCGAGTTCCAGCTCCGTCGAGGAGATCCATTCGCCGCCGGACTTGATGACGTCCTTGGCCCGGTCGGTGAGGGTCACGTACCCGAGCGGGTCGAGCGTGCCGACGTCTCCGGTACGCAGCCAGCCGTCGCGGAACTTCTCTCCGGCATCGGCGTGGTGGTACGAGTCGGCGACCCAGGGTCCGCGCAGCTCGAACTCGCCGACAGCGCGTCCGTCGGCGGCCAGGGTCTCGCCGGTGTCGGGCTGGACGAGGCGGATGTCGACGCCGGCCAGGACCCTCCCCTGGTTGTCGGCGCGGCGATCCGGATCGGTGTCCTCCTCGGCTCGCGGCGGGCGGTTGAGGGTGACCAGCGGCGAGGTCTCGGTCATGCCCCAGCCCTGCAGCGCCTCCACGCCGTAGCGCTCCTTGAGCCCGGTACGCAGCTTCCTCGGGATGGGCGCACCACCGAGCGCGACGCGGTCGAGCGTCCCCAGGTCACGCGCCGGGTCGGCATCGACGTAGTCCAGGATCTCGTTCCACACGGTGGGCACGCCGTTGGAGAACGTCGGCCGGTGGCGCTGGACCGCCTCGACCACCGTCGCCGGGTCGACCCAGCGATTGCACAGGAGCAGGTCGCCGCCGGCCCAGAAGGTCGCGTACGGGTAGCCCCACGCGTTGGCGTGGAACATCGGCGTGATGATGTAGCCGTGGTCCCGCGAGCTCAGCGCGAGGGCGTTGGCCGTGCACAGCGACATCGCGTGGATCCAGATCGACCGGTGGCTGTAGGCGATTCCCTTGGGGTCGCCGGTGGTTCCGGTGGTGAAGCAGAGCGTCGCGGCGGTTTTCTCGTGGATCTCCGGCCACGCGTAGGTGGTCGGCTGCCCGGCGACGACCTCGTCGTACCGCAGCGCCTGCCCCGGCCAGGCGTCCAGTGCGCCTTCCTGGTACGTCCCGGCCACGATGACCGTGCGCACCGTGGGCAGGCGGTCGGCGATCTCGGCCAGCTGGCCGAGGAGCGACGCGTCGGCGACGATCACCTCGTCGGCGGCGTGGTTGATCGTGAAGATCAGCTGTTCCACCGACAGTCTCGGATTGATCGTGTGCAGCAGGGCGCCCATGGCCGGGACCGCGAAGTACGCCTCGAGGTGCTCGCGGGTGTTCCACATCAGCGAGCCGACGACGGAGCCGTCCCGGACGCCCAGGGAGCGCAGGCCGTGCGCGAGGGCCGCGACCTGCCCGGCCAGGTCGCCGTAGCTCAGCTCGGACGCGTCGTCGCGGACCGTCCTGACCGACCGCCCGGCGTGCCAGGTCGAGCCGTGGCGCAGGATGTTGGTGACGGTCAGGTCGCCGTCGCCGATGTTGCTCGACGGGCTGGTCGGTGGTCGGTTCACGGCAGTTCTCCCTCGTGGAGTCGGGCGAGTTCGTGGCGCCAGGCCGCCCCGAGGTTGAGGCCGGAGCCGAGGTTCGGCAGCTCGGCCAGGTCCTCGTCGGGGATGGCCCGCGGGGTGCCGCCGGCGGCGGCGACGGCGAGCGAGATCGACGCGATGGCCTGGACGGAGGCGGCCCGCAGCACGGCCTCGGCCACCGAGGCGCCGACGGTGGTCAGGCCGTGGCCGCGCATGACCACCGCGTTGCGCCGGCCGAGCGCGTCGGCGACCTCGTCCGCGAGACCGGGCGTGTGGATGAGCGCGGCACGCGGGTATACGGGAACGCCGGCGGCCGCCAGGGCGGCGCCGGGGATGTCGTAGGCGCCGACGACGGGCAGGATCGGCAGCCCCGCGAGGTCGGCGACGACGACGTCGCGGGGGTGCGCGTGCACGACGCACGCGACGTCCGGCCGGCGTTCCAGGATCCGGGCGTGCAGGGGCAGTTCGTACGGCGCCGTGTGCCCGCCGGCCAGTTCGCCCTCGGCGCCCGGCCGGCCGGCCGGGTCGACGAGTCTGACGTCCTCGGCGGTCGTGTACGCCAGACCTCGCTCATGCGGGCCGCGGCACCGGATCAGCAGGCGTGCGGCGTCGACGCGCACGCTGATGTGGCCGAGAACGCCGGGGGCCAGCCGCCGCGCGGCGAGGACCCGGCAGCCTTCGGCGATCTCCTGGCGCAGCGGGCCGAGGCCGGCCGGGTCCGGGTCGGGGGCCGGTTCGAACACCTCGGGTTCTCCTTGGGTGGCGGGTGCCCGCCTGCTGGACGTTCCAGTCATGCGGCACCGGTTGACGGGGAAGCGTAGTCGTCGGGCGGACAGACTTCTGTTCAGCAGAAAATGATTCTGCACTGCGCGCGTCATCCGGTCAATGTGCCCGCCGGGGGATTGACCCGCCGATCGCCTCCCCCCTACCTTCTGAGCGAACGATAAGTAGGTCGCCTCTCCGCGGCCGAGCCTCCCGAGCCGGGGGTGCCCGGCCCGAAGCCACTTCCCCCTTCCCGGAGACTCCCGCGGACCCGGCCCCGCCGAGCCGCGTGGACCACCCCGAGAACTCCCAGCCCGTACCCATGCGATGCGCTGGGCGACGACACCCCGCACCAGCCCATGACGCAAGAAATCCACTCTGGACAGCAGAATTCCATTCTGTTAGCCTCCCGCAACCGGATCAACCAGGCGAACCGCGCACCTTCGGCTTTCCTGAGACAGGAGAAGGACCCAAATGGCGAATCTTCGAGGTGACGCTCTGCGCATTTCCCGCCTCAGCAGGCGCGAAGTCCTCCGCGTCGGAGCAGCGATCGGCGGTGTCGCCCTGCTGTCCGCGTGCACCTCATCGAACGACGCGTCGACCAAGAGTGCCGAGAGCGGGAAGCTCGGTGGCCAGGCCGCGATCTCCGGACTGGACTCGATCGTCTCGGCGGCGCCTTATGTGATCGCCGCACACGAGTTCTACGCCCAGCACCAGCTGTCCATCTCCAATGTCCACCTCGCCGGCGGGACCGAAACGATCCGAGCGATCCGCGGTGGTTCGGGCTTCGGGTCGGCCGCGACGATCTCCACCGTTCTCGCCTACCAGGGCGGCGCCAAGGACCTGAGGATCATCGGTGGGGGGTTCAACGCCGCCTCCGTCGTCTTCGTCGGCCGCCCCGACACCACGATCACCTCCCCGAAGGACCTCAAAGGCAAGAAGATCGGGATCGCCGGGACCGGCAGTCCGGTGGAGTTCTTCGCCAACCTCGCCGTCACCAAGGGCGGGTTCAAGCCGGGCGTCGACGTCCAGGTCGTGAGCGTGGGCGACTACGCCTCGGTCTGGCCGTCCGTCGAACAGGGCATCGTCGACCTGGGCGCCCTCGTTCCCCCGACGTCCAGCAAGCTCGTCACGACCGGCGCGGGCAAGGTCGCGATCACCGCGGCCGAACTCCATCCGGGATGGGCCGACGTCTGCGTCTGCGTCACCGAGAAGGCGCTCAAGACGAACAGCGACGGCCTGCTCCGGTGGATGGAGGCCGTACGCTCGGCCCTCACACTGATCACCGACGACGTCCAGCGCGCCGCGTCGATCTGGGGACCCGCGCTGAAACTCGACGCCACCGTCGCGCAGGAGGCCCTCGGCTCCGTTCCCAAGGAGGCCTGGAAGGTCGAGATCAACGAGGAGGGCGTCCGGTCGGCGGCGGAGGCCGCGATGAGCCTCGGCCTGACGAAGCAGGCGGACGTGTCCGGGCTGCTCGACACGAGTCTTCTGGAGCGCCTGTGACCACCTCGGGCGAGGCGGTGCTCGAGTTCGAGGACACGGCTCTCACGTACCGGACCGCCAGCGGAACCATCGAGGCGCTCGTGGGCGTCACCGCCGCCGTGCCGAAAGGCTGCTTCGTCTCCGTCATCGGCCCCAGCGGGTGCGGGAAGAGCACCCTGCTGGACATCGCCGGCGGGCTGCTGGCCCCCACGTCGGGCTCGGCCCGGCTGAACGGCGAGGAGATCCGCGGACCGCGCCGGACGACCGCCATGGTCTTCCAGGAAGCCGCTCTTCTGCCGTGGCGCACGGTACGGGACAACGTCGCCTTCGGCCTGGAGGCCGCGGGCGTCCCGAAGAAGCAGCGACGGGAGCGCGCGGACGCGCTGATCAACCTGGTCGGGCTCGACGGGTTCGCGGACAAGCACCCGGGAGACCTGTCCGGCGGGATGCGGCAACGGGTCGCGATCGCCCGCGCGCTCGCGGTGGATCCGGAGATCCTGCTCATGGACGAACCGTTCGGCGCCCTCGACCAGCAGACGCGCATGATGATGGGGACCGAGCTCACCAAGATCTGGGAACGGATCCGCTGCAGCGTCCTGTTCGTGACGCACGACATCCCCGAGGCGATCGCGCTGTCCGACGAGGTCTGGGTGATGTCGCAACGCCCGGCGCGCATCAAGGAGCGCGTGGTGATCGACATTCCGCGCCCGCGCGGCACCGACCTTCCGCTCGACCCCCGGTTCCAGGAACTCAACGGCGTCATCTGGAAACTCCTGCGCGACGAGGCCAACCGGCAGCTCGTGGGGGGCACGGATTGAGCGCCATGCTCCGCGCGCGGCGAGGCGGCCGGCCACGCGCCGACTGGCAGGTGCCGGCCACCCAGGCCGCCCTCGTCGTCGGCTTCTTCGCGCTCTGGGAGGCCGGGGCCGCGGCGGGACTGCTCGACCCGCTGACGTGGTCACAGCCCTCCGTCATCGCGACGCAGGTCGTCGACCTGATCGGCACTCCGGAGACCGTCCACGACCTCGCGGCCACCCTGACGACCCTCGCCGCGGGGTTCCTGATCGGGGCGACCGCCGGCATCGGCATCGGCGTGGCCGTCGCCCGGCTCCGGCGCGTCCAGGCGGTCGTCAGCACCTATCTCGTCGCGCTCCAGTCCGTCCCGCTGCTCGTCTTCTACCCCGTCCTGCTCACGATCTTCGGCCTCAACCGGGGGCCGACGATCATCGTCGTGGCGGCCGTGACGATGGTTCCCGTCGCGCTCAACACCACGGCCGGACTGGGCGCGATTCCGCGGGGGCTTCAGCGGCTCGCCACCTCCTTGCTGCTCAGCCGGACCGCGGCGTACCGGAAGGTGTTCCTTCCCGCGGCGATTCCGCTGATCTTCCCGGGGCTGCGCGTCGGCTTCCTCGCGGCCCTGGTGACCACGATCGGCATGGAGTTCATCGTGGCGAGCGCCGGGCTCGGCTACCGGGTGGGGCAGAGCTACCACACGTTCGCGGTGGACCGCATGTACGCCAACATCGTCGTGGTGTGCGCCCTCGCGATCCTGGTGAACCTGGTTCTCACGCGCATCGAACGATCTCTCCGCCGGGACGTGACGACATGACCGTGGCATCGAAGCAGCAAACGCGGGTCCGCGGCGGGCGCCCGGCCGCGTCCGGCACCGGCCGCCCGCCGGCCGCCCTTCTCCACCTCGCCGGGCTGACCCTGATCGTCGCTGTCTGGCAGCTCCTTGCGCTCCTGTCGAGTCACCTCGGAGCGCCCGTGGCCACGGTCGAGGCGCTGTGGCGGGGGATCTCGGACGGCTGGCTCGTCGAGGCCACCGCCGACACTCTGCTGCACGTCGCGACCGGGTTCGGCGCCGCCCTCGTGGTGGGTGTGCCGGTCGGTTACGCCATCGCGGTCAACGACTTCGCCTACCGCGTGTTCGACCCGCTCGTGCAGGCGTACGGGAGCATCCCGCGGATCGTCTTCCTGCCGATCCTGCTGACCCTGTTCGGCGCGAGCGGAACGGCCAAGATGTCGATGGGGTTCCTGGCCGCGGTCTTCCCGATCCTCGTCAACGTGATCGCGGGCGTGCGGACCACGCCGAAGGCGCTCGTCAGGCTCGGGCGCAGCGTGGAGCTGACGCCCTGGGCGATGGCCGTGAAGATCAGGCTGCGCTGGTCACTGCCGCTGCTCCTCGTCGGCATGCGCCTGGGCTTCGGCATCGGCTTCGTCTCGGTCGTCATCTCGGAGTACTTCGGTTCGACCGGCGGCCTCGGCGTGGAGCTCAGCGCGGCGTACGCGGCGCTCGAACCGGCGCGGCTGTTCGCCATCGTCCTGGTGACGGTCATCGTCGCGGCCGTGGTGAACACCGTCCTCCTGAGGATCGATCGGCGTCTGAGCGACTAGCCGATCGAGGAAGCGCCGCCAGGGTGTTCGAGGTCGCTGCGCGCCGGCAGGCCCCGGGCACCCACGGTCGTCAGAGCTATGTCGACGTAGCGCTCGGCGATCTCCTCCGGCCGCAGCGGGCCGCCGTCGTGATACCACGTGGCGATCGCCTGACACATGCCCAGCAGGGCCCTGGCCGTCTCGGCGGGCAGGGTCACGGCGAACACCCCGCGGCGCACCCCGTCCTCGATGATCTCGTCGAGCAGCTTCTCCAGCTTCTTGCGCGTCGCCGCGTAGTGCCTGCGGTTGTCCGGCTGGAGATAGCGCAGCTCGGAGTCCAGCGCGGCCAGCCGGACGCGATGGGTCATGTGCAGCACGACCGCCTCGATGACGTTGGCCAGGCGCGTCCGGGGTCCGTCGCCGCCCTCCTCGGCCGCCGCGCTCGCGCGCCAGATCACGTCGTTGGTCGCGGTCTCCAGCAGGGCCACGAGAACGGCTTCCTTGTTCTCGTGGTGGTAGTAGAGCGCCGGCACGGTCACGCCGACCCGTCGCGCGATGTCGCGGACGGTGGTGCCGTGGAAACCGTGCTCGTAGAACGCCTCCAGCGCGTGCGTCAGGATGGGCGACAGCTGGATCGGCTCGTAGTGGCGCCAGTCTCCGCGCGCCGGCGCTCCCTCCGGAGTCGCCTCATTGTTCTTCTTCGCCATCACGTACCTACGATCAGCAAGCGCCATGCGGACACGTTCCGTCGAACCGAGATCACGCCCCGGGAAGGCCGGGAGACAGACCTTCTCATCGACCGCCCCGTCTGGCAAACCGCGGGATCGCCGCGCACCGTGCCGCCGTCACGCCCGATGCAGCTGCCCGCCGGGCCTGGTGACGACGATTTCCGGCACGACCGCGTTGACCGACAACCGGGTGACGCTCATCGCGAGCTCGGCGACGTCGGCCGTGCTGATCATCGCGGCCGGCTCGACCTCGTCGTGGACCCCCTGGGTCATGTCGGTGTCGACGTAGCCGGGGCTGATCACCGTGGCCGACACCCCCGCCGCCGAGGCCTCCGCGTTGACGGATCGGCAGAGCGCCCCCAGCGCGGCCTTGCTGGCGCCGTAGGCCGCCAGGCCGGGTTCGGGATAGACCCCGGTGATCGAGGCCAGCGCGACGATCTTCGCGCCGTGCCGCGGGTTCTCCGCGGCTCCCTTGCGCAGCAGGGGCAGCAGGGCCTGCACGAGCGCGTACGGGGCGCGGACGTTGACCGCGAACAGCTTGTCGAAGCGTCGCAGCGGCAGCTCCTCGACGGGGCCCGCCGCGCCGATCCCGGCGCCGAGTACGAGCACGTCCAGCCGGTCGCACCTGTCCTGACACACCTGGATCAGCCGCCGCACGTCCTCCTCCACGGCCAGGTCGGCCTGCACGGCGTGCACCCACACGCCGGTCGCCGACAGACTCCGCTCGGCGTCGGCCATGGTCTCGGCCCGGCGGGCGCACACGATCAGGTCGTGGCCGGCTTCCGCGAGGCGGCGGGCGATGGCGAAGCCGATGCCCCGCGAGCCGCCGGTTACCAGAGCGGTCGGGCGACCGGTCACAGGACGCTCCTTCCTGAAAGGGCGCGAAGACCAGCGGCGCCTCCCGCCGGGGTGGGCTGGGAAGCCCTCCCGAATTTAGCGAGCGCTAGCTTATGGCATGAGGGAACACCCGTTCAAGGAGCCGGAAAGGCACACGCGATCTCCTGGACGCGGTCAGACGAGCTCGGCGCCCAGTTCTTCGGCGGCGTTCCGCAGCGACTGGGCGATCTCCTTCTTCAGCGGCGCGGTCATGCGGTACGTCGGCACCGACACATTGAGACAGAAAAGGGTGCCGCTCGGACTCTCGATCGCGACCGCGACGGAGGCGACGCCCTCCTCGCTCTCTTCCTGGCTGGTCGCGTAGCCCCGCCGCCGGGCCTGCTCGACCGCCAGCTCCAGCTCGTCTCTCGTCGTGATGGTCTTCTTGGTGACCGGCTCCAGGTTCTCCTCCGGGTAGAGCTCGCGCAGCTCCTCGATCGGCAGGCGGCTCAGCATGGCCTTTCCGCTGGAGGTCGCGTGGGCCGGGACCACCGTGCCCGTCCGCGAGCTGACGCGCACCGCGCGCGTGCTCTCCACGGCGTCGAGGAAGTTGACGCTGCGTCCTTCGAGCCGGGCGAGATGCACCGTCTCGCCGAACTCCTTGTTCAGCCGCTCCAGCACCGGGCGCACCCGCGTGCGCACGTCGACGTGTCGCACGATCGCGGAGGCCACCGAGCTCAACGCGGGCCCCGGCTCGTAGGCGCGGGTCGCGGGGTTCTGCCGCACGAACCCGCGATACTGCAGCATCGCCAGCAGCCGGTGCGCGGTCGACGACGCCACCCCGAGATGCGTGCTCGCGTCGGTCAGCCGGATCTGGCGATGGTCACGGAACCAGAGGAGAAGCCGCAACGCGTTGTCCACGGACTCGATGGGATATTGCGGGGCTCCTCTGGGCCGCTTCGGCTGCTGCTTGTCCGCCATTCCTGGTCCGGGGGCGCGGTGCTCTGGCGAGCCGTTTCCCCCGCCCTCCTTTCACGTGTCTGCGGTTTTCCCGCACACGGCTGGTCAGTGCACGTTCTTGCAGCATCCCCGATACGAAAAGCAGCCGCCCCTCACCACGGACATCAGGCCGGCAACCGCGTCACCTCACGGATGTCCGGGGCGCGGCCGGTCCGCGCCCGAGCCGGAGCGCCCGCGCCGACGGCTTCTTATGTGCAGAGGATATCTCTGAAACAGGCACCGGCGCCTCGCTTCCCTGCGATCACAGATCACCGCCGGCTCTCCGGGGGCGGGCGGCGCCGCGCCGGGCCGCGGCCGAAGTTCGCGGCACCGCTTGCCGTTCTACTCTTATATGTAGAGAATGCCTCTGATAGACAGAACTAGGAAACTGAGGCTCATCCACCATGCGTGATCATGGAACCGTCCTCGACGACGTCAGGCGCGGGATGACTCCCGCCCACATCTACAACGACCGCGAGATCTTCGACCTGGAGAGAGAGCGGCTGTTCAGCCGGGCGTGGATGTTCGTGGGACACGAGTCGGAGGTGCCCGAGCCGGGCGACTACGTCGTGCGCCGGGTGCTGGAGGACTCCTTCATCGTCGCGCGCGGGAACGACGGCGACGTCAGGGTCATGTTCAACATGTGCCTGCACCGGGGCATGCAGGTGTGCCGGGCGGAGATGGGCAACGCCACACACTTCCGATGCCCGTACCACGGATGGTCCTACCGCAACGACGGCCGGATCGTCGGCCTGCCCTTCCACCAGGAGGCGTACGGTGGCGAGGCGGGCTTCCGCCGCAGGGGGCAGGCCCTGTTGCCGGCGCCCTCGCTCGACACCTACAACGGGCTGATCTTCATCAGCCTGGACCCCGACGCGCCGCCCCTCAGGGACTATCTCGGGGATTTCACGTTCTACCTCGACTACTACACCAAGCAGTCGGCGAGCGGCATCGAGCTGCGGGGGCCGCAGCGCTGGCGGGTCAAGGCCAACTGGAAGATCGGCGCCGAGAACTTCGCCGGGGACATGTACCACACGCCGCAGACCCACGCCAGCGTGGTGGAGATCGGCCTGTTCCGTGAGCCCAAGGCGGAGAAGCGCAAGGACGGCTGCACCTACTGGGCCGGACGCGGCGGCGGCACGACGTACAAGCTGCCCCCGGGCACCCTCGACGAGCGGCTCCGGTACGTCGGCTACCCGGACGCCATGATCGAGCGGATGAAGACGACCTGGTCAGCGGAGCAGCTGGCGGTGATCGGCGACAACGGCTTCATGATCTCCGCGGCATCGGTGTTCCCCAACCTCAGCTTCGTGCACAACTGGCCGAAGATCGAGGACTCCGAGGACGTGCTCCCGTTCATCTCGATCCGCCAGTGGCAGCCGATCAGCGAGGACGAGACCGAGGTGCTGTCGTGGTTCGCCGTCGACAAGGAGGCGCCGGAGGAGTTCAAGGCCCTCTCCTACAAGGCCTACCTCATGTGCTTCGGCAGCACCGGCATGTTCGAGCAGGACGACGTGGAGAACTGGGTCTCGCTCACCACCACGGCGGCCGGGTCGATGGCACGACGGCTGCTGCTCAACAACAGGATGGGGCTGCACTCCGACGACAGCCCGGTCGTCCCTCCCCTGACGCCCGGCGAGTTCGCCGGCCCCGGCGTGGCCAGGGTCGGCTACGGCGAGTACAACCAGAGGTCCCTGCTCAGTGACTGGGCCGACCATCTGGAACGCCCCGCCGTCCGCCGCACCCCGGTCGAGGTCGGGACGCCCGCCTCACCACGCCTCGCCGACGGCGACGACCTTCCGGAGGCCGGCCGGTGAACCCGCACCACATCCGCGTCGACTCCCGCCGGTCACCCCTCGGCGCGCACGCCTCCACCACGAGCCGCGTCGGACGCGCTCTCGCCTTCGACGACGCCCGCCACCTCACCGCCCACCGCTGGCTGGTCGACGAGGCCTACCTCCTCGACGAGCAGGACTACCCGGCCTGGCTGGAGCTGCTGACCGAGGACATCCACTACTACATGCCGGTGAAGGTGACCACGGCGCTGGGCGCCGGGTACGACACCGCCCCCGGCATGGCCCACTTCGACGAGAACAGATACTCCCTGCGCCAGAGAGTGGCCAGGTTCGCGACCGAGCACGCGTGGACCGAGGACCCGCCGTCACGGCTCCGGCACTTCGTCACCAACGTGCGCACCTTCGCCACGGACCGGGACGACGAACTCATCGTCGAGTCCGCCGTGCTCCTGTTCCGCAGCCGCGGCGACGTCGGGGAGTCCGCGCTGGTCTCCGCGGGCCGCGAAGACCTCCTACGGCACTGCGAGGGCGAGTGGAAACTGGCGCGCCGCCTGATCGCCGCGGACGAGTCGGTGATCCGCATGCAGAACTTGGCGATCTTCCTATGAGCCTGACCTGGGAGGGCGAGGCGGCGGACCGCCGCGCCGCGGAGCTCGCCGCCGCGCGGCGACGGCACCTCCTCGACAACGCGGTCGGCGACCCCATCGTCATCGCCAACGAGTTCGCCGAGATCCGCGTCGTGTGCGTGCGGACCCGGAACGGCACGCGCCTGCTGATCGACTCCCCGAAGACCGGGCAGTGGATCACCGTCGACCCGCTCGAACTCGAGGCCCTGACCTGGCAGAACACGGCGACGCTGTCCGCCATGGTGGGGCATCCGTTCAGGCCGCTGCTGACGGACACGCCGTGACCCGCGTGCCGGGCCCACGGTTGGACCGCCCGTGCCGGCTGCTCAGATCGGGCCTGGCTCCCGCCGCCCCTTTCGACGCTAGGAGTGTCCTCGTATGACCGGCTGGATGGACGGCCAGCGCGCGCTCGTCGTCGGCGGCGGATCCGGGATCGGACGCGCCGTCGTCGCCGCGTTCCTGTCGGAAGGCGCCCAGGTCGCCGTTCTCGAACGCGACAACGCCAAGGCGGACCTGCTCGCCGCGGAACTGCCCGGGGTGCCGGTCGTCGTCGGGGATGCGACCATCCCCGCCGACAACCGCGCCGCGGTGCGCGGCGCGGTCCGCCATTTCGGCGGCCTCGACGTCCTGGTCAGTTGCGTCGGGATCTTCGACTTCTACCGGGGCCTCGCGGACCTGGACGACGACGAGATCGACGACGCCTTCGACGAGATCTTCGCCGTCAACGTCAAGAGCAACCTCCACGCGGTGAAGGCCGCGCTGCCCGAGCTCCGCAAGACGCGCGGCTCGGTGATCCTGACGGAGTCGACCTCGGCCTACTACCCGGGACGCGGCGGCGTCCTGTACGTCAGCTCCAAACATGCCGTACGCGGCCTCGTCACCGCGCTGGCTCACGAGCTGGCGCCCGACATCCGGGTCAACGCGGTCGCGCCGGGCGGAACCATGAACACCGACCTGCGCGGCCCCACCGCGCTCGGCCTGCGGGACAAGCGGCTGAACGACACCCCCGGACGCGAGGCCGAGCTCGCCGGAAGAGTCCCCCTGGGCATCGCCATGTCGGGGATGGACCATGCCTGGAGCTACGTCTACCTCGCCTCCCGGCGCGTGCGGGGCGTCACCGGGGACGTCGCCCATTCCGACGGCGGCATCCGCGTCAGGTGACGGACCTCGCAACCCCGACCTTCACAGAGGAGTGATACACGTGGCAGCCGTAGAAGCCGACCTGGGAGCGTGCCAGGGCTACGCCAACTGCGTCGTCGGCGCCGACCGCTACTTCGACATCGACGACGACGGAGTCGTCGTGCTGCTCAGGACCGAGGTGGCGGACGAAGACCGCCGGCGCGTCGAAGAGGCGGTGCGCAGTTGCCCCGTCTCCGCGCTCAGGGTGACCGGCGCATGACCCGCACGCTGATCGTCGGAGCCTCCGTCGGAGGCGTCCGCACGGCGCAGGCGCTGCGGACGAGCGGATACGACGGCGAGATCGTCCTCGTCGACAGGGAAACGGAGGCGCCGTACGACAAGCCGCCGCTCAGCAAGGCTCTGCTGACCGGGTCGGCCACCCCGGACGGCATCCGCCTGCTGACACCGAAGCAGGCCGACGCCGCCCGGATCGACCTGCGTCTCGGCCGGCGCGCCGTCGGACTCGACCCGCGGGCCCGCGTGGTGTCGTTCGACGACGGAAGCTCCTCCGGCTACGACCACGTCGTGGTCGCCACCGGCGGCGTGGCCCACCGCCCGCCCTGGGCGACGACGGACGGGGTGCACGTCGTACGCACGCTGGCCGACGCGATCGCCCTGCGGCGCGACCTCGTCGCCGGCGGCCCTCTGGTGGTGATCGGCGCCGGGTTCGTCGGCGCCGAGATCGCCTCCACAGGACGCCTGCTCGGTCTCGAGGTGACGTTGGTCGATTCCCAGCCGGTCCCGATGAGCAGGTCCTTGAGCCCGGACGTCGCGAAAGCGGTGCTGGCCCTGCACGAGGGCGCGGGCATCCGGTGCCTGATGGGCGTCGGAGTGTCCGGCGTCTCCGGAAGCCGGGGGCGGCTGACGGTGACCCTGGACGACGGCGCCGAACTCGAGGCCGCCACCGTGGTCGCCGGAGTCGGCGCCGCCGCCAACGACGCCTGGCTCGCCACGTCCGGCCTGGAGGTGGACGACGGCGTGGTCTGCGACGAACAGGGCCGAGCCGTGGGCGCCACCGATGTCTACGCGGTCGGCGACGTCGCGCGCTGGTTCGACCCCGCGCGAGGGCGTCACGTCCGCGCCGAGCACTGGACCAACGCGGTCGAGCAGGCCGCCTGCGTGGCGCGCAACATCCTCGACCCGAGCTCACCGCGCGCGCACCAGCCCGTCCACTTCGTCTGGAGCGACCAGCACGCCTGGAAGATCCAGGTGATCGGCGACGCGTCCCGGTCGGTGGCCGCGACCGTGCTGGGTGATCCGATGGCCGATCAGCGGTTCGCGGCCCTGTACGCGGACGAGGGCGACCGGCTCCGCGGCGCCGTGGTCGTCAACTGGCCCCGAGCCCTGGTGCAGTGCCGCAAGGCGATGCGCGACGGCACCGCCTGGCGCGACCTCGAGGCCCTCCTCCTCACCTCCGGCGGCCGGGTCGGACGACCAGGCTGATCGCCTGGAGCCGCGTCGCGCTCGACGGGCATCACCGGGGCGAGGACAGGAAGCTGTTCCCCGCGATCGAGGCCGCGCACCCGCACCTCGCACCCGTGCTGCGCTCCCTCGAACAGGACCGCGCGCGCCGGGCGACTGGAGCCGTCCGGGATACGTGGCCTCGTCCTGGACTCGATCGCATGATCGAGGCTCCCCATAACGGCCTACGCGTCCGCATCAGCCACTGCACCGCCCGCCATGAACGGAATCGCCTGTGGGGGATTTTGGTCAGCGGGAATTGCCATTGTCTGCCGGCGCCCGGGCGGGCCACGTGCGCGGGAACCCAGGCCCGTCGCAAGACCCGCACCCGCGTGACGAGCGCATGTACGCCACCGTAGCGGATCACTACTATTCCGCCATGTCTTTCGATCTTGGTTTCTACGCCATCGGGTTCCTGATCGTCGCCGTGCTCGTGGGCCTTCCCCTCATGACCGCGATGGGGGCCATTCCTGCCGCATTGCTCTCCGCCCCGCCCAACCGCCACGAGTTCACGAACCGAAGAGTCGTCGTCCTGGGACTCTTCACATCGTTCGCGGGCGCCTGGTTGATGGGCCTCGGAGCATGGCTGGCGCGTGAAGATCTACGCTATGGCGCCATCGAATTTTTCGGATTTCTGCTGATCACCCTCGTCGGCACGGGCCTGCTCGCCGCCGGATTCGGCCCGCTGCCCTCATGGCTGCTGGAGATCCTCGGTCCGTTCGCGGAGCGACTGCCACCACCTCTTCGCCTGGCCGTCCGTGATCTGGCCCGCCGCCAGGCCCGTGCGGTGCTCGCGATCACGCTGGCGATGATGGCAACGGCCTTCGGCCTCGCGCTGACGGTCATCGCGGTCGGCGAAACGGCGCAGAGCAGGGCCGAGTACCTTCCTCGCGGGAGGCCGGGCAGCTTATTGGTCCAGTCAAGCTCTATGTTCATAAGGTCTTTCTCCGCCGCGGACGCGGCCGCCGTACGGGCGACGATGGAGCGGGAACTGCCCGGCGTGCCGATCGCCCAGAGCGAGACCGTCGCGGACTCATTGTGGTACTTCCGCGCTGAGGCGGACGGCGTCGAGATACCGGAGGAGGCCGTCTACTGGGACCAGGCCATCGGTGACGAGAAGCTGCTGCGCTACCTCACGGGCGATCAGTCGACGCCGTACGACGAGGGCACGGCCGTGGTGGTCACATCTGCCGACGTGAAAGTCGACTCGGTGAGCCTCGCCTACGAGACCGACAAGGACGATGAGACCACGGCGAGCAAGACCGTCCGAGCGATCGTCGCCAGGACCTCCGACCCTCACATGGAGACGATCTTCGTCCCCTCGAAGATCGTCCGGGATCTCGGCTACCAGCTCCAGCCGAGCGAGCTGATCGTCGACCCCACCCTTTATCGGGTCACCGCCCAGGAACAGCAGCGCCTCGACGATCGGCTGGACGACGCGGTCGCGGAGACCCACGTCGAACGGGGTTTCGAGGCTTCACTCGGGTGGCTGCCCGTCGCTGTGGCAGCGTTCCTCGCCGCTCTCGTGTGCGCGCTGACGTCCGGCTTCGGCCAGGCCACGAACTCGCGCCAGGCACGGGTCATGAGACGGGCCGGTAGCGGATCGGGCTCGGCCTTCCGGTGGTTCTGCGCCTGCCGCGCCGGCATGAGCTCTCTGTGCGGAACAGTTCTCGGCGCCGTCATCGGGTGTCCCGCCGGGATGCTCCTGCTGTGGCCTCTGACGATGCGTACCACGTGGGAGGAGCCGGCGCGGGTGCCGTTCGAGACGCCCTGGCCGGCGATCACAGCCATCGTGATCGGTCTTCCCCTCCTCGCCGCAGCTCTCGGCGCGCTCTTCGCCCGCGAGCATCCGGGCGCTCAGGCCGAGCCGTAACGCGGTCACGTCCTCATGTCCGGGCATCGGCCACCACTACCGGCGAAGCCGGAAGGCGGCCACCGCCGCCGTGCCGGCGGCGGCCAGGGCCAGTCCCAGCAGCAGGGCCCGGTCGGGGACCGCGTCACCGAGCCGTGCGGCGGTGGCCTGCCACGCGGCCTCGGCGTCGATGTCGAGGACGGAGGGCAGCGCCGAGGTGCCGTCGAAGAGCAGGAACATGATCCCCAGCACCACGAAGAGGGCCCCTCCGACCAGGGACGTACTGTGCGCGGTCAGCGGGCCCAGCCGCACGACACGCCCCCTCAGCCAGCGCCGGCGCCCGAGGTCGTAGCGGTCCCACAGCAGTGCCAGCACGAACATCGGCACGGCCATCCCCAGCGCGTAGACGGCCAGCAGGAGACCGCCGTGCACCGGGCTGCCGTCGAGAGCCGCGACGGTGAGGATGCCGCCGAGGATGGGGCCGGCGCAGAAGCCCGCCAGACCGTAGACGGCGCCCAGGGCGTACACCGAGACGGCGGACCCCGTCCTGCGCGTGCCCGCCGCCTGCTGCAGACGACGGGATCCGAATCCGATCCCCAGGACCTGAACCAGGCCCAGCACGATCATCGTCCAGCCGCCGATCGTGACCAGCAGGTCGCGGTTCCCGTAGAACAGGCGGCCGGCGAAGGAGCCGGCCACCCCGAGCGGCACCAGCGTCGTGCACAGTCCCGCGTAGAAGACGGCGGTGCGCGACAACAGGCGGGTGCGGCT
Source organism: Nonomuraea coxensis DSM 45129 (assembly GCF_019397265.1). Classification (NCBI taxonomy): domain Bacteria; kingdom Bacillati; phylum Actinomycetota; class Actinomycetes; order Streptosporangiales; family Streptosporangiaceae; genus Nonomuraea; species Nonomuraea coxensis. The sequence continues at coordinate 8,855,422 of NZ_CP068985.1, forward strand.
GGTGAAGGAGTACGCGAAGAACGCCGGCAGCAGCAGGGCGCTGCACGGGCTGAGCAGCGCCAGCAGCCCGCCGAAGAAGGCCGTCGAGACGGTGACGCCGCTCATCACCCGGCTTCCTTCGCGGCCTGCTCGATGACGGCGCCGAAGGCGCTCAGCGGCTGCGCGCCCAGGATCGGCGTGGTGTTGACCAGGAAGGCGGGGGTGCTGGACACCCCCAGCACGTATCCCTCCTCCTGGTCCTTGCCCACGGCGGCGCCGGCCGCCTTCGACTTCTTGTCGGCCTCGAAGCGGTCGAGGTCGGGGACGCCCGCCTCACGCGCCATCTCGCGCAGCCGGGCGGAGGAGAATTCGCCCTGGTTACGCGCGCGCTCCTTGGCGTAGGCGACGTCGTGGAACTGCCAGAACCGGCCCTGCTGTCCGGCGGCCCAGGCGGCGCGGGCCGCCTGCTCCGATTCGGCGCCGAAGATGGGGAAGTTGCGCCACTCGATGCGCAGCACTCCCTTGTCGACGTACTTGCGGAGGAGCTCCGGCTTGGTCTCCCTCGCGAACTTGCCGCAGAAGGGGCACTGGAAGTCCTCGTAGGCGATCAGTACGACGGGTGCGTCGGCTCGGCCCAGGGCCATCGGGTCGCCCTCCATCCTCCGGGCGAGGGCGAGCAGCGACTTCTGCTGTTCGTCGGAAGTGGCCTGGACGGTGGGCGAGGAGGCGGCGGGGACGGGCCGGGCCGGGGACGCGGAGCCGCCGCTGACGCCGCCGAGGGCGAGCCCCGCGGCGAGGGCGGCCGTCACACCGCCGCTGACGACGATCCAGGTCAGGCGGCGACGGCGGGTACGAAGAGAGGAAGGCATGGCACCTCCAGGTGATGAGTGCGGAGGAGGAAGAAGGGTGGGTTCAGGCGGCGGACGGCACGGGGCAGGCCGCCTCGGTGGCCAGGCGCCGCAGGGCGGCCTCGGCCAGCAGGGCGAGGGAGAGCACCGCGACCGCGGGTTGCAGGGGCGCCCAGTAGCTCAACGCCCCCGAGGTGCCCAGCAGGAGCAGGACCGCCTTGTTGCAGACGGGGCAACCGACGGCGAGGAAGGACAGCACCGCACCCGCCGACCCGAGCGAACGCCCGGTCGCGTCGTCCCGGTCCGCGACCGTCCTGGTCCGCACGTAGGTGGCGAGCACCACGGCCGTCAGCACGGCGGCGAGGCCCAGCACGGGGTAGTTCCACCACACCGGCGGCACCGAGCGGGAGAACAGCGGGGTCGGGATGAGGGCTGTGGGCACGCCCAGGACGACGGCCGCCAGCGGCGTGGCCGCCGCCACGGCGAGCCGGCGCCGGCGGGGCCAGCGGCTCAGGGCGGCCCAGGCCGCCCGTGGGGAACGGGAAGAGGACACGGGAAACTCTCCACTCGTACGGGGAAGTGACAGGAACACGCGGACACCGCGCGTTCCTACACGCGTCGTACGGAGAGTTCGGTGAGGTCGGGCGGAGACTCGGTCGGATTGCGGCGCGGGGCGCCGGTGCGCGTGGGCGCCCGGGCCGGCGCCAGGGCGTCGTTCTCCACCGGCAGCGCGCGGGCGGGCAGGGCGCCGATGCGCGGGTGCTGCTGCTCGGGCTGCGCCTTCTTCAGGCACCGGGTGCCCGCCGGGACGGCGGGCGCCGTCTCGTCGGTAGCTCCCAGCGACTCATGAGCTTCTCCCCCGTCAGCGTGGGCCGCGGTGACCGCGGTCGCGGAGCCCGCCATCGCTGACGGTGCCAGGGAGGCGCCGGTGACGCAGAACAGCGCGGCCAGCAGGGTCAGCAGCGCGAGAGGAGCGCCGATGGCGCCCTGCCGCTTCCCCCGCATTCCTGCCTCCGCTTGTCTCGCCCACCGTGGACCAGGTACCCCCGAGCGTATCCGAACGGGGGCCGGGTCAGGGCCGTGTGTCCGGGTGGAGGGCTCGGGCGCAGCGTATGAGTGCTTCCGCGAGGGTCGTGCGGTCCGGGTCGTCGATCTCGGCGAGCATGACGGCTTCGATGCTGTCGAGAGAGCGGTCGCATCGCCGGAGGGTGCGCAGACCTTTCGGGGTGAGGCGGGTGCGGAGGGCGCGGCCGCCGTTCGGGTGCGGGTCGCGGCGGATCAGGCCGCGTTGTTCGAGGTCGCGGATGACCAGGTTCATCGCCTGCGGGGTGACGAAGGCGATGCGGGCCAGGTCGGCCGAGGACGGGGCGTCGCGCAGGCGCAGCTCGCTGAGCGCCATGTATCCGGTGGTCGTCATGCCGTGCCGGGCGAGCGCTTCGTCCAGGCAGGCGCGGATGCGGCGTTCCAGCCGGAACACCAGGTAGCTCACACGGGGCGGCGGGGCGTCCGGCGCAGCGGCCGCGGGGGCACCCGGATCGGTCACCAGGAGACGATATCGCGCCCCCGCGGGAACGGGCTCCGATGAAAGTTTCCCACCCTCTTATCAAGGAGCTTGATAACAAGTTGCTTGATAACCAGCGGAAACGGCGCTCTGCCAGGTGAACCGGCGGGCACGCCCACCAGGCGTGCGTTGACGGTGAACCGTGGCCCTTCTATTTTCCAGCGACCGACGTCAATACGCGGCGGACCGATCGGCGGCGCGCCGCGGACATGGAGAGGAGGGGCGCGCATGAGACGCTTGACCACAGTGCTGGCCGGTGCCTGCGCCGCGGCGCTCTTTGCCGTCATGACCGTGGCACTCGGATCGCCAGCCGTCGCCGCCAGCCTGGTGGAGGTGACCAGCTTCGGCAACAACCCGGGCAACATGCGGATGCACGTCTACGTGCCTGACTCGCGCCCGGCCTCGCCGGCGATCGTGGTCGCGATGCACGGCTGCGGCGGCTCCGGTCCCGGCTTCTACCAGGGCAGCGAGTTCGCCTCGCTGGCGGACCGGTACGGCTTCATCGTCATCTACCCGACCGCCACCCAGTCGGCGGGGTTCGGCAACTGCTTCGACACCTGGTCGGACGCGGCCAAGCAGCGCGGCGGCGGCAGCGACCCGGTCTCGATCCTCTCGATGATCGACTATGCCGAGCGGACCTACCAGGGAGACCCGGACCGGGTCTACGCCACCGGAAGCTCGTCCGGCGGCATGATGACCCAGCACATGCTCGCCGTCCACCCGGACGTGTTCAAGGCCGGGGCCTCCTTCATGGGGGTGCCCTTCAACTGCTTCGCCGGCGCCTCCGACTACCCGCCAGGAAGCAGCAGGTGCACCGGCGGGAGCATGGACCGGACACCCCAGCAGTGGGGCGACGCGGTCCGCCAGGCGTACCCGGGATACTCCGGACCCCGCCCGCGCGTGCAGTTGTGGCACGGCACCGGCGACACCCTCGTGCCCTACTCGCTGCTGCGCGAGTCGATCGAGCAGTGGACCAACGTGTTCGGGCTGAGCCAGACCCCGACCAGCACCGACACCCCGCAGGCAGGCTGGAACCGCAGCCGGTACGCCAATGCGTCCGGCACCGTTCAGGTCGAGGCGTACAGCATCCAGGGGGCCGGGCATGTCCTTCCGCAGAGCGGCATGGCCCGCTATGCCGTCGAGTTCTTCGGCCTGACCGGCAGCCAGACCGACACCACGCCGCCGACGACGCCGGGCACGCCGGTCGCGTCCGGCGTGACCGCCACGACTGCCACGCTGACCTGGACGGCGTCCACCGACCAGGGCGGCTCCGGCCTGGCCGGCTACAACGTGTACCGGGAGCAGGGCGCCACCGACCCGCAGCTCGGCCAGTCCACCACCGCCTCGATCACCCTGACCGGGCTGAGCGCCGGCACCCAGTACCAGGTGTACGTACGGGCGCGTGACGGCGCGGGCAACCTGTCGGGCAACTCCGGGCTGGTCACCTTCACCACGACCGCCGGCGGAGGCGACACCACGCCGCCGACCGCCCCGACCGGGCTCACCGCCTCGGGCACCACCACAACCGGCACCAGCCTGACCTGGACGGCCTCCACCGACGACACCGGCGTGACCGGTTATGACATCCTGCGCGCCCCCGGCGCGACAGGCGGGACGTTCGCCCAGGTCGGCACCTCAACCACAACCTCGTTCACCGACACGGGCCTGTCCGCGGGCACCACCTACCGCTACCAGGTCCGGGCCCGCGACGCCGCCGGCAACGTCTCGCCGGTCTCCGGCACCGTCCAGATCACCACTCAGGGCGGCACGGGAGGCGCCTGCTCGGCCACCCCGACCGTGCAGTCCCAGTGGGGGAACGGGTACGTGATCCAGCCGCTGACCGTCACCAACACCAGCACCTCGACGATCACCAGCTGGACCGTCACGTTCACCCTGCCGGCCGGGCACACCCTGACCGGCTCGTGGAACGCCACCGTCACCACCAGCGGCCAGACCGTCACGGCCAGGAGCGTCGGCCACAACGGCACGCTCGCGCCGGGAGCCGGCACCACCAGCTTCGGCTTCCAGGCGAGCAGGCCCAGCGGCGACACGGCCGTGCCGTCCGGCTACACCTGCGCCTGACCGGCCCCTCGGGAGATTCTTGGCGTGGCTACGGCGATGACTCGTGCAAGAGGCTGACGCGCCGCCCGGCTCCGTGCCGGGCGGCGGTCTACTGTCCTGACGACCGGCCATGACCGCACGGGAGGAGGGGACCCATGTCGGGCAGTGACGTGCGCGGCCTGCTTCCTCCCTTCCTGCTGCTGCTCATCTGCGAGCGGCCCGGTCACGGGTACGACCTGATCGAGCGGCTGGCGCGGATGGGGGCGTCCGACGCGGAGCCCGGCCAGGTCTACCGCGCCCTCCGCTCGCTCGAACGCGCGGGCCACCTGGCCTCCGCCTGGGTGGCCTCCGAGGCGGGGCCGGCACGCAGGCGCTACGAGCTGACCACCGGCGGCATGGCGGAGCTGCAGGCGTGGATGCGCCGGTTGACCGAGGTCCGCCAGCTCCTTGAGACCTGCCTGGCCAGATGGACGCGGATCACTCAGGAAGCGGGCGGTCAGGATGAGGGCGGGCGCGGGCTCCCGGCCAGGCGCGGGCCGGCCGGGCCGGGTGAGGAGTCCCTGGCCTCGTGTGAGCCGGTCCCGGCCGTGCAGGAGGGCCCGGCGACCGGGTGGGAGGAGGCGACATGGGTGAGGACCCGGCGATGACGGACGTGTCCGCGGTGTCCCCAGTGTCCGCGGTGGCCGCAGTGGCCGCCGCGTTCGAGCGGCGCACGGGACCGGCGACCGCCGTCGGGGAGGACGCCGAGCGGATCGTCCGCGCCTGCCAGGCCATGGCGGAGCGGTTCCGCGAGGGCGGCAAGCTGCTGGTGTTCGGCACCGGCGGGTCGGTGGCCGACGCGCAGCACGTCGCCGTCGAGTTCGCGCATCCGGTCATCATGGGCAAGCCGGCGCTCCCGGCCGTCTCGCTCACCACGGACATGGCCGTGGCCACGGGCATCGCCCGCACCCAGGGCCTGGACGGGATCTTCGCCGCCCAGCTGCGGCTGCTGGCCGCGCCGCGCGACATCGCGCTCGGGCTGTCGGCCGACGGCGACTGCGCCGGCGTGCGCAACGGTCTCGCGGCGGCGCGCGCGCTGGGGCTGCTGACGGTGGCGCTCACCGGCGGGCGGGCGGCGCCCGAGGCGGACCACGTGCTGGCCGTCCGCTCCGACGACCCGCTGATCGTCAAGGAGGTGCACGTGACGATCTACCACGTGCTGTGGGAGCTCGTGCACGTCTTCCACGAGCTGGAGGCGGTCCGATGACGGAGCCGTGCCACGACGAGGTCTGCGTCACGTGCTCCGACGCGGCGGTGCCGATGCGCGTCCTGCGGCTGCTGGAGGACGGGCTGGCCCTGGTGGAGACGGAGTCGGGGCCGGAGGAGGTCAGCGTGGCGCTGGTGGACGCGCAGGTGGGCGACGTCGTCCTGGTGCACGCCAAGGAGGCCATCGCGATCGGCACGTACGGAGGGGAGAGCCGTGAGCACGGTCGGTGAGCCCGGCGGGATCGAGGCGCTCTACCCGTTCCTCGCGCCGGCGCCGGTCGACCGGGAAGCCGTCGTCACCGACCTGTGCGCGTCCACCAGGAGGAAGGCCGACGAGATCGTCGCGCTGCGCCGTTCGCTGGTCGCCCTGCACGCCGAGCGCCTGGTGGCGTGCGCCCGGGCGATGGCGGCGGCGTTCGAGGCGGGGGGCCGGCTGTTCGCCTTCGGCAACGGGGGGAGCAGCACGGACGCGCAGGCCGTCGCGCAGGTGTTCGCCGCCCCGCCGGAGCCGGCGCGCGCGGTCGCGGCGGTGCCGCTCGCCCAGGACGTCGCGCTGCTCACGGCGCTGTCGAACGACGTCGGGTACGAGCTGGTGTTCGCCAGGCAACTGGCCGCGCTCGGCCGCCGCGGCGACGTGGCGGTGGGGCTGTCCACCAGCGGGGGCTCGGCCAACGTGCTCAACGCCATGGCGGAGGCGTCCAGGCGCGGCATGCTCACCGTCGGGCTGGTCGGCTACGACGGCGGGCCGATGGCGCAGGAGGATCGGGTCGCGTACCTGTTCGTGGTGCCGTCGGCGTCGGTGCACCGCATCCAGGAGGCGCAGATCACCCTCTGCCACGTGCTGTGGGAGCTGACCCAGCGGGTGCTGACCGGCGAGACGTGACGGGCATGTCCGGTACGGGGGCGCGCCGGATCCGGGTGCGGGTCGAGGGGCTGGTGCAGGGGGTGGGGTTCCGGCCGTTCGTGTGCGGGCTGGCCGGGGCGTACGGGGTGTCGGGGTTCGTCGGCAACGACCCCGGTGGGGTGTTCATCGAGGCGGAGGGCGAGCCGTCCACGCTGGACGCGTTCACGGCCGGCCTGACCGGTCAGGCGCCGCCGCTCGCCCTGGTCGAGCGCGTCTCGGTGGAGCCGGCGGAGCCCGTGGGCGGGTCCGGTTTCCGCATCGTGCCCAGCCGGCGCGGCGAGTTCCCGGACGGCGCGCTGGTGTCGCCGGACGCGGGGACGTGTGCCGCCTGCCTGCGGGAACTGCGTGACCCGGGCGACCGCAGGCACCGGTACCCGTTCGCCAACTGCACCGACTGCGGGCCGCGGTTCACCATCGTCACCGGCGTGCCGTACGACCGGTGCGCCACGACGATGGCGGACTTCGCGATGTGCGCCGCCTGCGCGCGGGAGTACGGCGACCCCGGTGACCGGCGCTTTCACGCCCAGCCGGTGTGCTGCCCGGCGTGCGGGCCGGCGCTGCGCGCCCTCGGCGCGGACGGCCGGCCCGTGGCCGGGGATCCGGTCGAGGTGGCGGCGCGGTGGCTGGAGGCGGGCCGGGTCGTGGCGATCAAGGGGCTGGGCGGCTACCACCTCGCCGTCCTGGCCGCCGACGCGGCCGCCGTGGCCACGCTCCGGGCCCGCAAGCGCCGCGAGAGCCGGCCGTTCGCCGTGCTGGCGCCGGATCTGGCGGCGGCCGGGACGCTGGTCCAGCTCGACCCGGCGGCCGAACGGCTGCTCACCGGGACGGGCCGTCCGATCGTGCTGGCCCCGCGCCGCCGCGACGCGCCGGTGGCCGACGCCGTGGCGCCCGGGGCGCGCGACCTCGGGGTGATGCTGCCGTACACGCCGCTGCACCACCTGCTCGCCGACCGGCTGGCCGCGCCGTACGTGCTGACCAGCGGCAACCTCACCGACGAGCCCATCGCCCACCGCGACGAGGAGGCGCTGCGGCGGCTGGCGGGCGTGGCCGACGGGTTCCTCGTGCACGACCGGCGGATCGAGGCGCCCGCCGACGACTCGCTGGTGCGGGTCTTCCGCGGCCGGGAGCTGGTCGTCCGCCGATCGAGGGGGTACGCGCCGGCCCCCGTCGGCGTGCCGTGGCCGTTCCCCCGGCCGGTGCTCGCCTGCGGCGCCCAGCTCAAGAACACCTTCTGCGTGGCCAGGGGGAACCAGGCGTTCCTGTCGCAGCACATCGGCGACCTGGAGAACTACGAGACCCTGCGCTCCTTCGCCGAGGGCGTCGAGCACTTCTGCCGGATCTTCGGCGTCCGCCCGGCCGTGGTCGCCCACGACCTGCACCCGGAGTACCTGTCGACCGCGTACGCGCGCGACCGCGAGGGCGTGGACCTGGTCGGGGTCCAGCACCATCACGCGCACATCGCCTCCTGCCTGGCCGAGCACGGTCACGGCGGGCCCGTCATCGGGGTGGCGTTCGACGGGCTCGGCCTGGGCGAGGACGGCACGCTGTGGGGCGGGGAGCTGCTCGTCGCCGACCTGGTCTCCTTCAGGCGGGCGGGGCACCTGGAGGCGGTGCCGATGCCGGGCGGCGCGGCGGCGGTGCGGCAGCCGTGGCGGATGGCGGCGGCCTGGCTGGACCGGATCCACGGTGCCGCGCCGCCCGGCCTGCCGGTGGCCGAGCGGCATCGGGAGCAGTGGCCGGTGGTCGTCCGGATGGCGCGGACCGGGCTGAACTCCCCGCTCACGTCCAGCGCCGGGCGGCTGTTCGACGCGGTCGCGGCGGTCGCGGGCGTCCGCGACGTGATCGGGTACGAGGGGCAGGCGGCGGCCGAGCTGGAGGCCCGGGTGGATCCCGGCGAGCGGGGCGCGTACCCGGCCCGGCTGATCGAGGGCGAGCCCCTGGTCATCGCCGCGGGCGACCTGGTCGGGGCCGCGGCCGAGGACGTCGCGGCCGGGGTGGACGCGGGACGGATCGCCGCGCGGTTCCACCGGGGCCTGGCCGCGGCGGTGGTCCGCGCGGTCCGGGTGCTGGCCGAAGGGACCGGCCTGCGGACGGTGGCGCTGTCCGGCGGCGTCTTCCAGAACACCGTCCTGCTGGAGGCCGTGGTGTCCGGTCTGGAGCGGGAGCGGTTCCTGGTGCTGGTCCATTCCCGGGTCCCGCCGGGCGACGGCGGCATCGCGCTCGGGCAGGCGGTCGTCGCCGCGGCGAACGACCGCCGTTAGCCCGACCCTACGGGTCAGCAGATGCGCGGCAGCGGGTCACCGACCAGCAGGTCCACGATCCTGGTGCCGCCGAAGGCGGTGTTGAGCAGCACCATCCCCGGAGGCCCCGGCACGATCGAGCCGACCACCGCCGCGCCCTCCCCCACCGGATGCCGGCGCAGCGCCGCCACCGCGGCCTCCGCGTGGTCGCCGTCGACCACGGCCACGAACCTGCCCTCGCACGCCACGTACAGCGGGTCCAGGCCGAGCAGTTCGCAGGCGCCGGTCACGATCGGGCGCACCGGGACCGCGCGCTCGTTCACCGTCACGGCCACCCCGGCGCCGCGGGCCACCTCGTTCAGCACGGTCGCGACCCCGCCCCTGGTGGCGTCGCGCATCATCCGCACCGGGACGGCGTCGAGGAGCGCGGCGACGGCGTCGTGCACGGGCGCGGTGTCGGAGGTCAGGTCCGCCTCGATGTCCAGATCACCCCGGGCGATCATGACGGTGATGCCGTGCTCGCCGATCGGCCCCGACACGATCACCGCGTCCCCGGGCCTGACCTGCGACTCGCCCAGCGTGACCGGCCGTTCCAGGGCCCCGACGCCGGCCGTGGTCACGTAGCAGCCGTCGGCCTTGCCGCGCTGGACCACCTTGGTGTCGCCGGTCACCACCCGCACGCCGGCCCGCTCGGCCGCGGCCGCCATCGAGGCGGCGATCCTGCGCAGGTCGGCGATCGGGAAGCCCTCCTCCAGGACGAACGCCGCCGACAGGTACATCGGCCTGGCCCCGCAGACCGCCAGGTCGTTGACGGTCCCGTTGACGGCGAGGTCGCCGATGTCGCCGCCGGGGAAGAACAGCGGCGAGACCACGTAGGAGTCGGTCGTGAAGACCAGCCGGCCGGTGCCGAGGTCGAGCGTGGCGCCGTCGTCGAGCGACTGGAGCACCGGGTTGCGGAAGGCGTCCACGAAGACGGCCTCGATCAGCGTCCGCGACGCCTTGCCGCCCGCGCCGTGCGCCAGCGTCACCCGCTCCTCGGTGATCTTCGGCTTGCGGCGGCGGACGCGTTCGATCCGCTCCAGCACCTGCTCCTCGCGAAACGCTGTGCTCATGGCCTCACTTCGTGAGGCTGCTCGGTCGCTCAAGCCCGCCGCCCTCCCTCGTCGCTCTGGTCGCTGCGCTCCCGCCGCTCCTCAGTCCAGGCAGCGGCGCGACCTCGCGGCGCCGGGTGAAGCGGCCGAAGTTGTAGTAGGCGGCGCAGGCGCCCTCCGAGGACACCATGCAGGTGCCGATGGGCGTCTCGGGCGTGCAGGCGGTGCCGAAGACCTTGCACTCCCACGGCTTCAGCACGCCTTTCAGCACCTCGCCGCACTGGCACGCCTTCGGGTCGGCCACCCGCACCCCCGGAACGGGGAAGCGCGTCTCGGCGTCGTAGGCCGCGTACTCCGCCCGCATCCGCAGCGCGGAGTGCGCGATGAAGCCCAGCCCGCGCCACTCGAAGTGCGGCCGGAGCTCCATCACCTGAGAGATCGCCGACAGCGCCCGGGGGTTGCCGTCCCACGGCACCACCCGCGTGTACTGGTTCTCCACCTCTGACCGGCCCTCGGCGAGCTGGCGCAGCAGCATGTACACCGACTGCAGGACGTCCAGCGGCTCGAACCCCGCGCACACCAGCGGCTTGCCGTAGTCGCGGGCGATGAAGGAGTACGGCCGGCAGCCGATGACGGTGGAGACGTGGCCGGGCCCGATGAAGCCGTCCAGCCGCTGGTCGGGCGAGTCCAGGATGGCCTTGATCGCCGGGATGATCGTCACGTGGTTGCAGAAGACCGCGAAGTTCCCGATGCCCTCGGCGGCCGCGCGCAGCACGGTCATCGCCGTGGACGGGGCGGTGGTCTCGAACCCGATGGCCATGAAGACGACCGTGCGCTCCGGGTTCTGCCGGGCGATCTTGAGCGCGTCCAGCGGCGAGTACACCATGCGGATGTCCGCGCCCGCGGCCTTGGCGTCGAAGAACGAGCCCTGGCCGCCCGGGACCCGCATCATGTCGCCGAAGGACGTCATGATCACGCCCGGCTCGCGGGCGATGGCGACGGCGTCGTCCACCCGCCCCATCGGGATGACGCAGACCGGGCAGCCGGGGCCGTGGACCAGCGACACCGACTCGGGCAGGTAGTCCTCCAGCCCGTGCTTGTAGATCGTGTGCGTGTGGCCGCCGCACACCTCCATGAAGGTGTAGCGCCGGCCGGGCTCGCACAGGTCCCGGATCCGCGCCGCCAGCTTCCTGGCCTCGCCCGCGTCGCGGTACTCATCGACGAACCGCACTGTCCCGCCTCTCAGGTGATGTCGGATTCCGCGAGCGCGTCGAGCTCGTCGGCGTACACCTGTCCCAGACCGCGCAGGAGTTCGAGCGTGGCCGCCGCCTCCCGCTCGTCGATCTTGGACATGGCGAAGCCGACGTGCACGAGCACCCAGTCGCCGGGACGGATGCCGTCCTGGCTGACCAGCCCGACGTTGATGGCCCGCCGGACGCCCGCGACCTCGACCTTGGCGAGTTCGGGCTGTCCGGGGATGAGTTCGACGATCTCGCCGGGAATGCCCAGGCACATCGGCTGCCTCGCTCCTCTCACATTCTTCGCATGGTGATGTAGCGCTTCATGGCGGGCAGTTCCCGCCAGATCATCGCGATGACCACGACCCCGGCGAACAGGGCCAGCAACTTGCCTGGCTGCCGCATGTCGACCTCCACCTCCTCTCGGTCTAGCTGGGCGAGAGGTTCGGCATGATCGGCAGGATCGGGTTCTCCTTGCCGGGGCACACGCCCGTGGACCGCCGCGCGTCGGCGGTGTCGTCCTTGTGGTGGCCTGCCTGATGGCGGTACGCGCCCTTCGCGTTGCCCTGCCGCACGCCTTTGACGTGCGAGGGCGTGTCGGGCCGCACGTCGGGCTTGCCTACGCGGATTCCTGCCATGTCGTCCTCCTCATCTGTCGAGCTCGGCGAAGAAGGCCGCGATCCGGTCCCAGAGCCGCGGGCCGCCGGACATGCCCGTCCACTCCTGGCGTACCAGGGCGACGAGCCGGTGACAGTCGTCGATGGGTACGAGCCAGCGCTCGTCCATGCCGCGCACGATCGCGACCAGGAAGGCCTCCACCGCCGGCCGCATCGACTCCAGCTCCTCGTACCGGCCGACGAGCCGGTCCCACGTGGCGGCGTCCACCTCCCAGCGGGTGGCGCCCACCGGGCTCGGGTAGTGGGCCACGACCGCGCCGTCGGAGCGGCGGACGAAGAACACCAGGCCCACCGGCACGCCCAGCTCGGACGGCGGCGGTCCGGTGAGGCGGAGCCGCCGGTGAGGCACCAGCCGGAACCGGCCCGCCCAGGTCTCCCCCCGCTCGAACAGCAGCGCGCAGGCGCGGCAGGCGCACAGCACCAGGTCCCGGCGTTCCTCCAGCAGGTGGGCGTGCTCGCCCGGCAGCGGCTCGCCGCACAGCTCGCACGGCTCGGCGGCCCGCCGCTGCCGGGCGACCGGCCGTCTGATCACCCGGCCGAGCGCGCCCGCGGCCACAGCGGTCACGGTGTCGGTCACGGTGTCGGGCACGGTGTCGGTCATGGCGCCGCCCTGGCGGTGGCGGACCGCCGGGAGAGCGTGTCGAGCGGGATGAACGCCGCTCCCGGCTCAGCCGCCGGAGCCTTGCCGGTGGACACCCCGTGCAGCACGAACAGGTGCGCCAGCAGGACGTCGTCCGCCAGCGCCGCGCCGAACTCCGGAGAGGCGGCGGTGGCGCGCTCCATGACGCGGGCGAGCGCCTCCCCGTACACCCCGGCGAGCGTGGCGATCGCGTCGAGCGCCTGCTCCGCCGTGGGCCCCGGGGTCGCCTCCAGCCCGCTCAGCAGCTCCTCCAGCAGCTCCAGGTGCCCGGCGACGGTGCGCTCGTCCAGCCTCGGCGGGTCAGTCATGGCCGCCGCCGAACATGGGCGAGTGCAGCTTGCGCAGCGTGCGGCCCTTGCCGAGGTACATGTGGACGCCGCAGGGCAGGCACGGGTCGAAGCTGCGGACCGTGCGCATGATGTCGACGCCCTTGAAGTTCTCCGGTCCGTTCTCCTCGAAGATCGGCATGTCCTGCACGGCGTCCTCGTACGGCCCCGGGGTGCCGTAGCGGTCGCGCGGGCTGCCGTTCCACGGGGTGGGCGGGTACGGGTGGTAGTTGGCGATCTTGCCTTTCTCGATCACCAGATGGTGCGACAGCACGCCGCGCACCGCCTCGTGGAAGCCGACGCCGATGGCCTGGTCCGGCACGTCGAAGTCCTGGAACACCTTGGTGTCGCCGCCGCGCACGCGCTCCAGCGCCCGCTCGACGAACCACACCGCCATGGCGGCGGCGTAGGCCACGAAGTACACCCTGGCCCGGTTGCGCTCGATGGCGTTGGACCACTGGGGGATCCGCCACTCCAGCGTCATCTCCGGCAGGCCGGGGCCCTTGGGCAGGTTGATCTGCACGCTCGAACCGGTCGACTTCACGTACGGCGTGTCCACGAGGCCGGCCAGCGCGGTGGTGTAGAGGCGCGCGAACGCGCCGCCGCCGGTGTCCAGCGCCAGGTGGTCGCCGGTGCGCTGGTCGAGCCAGCGCGGGCTCATCACCCAGCTGTAGTTGCCGTCGAAGTCCCGCTTCTGCGGGGCGGGCAGCGTGGTCTGGTTCCACGGGTGGCGCATGTCCACCGGGTTGCCGAGCGGGTCGTGGGTGACGAACGGCTTCTCGTTCACCCAGTCCTCGTAGTAGGAGCTGCCCAGCAGGATGCGCATGCCGAGGTTGATGTCCACCAGGTCGGTGGTGATGAGCTCGCCGTCCACGACGATACCGGGGGTGACGTACATCGCCTTGCCCCACTCGTTCATCGTCTCGTAGCGGTAGTCGACCACCTCGGGGTCCTGGAACGCACCCCAGCAGCCCAGCAGCACCCTGCGCCGGCCGACCTCCTCGTAGCCGGGCAGCGCCTGGTAGAAGAAGTCGAAGACGTCGTCGTTGAGCGCGACGGCCTTCTTGACGAAGTCGATGATGTTGATCAGCCGCGACAGGTAGTCGGTGAAGATCGTCGGTGACGGCATCGTGCCGACGCCGCCGGGATAGACCGTCGACGGGTGCACGTGCCTGCCCTCCATCAGGCAGAACATCTCCCGGGTGACGCGGCTGACGGTCAGCGCCTCCTTGTAGACGTCGCCCTCGAACGGGTTGAACGCCTGCATGATGTCGGCGATCGTGCGCTTGCCGTGGATGCGGGCGTTCGGCGCCTCGGTGGTCGTGGCCCGGCGCAGGACGCTCGGGTTGGTGCTCTTGACCATCGCCTCACAGAAGTCGACGAACACCATGTTGTCCTGGAAGAGCGTGTGGTCGAACATGTACTCGGCGGCCTCGCCGAGGTTCATGATCCACTCAGCGAGCTTCGGGGTCTTGATCCCGTACGCCATGTTCTGCGCGTAGACCGAGCACGTCGTGTGGTTGTCTCCGCAGATGCCGCAGATGCGGCTGGTGATGAACCCGGCGTCGCGCGGGTCCTTGCCCTTCATGAACACCGAGTAGCCGCGGAACAGCGAGGACGTGCTGTGGCACTCCGCCACGCGCTGGTTCTCGAAGTCGATCTTGGTGTAGATGCCGAGGTTGCCGATGATCCTGGTGATCGGGTCCCAGGACATCTCGACGAGCTGCCCCGGCTTGGGCGTGGCTCTCTCCTGCTGTTCGATGGCCATCGGCCGTGCTCCCCTCTCTCGTGCGCGCCGACGGCTCTACGGGCGCCAGCGCGGGTCGTAGCCGCTGGTCAGCGCCTCACGGTTGTGCCGCCACCGGGGCTCCTTGTTGGCGGTGTGGTTGGTGATGCCGCGCATGCGGCGGATGAACGCGCCGTACGGTTTGATCAGCGTCGAGGACAGGTTGCCGCCGGGCGGCATGTCCATGAAGGGCATGAACTTGTCCGGGAACCCCGGCATGGTGCAGGCGATGCAGATGCCGCCCACGTTCGGGCAGCCGCCGATCCCGCTCATCCACCCGCGCTTCGGCACGTTGCAGTTCACCACCGGGCCCCAGCAGCCCACCTTCACCTGGCATTTCGGGGAGTTGTAGTCGTGGGCGAAGTCGGCCTGCTCGTAGTACGCGGCCCGGTCGCAGCCCTCGTGGACCGTCTTGCCGAACAGCCACTGGGGCCGCAGCATCTCGTCCAGCGGAGGCGGCGGCGCGCTCCCGGCGGCGTGGTAGAGCACCCAGGTCAGGGTCTCCATGAAGTTGTCCGGCTGGACCGGGCAACCGGGAACGTTCACGATCGGCAGCCCGCCGGCCGACCGGAAGTCCCAGCCGAGGTAGTCGGCCAGGCCCATGCAGCCGGTCGGGTTGCCCGCCATCGCGTGGATGCCGCCGTAGGTGGCGCACGTGCCGATGGCGACGACCGCCCACGCGCGCGGGGCGAGCCGGTCGATCCAGGTGTTCAGGGTCAGCGGCTGGCCGGTCTCCGGGTCGTTGCCGAACGACGTCCAGTAGCCGTCGCCGTTGATGTTCTCGTTGGGCACCGAACCCTCGATGACGAGGATGAACGGCTGCTCCAGCTCACCGCGGGCGGCGGCACGGAACGGAGCCAGGTAGTCCTCGCCGCCGAGGCTGGGCGACAGCACCTTGTTGTGCAGGTGGACCTTCGGCAGACCGGGAATGGTGCCGTTGACCACGTCCTCGATCGCGGGCTGGGTCGCCGCGGTGACCGAGACGGTGTCGCCGTCACAGCTCATGCCCTCGGATATCCACAGGATGTGCATCTCGTCGTAGCCGGCGGTCGGGCCGCCCTGCTGCTGCGTCTGTGTCATGTGCGCACCTCGCTGGCCTCGGTGGTGACAACGTCCGGCTGGTAGGTGATCGACTCGACGACGACACCGGTGTCGCCCGCGATCTCGACGTCGACGCCGCCGCAGCGCGGGCAGGCGACGAGCGCGAGCGCGTCGGCCGCGGGCGTCCTCGCGCCGCAGTCGCGGCAGCTCACGGCGGGCGGCTCGGTGACCAGCTCGACCCGCGCGTGCTCGGCCGGGGTCCCGGCCGCGGCCACGCGGAAGCCCTGCTCGACGACCGCCGGATCGGGCCGGTGCCCGGCGAAGGCGGCACGGACGCGTACCGCGGCCACCTGCCGTCCCTCCGCCCGGCGCAGGACCGCCTCGACGATCTCGTCGCACATTCCCGTCTCATGCATCGGCGCGCTCCCTGTCGGATTGTCGGTACGTCTCGTCACGGGCCAGCGCCGTCACTGCGGCGACCGCGCCCTCGACGGCGGCGGCGACCGGCTCGGAAAGGCCCATGACCTCGTCGATCGTCTGAGGCCGGCAGCCCACCAGCAGCACCCTGGCCACCCCGCCGCCCAGCTTCCTGAGCAGGTCGAGGACGGCCTGGGGATGCATGCCGTGCCCGTTCACGGGCGGCAGGGCGTCCGGCGCGGGCTCGTCGTCGATCTCCAGCACGGCCACGGTGCCCGGCGGGCCGTCGATCTCGACGGCGTCCACCATGATCAGCGTGTCGTACGCGCCGCCGAGCAGTTCGTAGGCCAGGTGGACGCCGCGGATGCCGTAGTCGGCCACCACCACCGACCCGGGCAGGGCCGAGGGATCCATCCGCCTGACCACCTCGACGCCGAACCCGTCGTCGCCCAGGAACACGTTGCCGATCCCGGCCACCAGCACCCGGTTCATGCGGGCTCCCCCTCCAGCGGCCCGTCCAGCGGCCCGTCCAGCGGCCCGTCCAGCGGCTCGGTCTCCTCGGGCGCGAAGTACCGGTACCGGCCGTACCACTGGTTCAGCTCGGCCGCCGGGTCGTCCTCCACCGTCACGGCGAGGTGGCGGGCGCCGTCCACGTCCAGCAGCACCGCCTCCACCAGGGCCGTCCTGCCGTCGAGGAACATGTCCTGCGGGTCCGAGCCGCGCAGCCGGGGCCGCAGCCGCACCCGGCTGCCCTTGCGCACCAGCGTCCCGGCCACCTCGACGGCGTCCGTGTCCGGCGACACGGAGGCGTCCGCCTCGGGATGCCACCAGGGCACCGGACCGGCCGGCCGCAGGTCCCGGGTGGTGCCGTGCAGGCGGGCCAGGTCCTCCGGCGTCATCGCCTCGACCCGGTCGAGGATCGCGGCGGCGCGCGGGTCGGTGGCGCGTGCCTCGCGCTTCTCGGCGTCGGTGAGCGTCAGCGTGCGCAGCGACAGGATCTCGTCGATCTCCGCCGCGTCGTGCAGGTCGCCGGGGCTCTCCGGCGCGACCCGCGGGTTGTCGTAGAGCAGGATCGGCGACGACAGGACCACCTGGTCGCCGCTCAGCACCGGGTACGTGTGCGCGTTGACGCAGGCGCCGGCCGCGTCCCGCGCCCAGTCCGGGGGTTCGAGCAGCGACACGAACCGGCCGCCGGGCACGGTGAGCAGGGTGTGACAGGCGATCAGGGCGTACTGCAGCGCCTCTTCCCTGGGCGTCTCCGGCGCCGGCTCCAGGCCGGCGTTCTCGGTCCGTACGCGGAGCCTGAACAGCGTCTCCCCCGCAGGCAGCGGCGCCGCCGCCGTCGTCGCCGCTGTCTCGCACGGTGTCAGCGACAGCGTCACCCGCGCGCTCAACGGCCACTCGCGCCACCGGGTCCGCCCGGCCGAGCCGGGCAGCGGGGTGACCGTCTCGGAGCCCGGAACCCGCAGGTCGAGCCGCTTCTCACCGGCCAGCAGCTCCGCCACGGACGCCAGGACGTCCAGCTCGCGCGGCACCGCCTCGTCGAAGCTCAGCGCCTCGCCGACCCGGTCCGCCTCCCGGTGGCCGCCGTCCGGCAGCCGCTCCTCGGACGTACGGCGGCGCAGTTGCAGGAAACGGAGCCGGCCCCGCACGACGGCGTCGGCGGGCGCGACGAGCAGGCACTCGGTCTGCTGCCACCACGACTCGGCGGAGCCCGCCACCCCGCCGCCCTCCAGCCCGTGCGCCCTCGCCCACGGCTCCGGCAGCAGCACGCCGAACTGCCATCTGACCTGGTTCTTCGGCGAGGAACGGCGATAGGGGTACAGCAGGTAGCCCTCGTACAGGACGGCGTCCGCCACCGCCAGCGCCGCCCGGAACCCGGGCGCGGCGTCGATGCCGTTCGCGTCCACGGCGGATGGCCCCTTCCTGTCCCTGGTCGTACGTGACTCTTCGTGTATAGCCACGCCGTCTCGGGACAAGTAGGTGGATCGCTCCCCTAGGTGACGTCCTCACTTAGCGGTTCTTGGTGATCCATCCGAGCGGGAACCGGGGCTTCCGCGACGAAAGCCCGCTCCACCCCAACAGGATTTGCCCACCACCTTGCCTCGCGACGTCACAGCCAGGTACGCAGATCGTCGATGTCGACGAGCGGCAGTTGACCCGGTCGCCCGCGGACAGCGAGGCCAGGGTCGTGCCGGCGAGCGTGGACGGGATCAGCGCCACCGAGAGGCGGTCCCGGACGATCTCGGCCACGGTGAGGCTGACGCCGTCGACCGCGTCGTCGGCGGCGCGGATGACCTTGCCGACCAGCCCTATGAGACGGCTACCTTGGGCGGGGGGCGGTCGCGTGCCGCTCCATCCAGAGCTTCAGGGCGTCAAGGCTCGCTTCGTTGTGCTCCCTGAGGAATCCTGCCATGGCACGCGAAGTGGTAAGGCCGGTGGAGAACGCGGTGATCCGAGCCCACTTCGGCCATCTGCGCTCGTCTCTCCAGAGAATTTCGGCTCCGCCCGACCAGGTGCGGCGGATCCCCGTCGCCCTGCCCACCGGGACCCGGCGGGTCGAGAAGAACCGGTGCACTTTGATGACTTCTTCATCGCACGTCACGCCCCAGATCGGCGCCCGCACCGCGAACGCGACGCCGAACACGGTCAGCGGCAGGGCCATGACGGCGGCCAGCACGAGCTCGGTGGCCAGCAGGTACGGGACGCAGCAGATCCACGCCAGTCCGATGAGGGTCATCATCAGGCGCATCATCGGATGTGCGCGTAACTTCACCCTTTCATGCTGCCTCACGGATGAGCGCCGCGGTGCGGCGTGGCCGGATCGGTCAGGAATGGAGAAGCGCCGACGAACGAGCCCGCCATAGCTTGACGAGTGCACCGCATCAAGGACGAGACCACGTCGGCAAGGAGTCGATGCGACATGGCGAACGGGCGCAGAATCACGTACTGGCTTTCCACCCTCGTGCTCGCATCGGGGCTGGTCGGTTCCGGGGTCCAGCAATTGTTGAGGATAGAAGGGGAAGGGGCGATGGCGCCGCCCTATGCCTGGGGAATCGTGCAGCTGGGATATCCCGTCTATGTTCTGACGTTGCTCGGCGTGTGGAAGATTCTGGGCGCGGTGGCGATTCTTCTCCCCAGATATCCGCTGCTCAAGGAATGGGCGTACGCGGGCCTCTTCTTCCTGCTCACGGGAGGGATGTTCTCGCATGTCGCCGCGGGCGACCCCTGGATTCAGCTGCTTCCGGCGATCTTCCTGCTGGCGCTCACGGCACTGTCCTGGCATTTCAGGCCGGCGGACAGGAAGCTGCCGCCTCAGCCGGCCCGCAGCGGTGGGCGGACGACGGCCACCGGGCAGGAGGCGTAGTGCAGGACGCCGTGGCTGACCGAGCCGAGCACCGCCGAGCGGATCACTCCCCGGCCCCGGGAGCCCACGACGACCAGGTCGGCCCGCGCGGACGCCTCGCACAACGCCGCTATGGGATTCCCCCGGGCGACCGAGACGATCACCTTCACCCCCGGGTGCCGCGTCGTCCAGGGCTCCAGCAGGTCGCGCACCCGTTCCCGCACGACCTCGGCGATGGTCTCCTGGCCCAGCCTGGTGGCCGGCGCGTCCCAGGCGTGCACGACCCGCACCCGCGCCCCGCGTGACCCCGCCTCCTCGAAGGCGTAGTCGAGGGCAGGGTGCACGGCGTCGTCGGGATTGAACCCGGCCACGACCTCGCCCTGGACAATGGTGGGCGCGCCGTGGACCACCACCACAGGACCCGCCACGTGCCCGGCGAGGCCCAGCCCCACCGAGCCCAGCAGGAGCCCGGCGAATCCGTCCACGCCGCGGCTGCCGACCACGACGGCCGCCGCGTCCGCGGCCTGCGCGCGCAGGACCTCGGTGGTGTCGCCGTAGAGCAGTTCGGTGCTCACCTGGACGGTCTTGCGCGACGCGGCGGCCAGCGCGGCGGCCTCGGCCAGCATCCGCTCGCCCTCCTCACGGACGGCGTCGTCGAGCGCGCGCTCGTACGGCCGCCCCCCGTGGACGAGCGGCGCCGCCACGTGGACGATCCGCAGGTCGCGGGTGTGCCTGGCCGCGTCGTCGGCCGCCCACAGCACCGCGGCCAGCGCCGACCGTGAGCCGTCCACGCCGACGATGATCGGTTCGGACATGCGGTTTCCCTTCCCCTGGGCTCCTGCGCCAGGACACCTCGCGCGCCGGTCCGTGCGGGAGCGTCACGTCCGTGCCAGCAGGTCGTCCAGCGGCTCGTCACGGTGCAGCCGCCCTATGGCGTCGGCCAGCGGCGGAGCCACCGAACACACGGCGATCGGCATCCCCGAGGCGGCCGGCTGGGCGACGGTGTCGGTGACCAGGATCCTCCTGATCCGCGCGCTGCTGAGGCGTTCGGCCGCCGGGCCCACGAACAGGCCGTGCGTCGCCGCCACGACGACCTCAGGAACCGCGCCGTGGTGGGCCACCACCTCCGCGGCGGCCTCGATCGTGCCGCCGGTACTGATCATGTCGTCGACGACGACCACCGGACGGTCCCGTACGTCCCCGACGAGTTCCTCGGCCACCACCCGTGTCCCGCTCAGCCGGGTCTTCCGCACCACCGCCACGGGCCTGGACAGCAGAGCGCCGTAGTGCTCGGCCAGTTTGACCGCGCCGAGATCGGGCGCCACCAGCACAGCCTCCTCCGGCACCTGGTCGCCGAGCGCCCGCGCGAGCGACGGCACGGCCGTCAGCATCTCCACCGCGCCGGCGCAGATGGCCTCCAGCGCGGTCGTGTGCGGATCGACCACGATCAGCCGCCGCGTCCCCGCGGAAGCGAGCGCGTCGGCGACGACGCGGACCCCGATCGCCTGTCCCGGCCGGCCACGGCGGTCCTGGCGGGCGTACCCGAAGTACGGCATGACCGCGGTGATCCGCGCCGCGCCCGCTCGCCGGCAGGCGTCCACGAGCAGCAGCAACTCCATCACGTGCTCGTTGACCGGTGGGCTCGTGGGCTGGACCAGGTAGACGTCCGCGCCGCTCAGCCCGTCCACGACGGGCCTGAGCTCACCGTCGGGAAACCGTTCCACCGCCGCCGCGGCCGGCGCGGCGCCGAGCAGGTCGGCGACCGAGCCGGCCAGCGCGCGGTTGGCGCTTCCCGCCACGATCCGCAGCGTCATCGGTGTCCACCTCCGCTCGCTCGTCGCGGGGCGCGACCGCCCGGGTCACGGACTTGCGCAGATCACCTCCACGAAGTGGCCCACCGTCTCTTCCGGCAGGTGCCGGGCCAGGTCGGCCTCGCTGATCAGTCCGACGAGCCGGTGCTGGTCGATCACCGGCAGGCGGCGGATCCGGTGCTCCTCCATGGTCTGGAGCACCTGTTCGACGTCCGCCTCCGCCTCGACGGAGACGGGCTTGCCCTGAGCCAGTTCGCCCGCCGTGACGGTGTTCGGGTCGCCTCCTGCGGCGACGCACTTGAGCACGATGTCCCGGTCGGTGATGATGCCGTGGAGCCGGTCGTCGTCGCCGCAGACCGGCAACGCCCCGACGTCGAGCTCGCGCATGCGCTGCGCGGCGGAGGCGAGACTCTGGTGCTCACCGATGCACTCGACGCCCGGGTGCATGATGTCCCGTGCCGTCGTCATGGTTGCCCCCTCTCGGGTGCCCTCTTTCTGGCCTCTCCCCGGGCCCCTACCCTTCGGCCCTGCCTCCTATCAGGCCTCCTGTCAGGCACGACGAGGAGGCGCCGGCTGCGCTGGGACGCTCAGCCCGCGTTGGTCCGCATGTGGTCGGTGAACCAGTCGCGTGCCAGCCCGGCCACGGTTTCCAGCGCTCCCGGCTCTTCGAACAGGTGAGTGGCGTCAGGGACGATCTCCAGGTGGTTCTCGCAGAGCAGCCGCTCCTGCGCCGCCAGGTTGAGGTCGAGCACCAGTTCGTCCTGGCCGCCCACGATCAGCAGCGTCGCCGCGCGTACGTCGGGCAGGCGTGGCCCGGCCAGATCAGGTCGCCCGCCCCTGGAGACGACGGCGGTCACCCGGTTGCCCGGCTCCGCCGCCGCCCGCAACGCGGCCGCCGCCCCGGTGCTGGCTCCGAAGTAGCCGACCGGCAGTCCGGCGACCTGGGGCTGGTCGCCGAGCCAGGTCGTCACCTGCCCGAGCCGTCCGGCGAGCAGGTCGATGTCGAACACGTTGTCCCGGTCGTACTCCTCGTCGGCGGTCAGCAGGTCGAACAGCAGGGTCGCGAGGCCCGCCTGGTTGAGCACCGCGGCCACGTACCGGTTGCGTGGACTGTGCCGGCTGCTGCCGCTGCCGTGCACGAAGACCACCACCCCGTCTGCCTCCTCGGGGACGACGAGCTGTCCCGGCAGACGGACGGGGCCGACGTTCACCATCACCTCGTCGACGCGATCCCGCCGGCCTGATCCCCCGGCGCCGCCGCCCGTCCCGTGCGCCGGGCTGTCGCCGCCGGGTGCGGCGGCCCGCCGCAGCAGGTCGATCACCTGCTCGTCGGTGGTCTGGGTGAAGTCGTCGTACCAGACGCCGATGGCCCAGAGCGCGGCGGGCGTCTCCAGGCAGATCACCTCATCGGCGTCCTCGCGCAGGCTCGCGACGGTTTCCGGCGCGCCGACCGGGACCGCCAGGACCACGCGCGCCGCGCCGCGCGCCCGCGCCACCTGGCAGGCGGCGCGGGCCGTGCCGCCGGTCGCGATCCCGTCGTCCACGACGATGACCGTACGGCCGGCGAGGTCGGCCGGCTCACGGTCGCCGCGGAAGCGGCGCGCCCGGCGCAGCACCTCGCCCCGCTCGGTGCTCTCCACCGTGGCCATCTCGGCGGGGGTCACGCCCGCCATCCTGACGACCTCTGGATTGATCACCTGTACGCCGCCCTCTCCGACGGCGCCGAAACCGAGCTCCGGCTGGAACGGCACGCCCAGCTTGCGGACCACGATCACGTCCAGCGCCCTGGCCACCTCGAAGGCCACGGGCACGCCACCTCTGGGCAGCCCGAGGACGACCACGTCCTCCTCGGCGAAGAGCCCGGCCAGGCGTGCGGCCAGGCGCACACCCGCATCGTGACGATCAACGAACATCGGCGTACCCGCCTCCTCCAGACGTCTGCCTCCACGCCGGCCGGTTCACTTGCCGGGGGTCACGACGTCGGCGGACGGGACCACCGTGACTTCCCGCAGGAACTTCTGGTCCAGCAGCACGCTCACCGGCACCTCGTCGTTCGTCTGCGGGAACCCGGGGACGAGCCTGCTGATCACGTGGTACTGGGTGCCGCCGCCCGGCATCTGGAACGCGGGAGCGGCCGGGCCCACCTCGACGCCGAACGGCTTGAGCACCTGGAACGCGTGGTAGTTGCACAGGCTCAGGGGGTCCGCGGCGTTGGTGTTGAGGTTCCGCGGCGGCAGCCCCCGCCTGATGAACAGGTCACCCATCGGCGCCAGGAACGAGCCCGCGTTGCTGCCGAACCGGTCGAGCATCATGCCGGGCTGCAGGATGGTCGTCTTGAGCAGCAGCCGGCCGTTCGGGAAGTTCCCGGAACGGCCGAAGCCGGAGTCGGGCGGGAAACGGTAGTTGTTCGTGGCGTAGTCCCAGTAGCGCGCGAGGAAGTGCTGCGGGGAGAGGCCGCCCAGCGGCACGTAGCCGTGCAGGATCGCGCCGAGATAGCCGGCTCTCGGCAGGACGGTCGGCCCGAGGTCGGGGTCGCCGGTGATGTACGGGGGCCCGCAGACCTTGCCGGGCGGGCGCACGGCGGGCTGCTTGACCGGCTTGTCCTTGCCCGGGGCCGGCGTCGGCGTCGGTTGGACGTCCGGCTGCTGGACCAGCCGGATCTCGGGCTGGACGGCGCTCTCGGCGCGGGCGGCCAGGCCGCCCGCGCCGCCCATGACGCCCAACATCGTGCATATCGCGGCGGCCAGCATGGCGCCCCGTCGGTTGTCCCGCATGGTTTTCCTGTCGATCCTGGATGGCGAACGAATGAGAACTGATCACCAGCGAATCGACGACGTCATGGTCCTCGACGCGAAATTCCCTTCCGCGTACCGATATGGACGGTCACGTACCCGCATGTAGTGATCGGCTGCTACATTCCCGCCATCTCCGGACTCGCAATCTCCGGCCGCCTAAGAGGACAGCAAAGATTGATCCGATAAAAGCGACAAGAATGCCGTACAATGAGTTTCTCGACATGCGATGTCTTGTATGCAATATCGGACATAAGCCATGATCAGGGTATTTTTCTGGCGGTCGGCGTGAGGGCGGATCTTTGCCTTTCCACGACACTGATCCGCCACGGTGAGCGGGAAGAAATCACGAGTCCACGGCACACCCGGACGGCATTGCGCGGCGGCATCGCCGCGTCGGCCGCGTGGACGGTTCCCGTTCGACTGCGACGAGAGATCTCGACACATGCCATTGCTTCCTGACAAAGGCCGGAAATCGCTGGCGCTTTTCGCCGCTTTCGTGGCCAATGGCGCACTTCTCCTGGCCCCCGCACCGGCCCAGGCCGTCCCGTCCCAGGACGCGGCGGTGGTCCACGTCCTCGACCGGAGCGCGTACCCGCTGCGGTCCACAGACCCCAGGACCGACCTGCACGACCTACGGCCGCTCGGCCGGATGGTCGGGGACGCCGGAGTGGTCGGGGTGGGCGAGGCCACGCACGGCTCGCACGAGTTCTTCACCAACAAGCACCGCATCTTCCGCTTCCTGGTGGAGAGCAAGGGCTTCTCCAGCTTCATCCAGGAGGTGGGCTGGGGCAGCGGGCTGCGGCTCAACGACTACGTCCTGCACGGCACCGGCGACCTGCGGCAGATCATGCGGGAGGAGTTCATCAACGAGTACGCCCTCTGGAACAACGAGGAGTACTACAACCTCCTGCGGTGGATGCGCGCCTACAACGCCACCCACCACGACAAGCTCCAGTACGTGGGCGACGACGTCGTCTACTCCCACAGGCGGATCTTCCAGGAGATATTCTCCTACGTCCATGAGCGCCGGCCCGGCCTGCTGCCCCGGTTCCGGGCGCTGTACCGGGGGCTGATCCCGGTCGGGGACGTGAAGGAGTGGCAGCGTCGCTACGACGCGCAGCCGCTGGCCGTGCGCCAGAGGCTGCTCCGCCAGGCCGAGCGGGCCCTGACGCTGCTGCGGACTCTGCGGCGCGGACCCCAGGACAGGGACGCCGTCTGGGCCGAGCAGCAGGCGGCGGTCGTCGTACGGATCGCCAGGCTGTCCTCCACCGACGACCCCCAGGCCATCTCCAACTTCCGCGATCAGGGCATGGCCGAGAACACCGCCTGGTGGTACCGGAACATGCACAGCAAGTCGCTGCTGTCGGCGCACAACGCCCACATCGGCTATGTCGGCTTTGCCGGCCAGCACGACATCTACCGGCAGGGCGCCCGGCTGCGCGACATGCTCGGCGACGGCTACACGAACTTCGGGCTCACCTTCTACCAGGGCTCGTTCAACGCCTGGCCGGCGGACTCGACCCTCCAGGGACCGCTGCAGGAGTTCACCGTCGGCCCGCCGCCGCGGATCAACAGCGAGACCGTGCTCGACCGGGTGCGCTACCGCGACTTCTACTTCGACATGCGCACCATCGCACAGCCGGCCCGCGACTGGCTGGACGAGGAGCGGCCGGTCCGCAACATCGGCGGGGCCTACCCGCAGGAGGACGACGTGCTCGCGCTGCGGCAGGCGTACGACAACCTGATCCACCTGCACCAGGTCACGGCCTCGCACCTGCTGCCGCCGGCCGCGGCGCCTCGGGGGACGCGCCGCGGCTGAGCAGGCGGTGACGCGGTGCGGCGAGAACCGTCCGCCTCCGGCGCCGGGGTGAGATCAGCGGGATCGCCCGGACCGCGTCACCGGACCGGCTCCACGGGGCCGAGGACCCGCACCGGCGGGATACGCGACAGGCAGTCGGTGTCGCCGGTGCGCTGGTCACGGAGGAAGGTGCGGACGATCCCCCGGACACAGCCGGTCGGCTCGTCATCGGGAGTGTGGCCGGTGTTGGGCGCTTCGACCCACCGGCCGTTCGCGTACTGCCGGGCGGTGGCCCGGCCGAACGCGCCGGCGGTGTAGGTGTCCAGGTCGCCGCTCAGCACCAGGACCGGGGCGGAGGTCGCGGGCCGCGCGGTGGACTGGGTGCGCCCCGTGAATTCGGGCCAGAGCAGGCACCACTCCGGCTCGCTGTACCCCACCACTGCTCCCCGAGGGCTGAACGGGTCGAACTGCCGGCTCGGCAAGGCCGCCAGCCGGCGCTCGAACTGCCGCACCCGCGCCCGGTACGGCAGCCGCAGGTCGAAGGCGTGCGGGTAGTCGTTGCAGCGGCGGGGACGTGGCCGCCGCCGCGGGACACAGCGCGCTCGCGCCCAGGGCAAGCGCGGACAGTACGGATGTCGTTCGCCGGTGGAACGGCACGGAAAGCACCTCGGATCAGGTGGCAGCAGGTCAACGCGAGTCATGGTGACCCGGCCTGAGACGCTCACCGAGCGGGCACGCCGAGGAATGGGGAGAACAATAGTCACACGAGTTCAGACCGCGCGGGTGCCGAGAGCGGCGGCGCGCTCCAGGAACAGGTCCCGCTCGCGGGCGTTCCTGGTCAGCTCGGCCGCGCGGCGGAACTCGGCGCTCGCCTCCTCGGTCCGCCCGAGCTTGGCCAGCAGGTCCCCGCGGACGGCGGGCAGGTGCGCGTACCCGCGCAGGGCCCGCTCGTCCCGGAGGCCGTCGGCGATCTCCAGCCCGCGTTCCGGCCCGTACGCCATGCCGACCGCGACCGCCCGGTTCAGCTCGACGACCGGCGAGGGCGTGAGGTGGGCCAGCAGCCGGTAGAGGGCGGCCATGCGCTCCCAGTCGGTGGCCTCCGCGGTGAGCGCGCGGGCGTGGCACGCGGCGATGGCGGCCTGCAGCCCGTACGGCCCGAGCGTGCCCAGCTCCTCGGCGCGGCGCAGCGCCGCCAGGCCGCGGCGGACCAGGAGCCGGTCCCAGCGGCTGCGGTCCTGGTCGAGCAGGAGGACGGGGGTGCCGTCGGGGGCGGTCCTGGCGGGGAGACGCGAGGCCTGGATCTCCATGAGCGCGAGCAGGCCGTGGACCTCGGGTTCGCCGGGCATGAGCCCGGCCAGCACGCGGCCGAGGCGCATGGCCTCCTGGCACAGCGACGGGCGCGTCCAGTCGTCGCCCGCGGTCGCCGCGTACCCCTCGTTGAAGATCAGGTAGATGACCTCCAGGAGGGAGGCCAGCCGCGCCGGCAGCTCGGCGGGCGGTGGCAGCTCGATCGGGATCCTCTTGTCGGCGAGGGTGCGTTTGGCGCGTGAGATGCGCTGCCCGACGGTGGGCTCGGGCACCAGGAAGGCGCGGGCGATCTCGGCGGTGGACAGGCCGCCGAGCAGGCGGAGGGTGAGTGCGAGCCGGCCCTCGACGGGGAGCTCGGGATGGCAGGCGGTGAAGATCAGGCGGAGCAGGTCGTCGCCGATGTGGTCGTCGAGGGCGTCGTCGAGGTCGGCCTGCGCCGACTCCTGGCGGAGCTCCATATCCAGCCCGATCTCCTGCAGCTTGCGCTGGTAGGTGTCGCGGCGGCGGAACTGGTCGATGGCGCGGTGCTTGGCCGTGAGCGTCAGCCACGCGCCCGGATTGTCCGGCACGCCCTTGTGCGGCCATTCCTCGAGCGCGGCCACGAGCGCGTCCTGCGCCAGCTCCTCGGCCAGCCCGATGTCGTTGACCATGCGGGCCAGGGTCGCGATGACGCGGGGGGACTCGATCCGCCACACCGCCTCCACCGCCCGA
Source organism: Nonomuraea coxensis DSM 45129 (assembly GCF_019397265.1). Taxonomy (NCBI): domain Bacteria; kingdom Bacillati; phylum Actinomycetota; class Actinomycetes; order Streptosporangiales; family Streptosporangiaceae; genus Nonomuraea; species Nonomuraea coxensis. The sequence continues at coordinate 8,883,245 of NZ_CP068985.1, forward strand.
TGCGCAGCAGCTACCGTCATGTGTCCTGAATATCATCAGGCCGGGGACGCGCGTCCCCGGCCTGGTGGAGTGGCCGATCAGGCCGGCGGGGCGAAGTCCTCGGGCCCGAACAGCCGCAGCACGTCCGACTCGCCCTCCCATCCCGGCCACAGGTCACGGTGCAGCTTCACGAAGCGGGTGGTCCATTCCACGACCTCCTCCTTGCTCCTGACCTCGTACAGCGCGTAGCTGATCAGCTCCTTGGCCTCGGCGAACGGCCCGTCGCTGACGGTCAGCCTGCCCCCGCTCACCTCGATCCGCGCCCCCTCGGAGCTGGGGGCCAGGCCGCTGTTGTCGAGCATGACCCCGGCCTCGGTGGCCTCCTGGCCGAGCTTGAAGATGGCCTCCATGAGGTCGGCCGGCGGCGGCCCGGCGGGCACGGCGGTGGCCTTGAACGTGACCAGATAACGCATGGCGATTTCCTTTTCGTGAGGAGTTGGTACAGGTGGTCTAGGCGGCGTGGCGGAACAGGTTCAGCGACATCAGCGACAACCAGCTCCAGACCGCCACGATGCCGGCGACGAACATGAGGTTGGTCCATGCGGCGCCGGCGCCGGAGGCGATGCCGACGAACGAGCCGAGGAACAGCGTGCCGGTGACGCGGGAGTACAGAGCCCAGCCGCCGCGGCTCTCGCGGGCCTGGCGGGAGGCGATGACGTAGCAGGCCGCCGCCATGCACATGAACCCGACGCCGCCGACGGCCATGTGCAGGGTTCCCGACAGGGTGACGGTGCCCGGACCTTCCGGGGTTCCTGCGGGGAAGCCCATCGCGGGGTCTGCGGGGAAGATCGCGGCGCCGATCATACTGGCGCCGAACGCCCCGACCAGGATCGGGGCCCAGCGGGCTCCCCGTCCGGGCGTCAGGGCGCGGCGCAGGCCGGCGGCGGCGGCGATGGTGGCGAGGGCGGTGAGGACGAAGTTGGCGGTCTGGATCCAGCCGAGCTCTCCGTTGGCCAGGAAGCTCCACGGGTGACGGGCCAGGTCGAAGCCCTCCCGGGTGAGCGCCTGGGCCAGGGCGACGATCACGTACGACGGCCCGGCGACGACCCCGCAGCCGAGGAGCAGGCGCTGGGTGGAGATCGGGCGGGCGTGGACAAGCTGCTGGGTCATGGTCGTCTCCCTCAGGTCGGCGGGACCGGCGCATCCGGGCCTTCTGGATACACAGCGAACGAGGAGGGCCGGCTTCGACACCCGGCCCCAAGATCTTTTCAAGATCTTTTCGGGCGCGGTCCGGCGCGAGACAGATGGACGGCGGAATTGTTCATCCCCGCGTAAACAGTTTCCCCGGCCCCAGGGTTCGCGTTTATCGCCGTGACCGAACGGACAGCCATCATTCATGCCATGGGGGAAAATACGCGAACGGCCGTCGCTGCCATGACGGCCGAACGCGGGGAAAAGGACGCCGTCGAGAAGGCGTACCGGCACTGCGAGCAGATCATGCGCAGTCAGGCCCGTAATTTCTCGTACGGTCTGCGGCTGCTTCCCGTCCCCAAGCGGCGTGCGTTGAGCGCCGTCTACGCGCTCGCCCGCAGGATCGACGACATCGCCGACGGGGACGCCCCGGCCGGGGAACGGCTGGCCGGGCTGTCCGCGGTTCGCGCGACGCTCGACGCGGCCGCCCCCGAGGCGCACGACCTCGTGCTGGTGGCGCTGTCCGAGGCCGCGCGCCGTTATCCGCTTCCGCTCGGCGCGTTCGCCGATCTCGTCGACGGCTGCGTCGCCGACGTGCGCGGGAGGACGTACGAGACGTTCGAGGACCTGGTCGGCTACTGCAGGTGCGTCGCCGGCTCGATCGGGCGGCTCTCGCTGGGCGTGTTCGGCGCGGACGACGTCGAGGAGGCCACGCCGCTCGCGGACGCGCTCGGCGTCGCCCTGCAGATCACCAACATCCTGCGCGACCTGCGGGAGGACCGCGGGTCCGGGCGGATCTACCTGCCCGCGGAGGACCTCGCGCGGTTCGGCTGCACCCTGGACGTCGACGCCTCCGGCCGGTTCCTCGACCCGCCGGAGCGCCTGGCCGGGCTGGTCCGGTTCGAGGCCGACCGGGCACGCGACTGGTTCGCCACCGGGATGCGCCTGCTGCCCAGGCTGGACGCGCGCAGCGCCGCCTGCACGGCCACCATGGCCGGCATCTACCGGTGTCTGCTCGACCGCATCACGGCCGATCCCCACCGCGCGGTGGCGGGCCGGCTCTCCCTGACGACGAAGGAGAAGTCCGTGGTCGCGGTGCGCGCCCTCGCCAGGGCCGGGCGCGGGAGGGGCCGGCCGGCCGATCGTGCCGGGTTCCGTTGATCACAGCCGCGCTGCTGGCGGTGCTCGCGGGGCTGTGCAACGCGGCCTCGTCCGTCCTGCAGCGACGCGCGGCGCTGACGGTGCCACAGGATCCGCCGGCGCGGATGGGCCTGATCCTGGCGCTGGTGAGGAAGCCGGTGTGGCTGTGGGGCATCGCGGCTCTCATCGGGGGCTTCCTCTTCCAGGCCGCCGCGCTGTCGCAGGGAGCCATCGCCCTGGTCCAGCCGGTCCTGGTGGTCGAGCTGCCGTTCACCATGATCATTCTGTCGATGGCGTTCGGCATCGTCCTGGACAGGAGCACCTGGCTGGCGATCGGCGCGCTGTCGGCCGGGCTCGCGATCTTCCTCGTCGCGGCGGATCCCGACGTGGGACGGTGGGTCCCCGACGCGATCGGGTGGATCGCCGCCACCGTCGTGACCGCGGCCGTCATGGCCACGCTGGTCGCGGTGGGGGTCCTGGCGAAGGGGGCCGTCCGGCCCGCGGTGCTGGGCGTGGCCACGGGCATCGGCTTCGCCTTCACCGCCACGCTCATCAAGACGTGCACGGCCATCGCGCAGGAGGACATGGGCGCGCTGCCGCGGTCCTGGCAGCTGTACGCGATGGTGGCGGCCGGCCTGTGCAGCCTGGTCCTCCTGCAGCACACGCTGCACAGCGGCCCTCTGGTCGTCGCGCAGCCCGCGCTGACGATCAGCGACCCGATCGCCGGCATCCTGTTCGGCGGCCTGTTGTTCGGGGAGCCCATCCGCTCCGGCTCATGGATCGTGCTGGAGGCGATCGGCATCGGGAGCATGGCCTACGGCGTCATCCGGCTGGCCCGCTCGCCGCTCATCCAGGCCCAGAACGCGCCCCCTCGGTGAGGAGACGAGACCCGCCTCGGCCGGCATCGAGGAGAACAGGGCGGAGGCCCGGCCCGTCAGCCGCTCGCGCGCCCGCGCGTCGCCGAGCAGGTCCAGGGCCTCCAGCAGCGCGGCCGCGTCGCCGGTGTGCGCGCTCACCCCGGCCGCGGCCATCGCCCGCGCGCCGTCGCGCCCGTGGCCGCTGATGGGCCGGTGGACGACGACCGGCAGCCCGGCGGCGAACGCCTCCTCGCAGGTCAGGCCGGTGCCGTTGTCGACCAGCGCGTACGCGGCCGCCATGAGCTCGGGGACGTCGTCGCGCCAGCCGAGCGTGGGGCCGAGCCCGGCCGCGCGCAGGCGGCGGCGCAGCCCGTCGTTGTCCCCGCACAGCACGAGCGGCGTGTACCGCCCCGACCCGGCGAGGGTGCGCGCGGTCGCGACGATCTCCCCGGCCCCCCATGACCCTCCCGACACCAGGACGAGCCGGTCGCCGGGGTCCACGCCGACGCTGCGGGCCACCCGTCCGGGATCGGCCGCCGCCTGCCCGAACACGGGGCGGACGACCGGCGCGCAGCGCAGCGCCGGCCGCCGGGTGCGTGCGGCGATATATCCAATGACGTCGGGATTCGGGCACAGGTACCGGTCGTTGCCAGGGTGCAGCCACAACCGGTGCACCGCGAAGTCCGTGACCAGCACCGTGCTCGGGCAGGGCAACCCGCCGCGCTCGCGCAGCCGTCCCGTGATCTGCGCGGCCAGATGGAACGTCGAGACGACCTCGTCGGGCCGGCGGGCGGCGACGAGCCGGCGCAGGCGGGCCGCCGCGAGAACCGTGAGCGGAGACGTCCCCGGCGCCCGTTTGCCGACGAAGAAGACCTGGTAGATGAGCTCGTAGAGCCAGGGAACGCGCAGGATCATCCATCGGTACCCGCGGCGCAGCCCCCGTCCCAGCCGGAGCGGGAAGAGCGGGAGGACATCGATGATCTCCGTGTCGGCATTCTCCGCCGCGAGCCGCGCGGCCAGCTCGGCGGCGACGCCGTCGTGGCCGCCGCCCATCGACGCGCTGAGGATGAGCACCCGCCGCCGCCTCCCGTCGCTCCCGGACGAACGGGCGGGACGATGAGCAGGATCGCCCTGCCGCTCGGGCTGGCCGGCCTGTCCCTGCTGCACGCGGCTCCGGCCGCCACCTGGCTGCCACAGGTCAGGCGGCGGATGCCCGCCCTCGCCGGCGCCGGGGACCCCGGCCACGTGGCGCTCACCTTCGACGACGGCCCCCACCCCGGCTCGACCCCGCGCTTCCTGGACGAGCTGGGACGCCTCGGCTGTCACGCGACCTTCTTCGTCCTCGGCGAGCTGCTCGAACGCCACCCGCGCCTGGGCCGCCGCATCGCGGCCGAGGGCCACGAGCTGGCCGTGCACGGCTGGCGGCACGGCAACGCCCTGATCGCCCCGCCCGGACGGCTGACGGCCGAGATCGGCCGCGCCGCCGACCTGGTGCGGGCGGTCGGCGGGGTCCGGCCTGTCTGGTACCGCCCGCCCTACGGGGCGCTCAGCCTGGAGGCGCTGGTCTCCGCCCGCGCGCGGGGGTTGCGTCCCGTGCTGTGGACCGTCTGGGGCCGGGACTGGGAGGCGGCGGCCACGCCGGGCTCGGTGCTGGCCACCATGGCGGGCGGGCTGCGCGGCGGGGCGACCGTCCTGCTCCATGACTCCGACCACGCCTCCGTTCCGGGTTCCTGGCGGGCGGCGCTCGACGCCCTCCCCGCGCTCGTGGAGCGCTGCCGGCTCATGGGCCTGAGTGTGGGGCCGCTGCGCGACCACGGCGTGGCGGCGGGCCGCCGCCGAACGCCGGCGCCGCGCTTCCGCATCAGGCCAGTCCCCTTTCCCAATGCATTCAAACGCCGATTCACCGACGCCGCAGAGTAAATGCCGGGGCAATCAAAGGAAAACGAATTGCCGTCAGGTTTGCGCTGCCCGGCGGCGGATAATTTCCTGTCGTGCTGTCTCGGAGGGGCTATTCACAGGAGCTGGCGGAAAAGGCGCGCCGGGAGAATTTCCCGGTGGCCTCGCGGCTGCTGCCGCGCCGGCACCGCGACCATCTCATGGCCGTGTACGGCTTCGCCCGCTCCGTGGACGACGTGGGTGACGAGGCCCACCCCGACGACCGCCCGCGCCTGCTGGACGCGTACGAGGCCGACCTGGTCCGGCTCTACGACGGGCGGGAGCCCCTGCTGCGGCCGGTCCGCGCGCTGGCCCGCACCGTCAGGGAGTGCTCGATCCCGGCCGAGCCGTTCCACCATCTCATCGAGGCCAACCGGCGCGACCAGTCGGTCACCCGCTACGAGACGTTCGACGACCTGCTCGGCTACTGCTCGTACGCGGCGAACCCGGTCGGCCGGCTCGTGCTGCACGTGTTCGGGGAGGTGAGCGGCCTCCGCCTGGCCCTGTCGGACCGCGTGTGCTCGGCGCTGCAGGTCATCGAGCTCTGCCAGGACGTGGGCGAGGACCACCGCCGGGGGCGCGTCTACCTGCCCGAGGAGGACCTGCGGCGGGCCGGCTGCCCGCCCGGCCATCTCGCGGCGGCGACCACCTCGCCGCCGTTGCGCGCGGTGGTCGCCGTGCAGGCCGCGCGGGCCGCGAAGCTGCTCGGCGAGGGCGAGGCGATCGTCGCCTCGCTGTCCGGCTTCGCCCGTACGGCGGTGGCGGGCTACGTCGCGGGAGGCCACGCGACCCTGGCCGCGCTGGCGGGCGGCGGCTACGACGTTCTGGGCCGGGCCGTGCGCCCGCGCCGGCCGCGCCTGGTCGCGGCGTGGGCGCGTGTCCTCATGACCACGAGATCGCCCGATGCGGCGCTCCAACGCCTTTCGTCCGCGTGAGGTGGCGGCGATGACGTCCGGCGTTCCCGTGGGACGACTCCGATGAGGCCGGAGCACGACCCCGCGCCGGTGGCGGTGATCGGCGGCGGCCTGGCCGGCATCTCCGCGGCCATCGCCCTCGCCGAGGCCGGCTGCCCCGTGACGCTGTACGAGGCCCGCCCGAGGCTGGGCGGCGCCGCCTGCTCCTTCCAGCGCGACGGGCTGACGGTGGACAACGGCCAGCACGTCTTCCTCCGCTGCTGCACCGCCTACCGGGGGCTCCTGGACCGGATCGGCGGCACCGCGCTGGTGGACCTGCAGAGCCGGTTCGACGTGCGGGTGCTGAGCGCGGCGGGCCGGTCGGGCCGGCTGCGCAGGGCCGCGCTGCCCGGCCCGCTGCACTTCGTGCCCGCGCTCGCTGGCTACCGCCTGCTCGCTCCCGGCGACCGGGTCCGCGCCCTGCGCGGCTCCCTCGCGCTGAGCAGGCTCGATCCGGCGGACCCCGGTCTCGACGAGGTGACGTTCGGGAGCTGGCTGGCGGCGCACGGCCAGCGCGCCCCGGCCCGCCAGGCGCTCTGGGACCTGCTCGCGGTGGCGGCGCTCAACACGGGGGTCGAGGAGGCCGCGCTCGGCCCTGCGGTGAAGGTGTTCAAGACCGCGCTGCTCGGCCGGCCGGACGCCGCGGACCTGGGCATCCCCCTGGTCCCGCTCGGCGAGCTGCACGACACCGCCGCCAGGGCGGCCATCGTCGGACGCGGCGGCGACGTACGCGTGGGCGCGAAGGTCAGCGCCGTCGAGCCGGGGCCGGCCGTCGTCGTGGACGGCGCCAGGGTCAGGGCGTCGGCGGTCATCGTGGCCACGCGCCACGAGCAGGCCGCGAAGCTGGTGCCCGCGGACGCGGCTCCTGGCCGGGACACCTGGGCCGGCCTGGACGCGAGCCCGATCGTCAACATCCACGCCGTCTACGACCGGCCGGTCATGCCGGCGCCGTTCGTCGCGGTCACGGACTCGCCCGTGCAGTGGGTGTTCGACAAGACCCGCGTCGCGGGCCTGCGCCGCGGCCAGTACCTCGCGGTGTCGGTGTCGGTCGCCGACACCTGGATCGACCGGCCGACCGCGGACCTGCGCGAGGTGTTCGTCTCCGCGCTGCGATCGGTCCTGCCCGCCGCGCGGCAGGCCAGGCTGACCGACTTCTTCGTCACGAGGGAACGGCGTGCGACGTTCCGCCAGGCGCCCGGCAGCGGAGCGCTCCGCCCGCGCAGCGCCACCCGCTGGCCCGGCCTCTACCTCGCCGGCGCCTGGACCGACACCGGCTGGCCCGACACCATGGAAGGGGCCGTACGCAGTGGACTGCACGCGGCCGGCCTGGTCAGGCGGCACCTGCGACGACGTCAGGAGACGGCGCCATGACCCTGGCCCTACCGGCCGCCGAGGCCGCCCGCGAGCTCGTGGAGCCGGTGCTGCGGGAGGCCGTCGCCCGGCTCGACCCGCTCACCGCGCGGGTGGCCCGCTACCACTTCGGCTGGGCCGACAGCGACGACCGGCCGTGCGCCGGCGGCGGCAAGGCGCTGCGGCCGACGCTCGCGGTGCTGTCGGGCCGGGCGGCGGGTGCGGACGTCGAGCGGTGCCTGCCCGCCGCCGCCGCGGTGGAGCTCGTGCACGCCTTCTCGCTCCTGCACGACGACGTCATGGACGACGACCCGGTACGCCGGCACCGGCCGGCCGCCTGGACGGTCTTCGGCCGCTCCCACGCGCTCCTCTGCGGCAACGCCCTGCTCACCCTGGCCGGGGAGCTCCTGCTGGAGCAGGAGACCCCGGGCTGCGCGGCGGCGGCCCGCGCGCTCAACGAGGCCGCGCTCTCGCTCATGGCGGGCCAGGCCCTCGATCTGGAGTTCCAGGGCCGCGACGACGTGACGAGGGAGGAGTGCCTGCGGATGTCGCGGTGCAAGACCGCCTCGCTGCTCGCCTGCGCCTGCTCGATCGGCGTCACGGCGGCCGGCGGTCCCGCGTCCCTGGCCGGCTCCCTGGCCGCGTTCGGCGCCGAGGCGGGCCTGGCCTTCCAGCTGGCCGACGACCTTCTCGGCATCTGGGGCAGCACCGAGGCGACGGGCAAGCCGGTGCTCGCCGACCTGCGGACCCGGAAGAAGAGCCTGCCCGTGGTCGCCGCGCTCACCGGGCCGACGGCGGCCGGCCGCCGCCTCGCCGAGCTGCTGGCCCGGCCGGAACCGCTCGCGGAGTCCGACCTGCACGACGCCGCCCGCCTGGTCGAGGAGGCGGGCGGCAGGGCGTGGGCCGAGGCCGAGACCGGACGGCGGCTCGACGCCGCGACGCGGCACCTCGACGAGGCCGACCTGCCCGCGGACGTACGAGCGGAATTCCTGCACCTCGCCCGATTCATCGCAACCAGGGACCACTGACATGACGACTCTTGAGACCCGGAGCCTGCTCACCGGAGCCGAGCAGGCCCTCCAGAGCGCCTGCGACCACCTGCTGGGCCTGCGGTCGCCGGAGGGCTGGTGGAAGGGCGAGTTGCAGACCAACGTGACGATGGACGCCGAGGACCTGCTGCTCCGGCAGTTCCTCGGCATCCGCACCGAGCGGGAGACGGCGGAGGCCGCCCGGTGGATCCGCTCCCAGCAGCGGGCCGACGGCACCTGGGCCACCTTCCACGAAGGACCCGCCGACCTGTCCACCACCGTCGAGGCGTACGCGGCGCTGCGGCTCGCCGGCGACCCGCCCGGCGCGGGGCACATGAGCGCCGCGCGCCGGCAGATCCTGGACATGGGCGGCGTCGAGGCGACCCGGGTGTTCACGCGCATCTGGCTGGCGCTGTTCGGGGAGTGGCCGTGGCGGCGGCTGCCGGTCATGCCGCCCGAGCTGATGTTCCTCCCGTCGTGGTTCCCGCTCAACATCTACGACTGGGCCTGCTGGGCCAGGCAGACGATCGTGCCGCTGACCGTCGTGACCGCGTACCGGCCGGTGCGCCGGCTCCCGTTCGACCTGGCCGAGCTGCGGACCGGGCGGGAGCCGCACCGCGCCGCCGGCGGCGGCTGGGAGGCGGCCTTCGGCGTCCTGGACAGGGCGCTGCACCAGTACGAGCGGCGCCCCTCACCGGCCCTGCGGCGGGCCGCGCTGCGCCGCGCCGTCGACTGGATCACCGCGCGCCAGGAGGCCGACGGGTCCTGGGGCGGCATCCAGCCTCCGTGGGTCTACTCGGTGATCGCGCTCCACCTCACCGGCCATCCCCTCGACCATCCGGTGATGAGCAGGGCGATCAAGGGACTCGACCGGTTCACCATCCGCGACGGGAGCGGACGCCGCCTGGAGGCGTGCCAGTCCCCCGTCTGGGACACCGCGCTGGCGATCAACGCGCTGCTCGACGCGGGCACGCCCGCCGGCCATCCGGCCGTCACCGGGGCCGCCGCCTGGCTGCTGCGCGAGGAGATCACCACGAAAGGCGACTGGGCCGTACGCAGGCCCGGCCTGTCCCCCGGCGGGTGGGCGTTCGAGTTCGACAACGACGGCTATCCCGACATCGACGACACCGCCGAGGTGATCCTGGCGCTGCGCCGGCTGGACGTCCCCGGCGTGCGGCCGGCGATCGAGCGCGGGGTCCAGTGGATGACCGGCATGGCGAGCTCGGACGGCGGCTTCGCCGCGTTCGACGCCGACAACGACCGCGCGCTCTGCACCAAGCTGCCCTTCTGCGACTTCGGCGCGGTGATCGACCCGCCGTCCGCCGACGTCACCGCGCACGTCGTCGAGGCCCTGGCCAAGGAGCGGCCCCACTCCCCCGCGCTGCGCAGGGCCGTGGTCTGGCTGCTCAGGGCGCAGGAGCGGGACGGCTCGTGGTTCGGCCGCTGGGGCGCCAACCACGTCTACGGCACCGGGGCCGCGGTGCCTGCGCTCGTCGCCGCCGGGGTCCGCCCGGGACACGCCTCCGTCCGCAGCGCCGTCGCCTGGCTGGAACGGCACCAGAACGACGACGGCGGCTGGGGCGAGGACCTGCGCTCCTACCGTGACGCCGCCTGGATCGGCCGCGGCGCCTCGACGCCGTCGCAGACCGCCTGGGCGCTGCTGGCCCTGCTGGCCGCCGGCGAACGCTCCCCCGCCGTGGAGAACGGGGTGCGCTGGCTCGTCGAGCACCAGCGGCCGGACGGCAACTGGGACGAGCCGCACTTCACGGGCACCGGCTTCCCCGGCGACTTCTTCATCAACTACCACCTGTACCGGCTCGTCTTCCCGATCAGCGCCCTCGGGCGCTACCTGCGCCGCGACACCCCGCAGGACGCCCGATGAGCGGCCTGCTCATCTGCGCCGCGCTCGGCGTCGAGGCCCACGCGATCAGGCGCGGCCTGCCGGCCCACCTCCCGGACGTCAGGGTGGTCGCCACCGGGATCGGCCCGCGCCGGGCCGCCCGCGCGGCGGCCCGCCTCGCCGGGGAGCCGGTGACGCCCGTCGCCGTCGTGGGCTTCGGCGGCGCGCTCGACGCGCGCCTGCGGCCGGGTGACGTCCTCGTGGCGGACGAGGTCCGGTTCAGGGGACGGGTCCATCCCTGCCCGTGGGCCGCCCTGCTCGCCGAGGAGCTGGCCCGCGCCGGCCTGCCCGTCGAGGTCGGGCCGCTGCTCACCGTCGACCACCTCGTCAGGGGGGCCGAACGCCGGCGCCTCGCCGGACAGGGCGCGCAAGCCGTGGACATGGAGAGCGGGCCGCTGGCCCGCGCCGCCACGGACCGGCCACTGGCCGCCGTGCGCGTCATCGTCGACACGCCGCGGGCGCCGCTGCTGCGCCCGGCGACGCTGGCCCGCGGCCTCGCCGCGCGCCGCACGCTCGGCGCCGTCGGCCCCGTCCTGGTGCGCTGGGCGGCGTCCGCCGGCCCGCGCCACACCACCCCCCGCGAACCCGTGCCCTTCTCGCTACCGAAGGAACCGCTGCCATGACGATCCCGCTCCGGCAAAGCCTGCGCATCGGCGGCTACATCCTCGGCCAGCGGCTCAGGGGACGGACCAAGTTCCCGCTGCTGGTCGAGCTGGAGCCGTTGTTCGCGTGCAACCTCAAGTGCGGCGGCTGCGGCAAGATCCAGCACCCCGCCGACGTGCTGAAACGGCGCATGCCGGTGGAGCAGGCCGTCGCCGCCATCGAGGAGTGCGGCGCGCCCATGGTCTCGATCGCCGGCGGGGAGCCGCTCATGCACCCGCAGATCGGCGAGCTGGTCCGCCGTCTCGTCGGCATGAAGAAGTACGTCTTCCTCTGCACGAACGCCCTGCTGATCCCGAAGAAGATCGACGAGTTCGAGCCCTCCCGGTACTTCGCCTGGACGGTGCACATCGACGGCGTGCGCGAACGCCACGACGCGGCGGTGTGCAAGGAGGGCGTCTTCGACGCGGCCGTCGCCGCCGTGCGCGAATGCCAGCGGCGCGGCTTCCGGGTCACGACGAACACGACGTTCTTCTCCTCCGACAGCCCGCAGACCGTCATCGAGGTGCTCGACTACCTCAACGACGACCTCGCCGTGGACCAGATGATGATCTCGCCCGCGTACGCCTACGAGAAGGCGCCCGTCCAGGACCGGTTCATGGGCGTGCGGGAGACGCGCGCGCTGTTCCGCGAGGCGTTCACCGGCGGGCGGCGGCGGCGCTGGCGGTTCAACCACTCGCCGCTGTTCCTCGACTTCCTGGAGGGCCGGACGGAGCTGCCGTGCACGGCGTGGGCGATCCCGTCGTACTCGCTGTTCGGCTGGCAGCGGCCGTGCTACCTGATGGCGGACGGCTACGCGCAGACCTACCGCGAGCTGATCGAGGACACCGACTGGTCGGCGTACGGCCGGGGCCGCGACCCGCGCTGCGACAACTGCATGGCGCACTGCGGGTACGAGCCCACCGCCGTCCTCGCCACGCTCGGCTCGCTGAAGGAGTCGCTGCGCGCCATCAGGAGCGGGTGAGCGGCGTCAGCCGAAGCGCCGGGCGAGCAGCCGGAACGGGCCGGGCGCCGCGCCGCGCAGCCGGGCCGGCAGCCTGAGCCAGCCCGGCACGTACGACTCGGGCCTGCCGTGCCTGATCGCCGCGACGACGGCCCGCGCCACCCGCTCCGGCGGGATCGGCGCCGGCCGGCGGCGCGGGTACGGGGCGCCGCGCCGGACGAAGAAGGGCGTGTCCACCACGCCGGGCAGCAGGACGGACACGCCGACGCCCGGCGTGCCGTGCAGCTCGTGACGCAGGCCCTCCGCGAAGACCGTCAGCCCCGCCTTCGTGGCCGAGTAGACCGCCTCCCGCGCCACGCCCACCGCTCCCGCGATGGAGGCCACGAACACGACGTGCCCGCGGCCCGCCGCCAGCATCCCGGGCAGCAGCAGCCGCGTCAGCGCGATCGGCGCGGCGAGGTTGACGGCGAGCAACCGCTCGGCGCTGCCGGCCGGCATCTCCACGAACGGCCCGGCCCACCCGACCCCGGCGTTGTTCACCAGGACGTCCACGTGGCCGGCCCGCGCGGCCAGCTCGCCGGCCTGCGTGGCGAGGTCGCACACCACCGTGCTCGCGCCCGTCGCCGCGGCGACGGCGGCCAGGCGCTCGCGGTCGCGCCCCGTCAGCGTCAACCTGGCGCCCTCGCCCGCCAGCGCGTGCGCGAGGGCGGCTCCGATCCCCGAGGAGGCCCCGGTGACCAGCACGTGGGCGTCCGCGAGCCTCATGACGTGGGCCCGCGCCCGCCGTCGTGGGCGCCCGCCCTGGCGAGGAGTTCGGCCAGGTGGAGCGGGCGGCGCGCGGTCCCGGTGTGTTCGAGCTGGGTGCGGCAGCTGAAGCCGTCGGCCAGGACGAGCGTGCCGGGGCCGCTCTCCCGGACGGCGGGCAGCAGCTCGTGCTCGGCGCAGGCGAGCGAGGTGCGCAGGTGCCCGGCGGTGAAGCCGAAGTCGCCGGCCAGGCCGCAGCAGCCGCCGACGGTCCGTAGCTGGACTCCGGCCTGCTGGAGCAGCTGCTGGTCGGCCTCGTAGCCGAGGACGGCGTACTGGTGGCAGTGCGGCTGGGCGACGGCGGCGCGGTCGATGCGCGGCGGACGCCAGCCGTCGGTGCGGGTGAGGAGCTCGGCGAGGGTCCTCGTCTGCTCGGCCATCCGGGTGACGTCGCGGTCGCCGGGCAGCAGGTTCGCGGCGTCGTCACGGAAGACGGCGGTGCAGCTCGGTTCGAGGCCGACGATCGGGATGCCGCGCCGGAGCAGGGGCGCGAGCGTGTCCAGGGTCCGGCGCAGCACGCGGCGGGCGACGCCGAGCTGCCCGGTGGAGATCCAGGTCAGCCCGCAGCACAGGGTGCGCGGCGGGACGAGCACCCGGTACCCGGCGGCTTCGAGGACGGTGACGGCCGCGGCCGCGATGCGCGGGGCCAGGTTGTCGGTGAAGGTGTCCGGCCACAGCAGCACGTCGCCGCGTTCGCCGGTGCCGCGCGGCCCCCGGCGGCGGTAGGCGTCGCTGAAGCGGATCCCCGCGAACGACGGCAGCGGCCGGGCCGGCTCCAGCCCGCCGAGCCGCTTGACCACCCGGGCCAGGGCGGGCGCGTGGGTCACGGCGTTGGCCAGGCCGGGCGCGAACGAGGCCAGCCGCGCCCACACCGGCAGCCAGCCCATGCTGTAGTGGGCGGCCGGCCGGAGCCGCCCCGCGTAGTGGTGGGAGAGGAACTCGGCCTTGTACGTCGCCATGTCCACCTCCACCGGGCAGTCGTGCTTGCAGCCCTTGCAGGCCAGGCAGAGGTCGAGGGCGTCGTGGACGGCCGTGGAGCGCCAGCCGTCGGCCACGGCGGAGTCGCGGTGGCCGTTCAGCATCTCGAACAGCAGCCGGGCGCGGCCCCGCGTGGAGTGCTCCTCCTCGCCGGTGGCCCGGTAGGAAGGGCACATGACGCCGCCCTCGTGGCTGCGGCACTGGCCGACGCCGACGCAGCGCATCACGGCCCGCTGGAAGCTGCCCTGGTCGTCGGGGTAGCCGAACTCCGTCTCGGGGTCGGTGGGCGTCCAGGCGCTGCCCAGCCGCAGGTCCGAGGTGATCCCGTACGGGGAGACGATCTTGCCGGGGTTCATCCGGTCGTCGGGGTCGAACACCGCCTTCACCTGCTGGAAGGCGTCCACGATCGCGTCGCCGAACATCTTGGGCAGCAGCTCGGCCCGCGCCTGGCCGTCGCCGTGCTCGCCCGACAGGGAGCCGCCGTAGGAGACGGCCAGGTCAGCGGCCCGGTCGAGGAAGGCGCGGAAGGTCGCCACGCCGTCGGCGGTGAGCAGGTCGAACGGGATGCGGGTGTGCACGCACGCCTGGCCGAAGTGGCCGTACAGGGCGGCGTCGCCGTAGCCGAACTCGTCCAGCAGGCGGCGCAGGTCCCGCAGGTAGTCGCCGAGGCGTTCCGGGGGGACGGCCGAGTCCTCCCAGCCGGGCCAGGTGTCGGCCATGCCGGGCCCGCGCGCGGTCGCGCCGAGCCCCGCCTCGCGCAGCTCCCAGAGCTGCAGCTCGGACTCGGGGTCGTCGAAGAACGCCACGTCCGGGGCGTGCCCGTCGCGGCCGATCTCCGCCACGAGGGCCCGGGACCGCTGGTCGGCGTCCTCCTGGCTGTCACCGGTGAACGACACCATCAGCCAGGCGCCGCCCTCCGGCAGCCGGGCCACGGCCTTGCCGTGCATGTGCTTGCGCGCCTCGTAGCCGACGAGCTTGTCGTCGATGCCCTCCAGCTGCAGCGGCCGGCGGGCCGCGATCGGCAGCACGGCGTCGCCGGCCGCCGCGATGTCGTGGTAGCCGAGCACGACGAGGCTCCGCGCGGCCGGCACGGGCACCAGCGCCAGCTCGGCGCGGAGCACGGTGACCAGGGTGCCCTCCGAGCCGACCAGGGCGCGCGCCACGTCGAACGGGCCGCCGGGCAGCAACTGGTCGAGGTTGTAGCCGGAGACCCGGCGCGGGATGTCGGGGTAGCGGCGGCGGATCTCGTCGGCGTGCTCGCCTGCGATCTCGCGCAGCCTCCGCAGGATCTCGGCCGGGCGGCCCCCTCCGGCGACGATCCGGTCGTACTCCTCGTCGCTCGTGGGGCCTGCCCACATGCGCGTCCCGTCGTAGGTGAGGATCTCCAGCCGGACGACGTTGTCGGCGGTCTTGCCGTAGAGCTGGGCGGTGGACCCGCACGAGTTGTTGCCGATCATGCCGCCGAGCGTGCAGTGGGAGTGCGTGGACGGGCGGGGGCCGAACATCAGGCCGGTCGGCGCGAGCCGCCGGTTGAGGTCGTCCAGCACGATGCCGGGCTCCACCACGCACGTACGGGCCCGCTCGTCCACGGAGACCAGCCGGTGGCAGTACTTCGACCAGTCGATGATGACGGCGGTGTTGCAGGTCTGCCCGGCCAGGCTGGTCCCGCCGCCGCGCGAGGTGATCGGCGCCCCGTGCTCGCGGCAGACCGCCACCGCGACGGCCGCGGCCTCCACCGTGCGCGGCACGACGACGCCGATGGGCACCTGCCGGTAGTTGGAGGCGTCGGTGGAGTAGGCGCCCCGGCTGCCGGGGTCGAAGCGGACCTCCCCGTCGACCTTGGCGGCGAGGTCCCGCTCCAGGTCGCGTACCCGCACGTAGGGCTGGGCGCGCCGCAGGGCGGGCGTGGGAAGCGTGGCAGGACGGGTCATCACCTTCACCGGCCCATCTGAGAGATCTTGTCCTTGAACAGGGTGGTCGCGATCGACGCCCGGTGCGGCTGGCCCTTCAGGAACGCCTCGGCGAACTTCCTGGCCTGCTCGTACGTCACCTTGCCCGGCATCGGCGGCTCGTCGGGGTTGACGTCGGCGTCGACCAGCGCCGGCCCGTCGTGCGCGAGCGCCTCCCCGACGGCCTCGGCGAGGTCCCCGGGGTCGCTCACCTTGCGGCCGTAGCCGCCGCAGGAGCGGGCCCAGGCGGAGAAGTCGGCGGCGGGCTCGGCGAAGCGCACGCCGTGCTCGGGATAGCCGAGCACCATCTGCTCCCAGAGGATCTGGCCCAGCGCGTTGTTGTTGTTGACGATCACCTTGATCGGCAGGCCGTGCTGGGCCGCGGTGAGGAACTCCGCCATCAGCATCGCGAAGCCGCCGTCCCCGACGAACGCGATCACCTGCCGGCCGGGGAAGGCGTGCTGCATGGCGACCGCGTACGGCAGGCCGGGCGCCATCGTGGCCAGGTTCCCCGACAGGTAGAAGCCGCGTTCGCCGCGGATGGTCCAGTGGCGTGCCGCCCAGGTGGCGATGGTGCCCGAGTCGCAGGTCAGGATCGCCCCGTCGGAGGCGGCCTCGTCCACGCAGGCCATCAGGTACTGGGGGGCGATCGGACGGCGGTCGGGCGCCTGCAGGGCGGCCATGTCGGCGCGCCAGCCCTCCATCGCCCTGGCGTACCTGGCCAGGTGCCGGCGGTCGGCGGCGGGCTCCAGCAGCGGCAGGAGCGCGGCCAGGCCCTCCTTGGCGTCGCCGATCATCGGCACCTCGGTCGGCATGCGCACGCCCGCCCGGATCGGGTCCGCCTCCAGCTGCACCACGCGGGCCTGGCCAGGCTCCGGCAGGTGCTTCGTGTACGGGAAGTTCGTGCCGATCATGAACAGCGTGTCGCAGTCCTCGATGAGCTCCTCGGCCGGCCGGGTGCCGAGCAGGCCGATGCCGCCCACGGCGAAGGGCGAGTCGTCCGGGATGACGGCCTTGCCGGGCAGCGTCTTGATCACCGGCGCGCCGAGCACGTCGGCCACCGCCAGCACCTCGTCCCTGGCGTGCAGCGCGCCCGCGCCGGCCAGGATCGCCGGCCGCGCGCCGGCGTTCAGCACCCTCGCGGCCGACTCCAGGTCCTCCTGACGGGGAACGCCGGGAGGACGGAGATAGATCGGCGCGGTCGCCGGCGGGCGGGCCGGCGCGACCCCGGGATAGGGGTCGGCGTCGGCGGGGGCGACCTGGACGTCGTTGGGGATCGTCAGGTGGGCCACCCCGCGCCGGGCGTAGGCGGCCCTGATCGCGATGTCGACGACGCCGGGCAACTGCGCGGGGTTGTCGACGAGCAGGTTGTACTCCGTGACGTCCTCGTACAGCCGGTCCAGGTGGACCTCCTGCTGGTAGCCGGTGCCGAGCACGCTCGTCTCCTGCATGCCAGTGATCGCCAGCACCGGCTGGTGGTCCAGCTTGGCGTCGTACAGGCCGTTGAGCAGGTGGATGCCGCCCGGCCCCGAGGTGGCCAGGCACACCCCGAGCCGGCCCGTGGCCTTGGCGTGCGCGGTGGCCATGAACGCCGCCGCCTCCTCGTGGTGCACCAGCAGGAAACGGACCGCGTCACGGTGGCGGCGAAGGCCCTCCATGATGCCGTTGATCCCGTCGCCCGGCAGGCCGAACACGGTGTCCACACCCCAGGCGACCAGCCGTTCGATGAGCGTCTCTGCGACGATACGGGTCATGACTGCGGTCCTGCCCTGGCCGTCGGAGCGGAACGCTGACGAATGGGGAAAGACTTCCCAGGGGTTCAGCCCTGGGCGGCGGGGCCGGCCAGCGCCGCGGCGGTGTTGATCACGGAGACGTGGCTGTAGGCCTGCGGGAAGTTGCCGGCCTGCCGGTGGCGGGCGGTGTCGTACTCCTCCGACAGCAGCCCGACGTCGTTGCGCAGGCCGAGCAGCCGGTCGAACAGCTCGCGCGCCTGACGGTGGCGGCCCAGCATCGCCAGCGCGTCGGCCAGCCAGAACGAGCAGGCCAGGAAGGTGCCCTCACGGCCGGGCAGCCCGTCCACGCCCTCGTGCTCGGGCCGGTAGCGCAGCACGAAGCCGTCCTCCATCAGCTCGCGCCTGATCGCGTCCACGGTGCCCGCCACGCGCGGGTCGCCGGCCGGCAGGAACCCGACGCGCGGGATGAGCAGCAGCGCGGCGTCCAGCCCGGTCGAGCCGTAGTACTGGGTGAAGGTGTTGCGGTCGGCGTCGTAGCCGCGCGCGCACACCTCGTCGTGGATCTCCGCGCGCAGCGCCCGCCACCGGTCCACCGGCCCGTCCAGCCCGGACGTCTCCACCGCCTGGACCATCCGGTCGGCGGCCACCCACGTGAGGATCTTGGAGTGGGTGAACTGCCGGCGCGGGCCGCGCATCTCCCACAACCCGTTGTCGGGCCGCCGCCAGGCGCCTTCGAGATAGTCCATGATCCTGCGCTGCAGGTCCCACGCCTCCTCCTCCACCGCGAGCCCCGACCGCCTGGCGAGATGCAGGCATTCGAGGGTCTCGCCGTAGACGTCGAGCTGGAACTGGCCGGAGGCGGCGTTGCCGACGATGACCGGGGACGAGCCGTCGAAGCCGGGCAGCCAGTCCACGGGCCACTCGGGGATGCGCCGGCCGCCCTCGACCGTGTACATGATCTGCATGTCGGCGGGGTGACCGGCGACGGCGCGCAGCAGCCAGTCCCGCCAGGCGCGGGCCTCGGCGTCGTAACCGGCCGACATGAGCGCCTGGAGGGTGAACGTGGCGTCGCGCAGCCAGCAGTAGCGGTAGTCCCAGTTGCGGGAACCGCCGAGCTGCTCGGGCAGGGACGTGGTCGGCGCGGCGACGATCCCGCCGGTCGGCTCGTACGTGAGGGCCTTGAGCACCAGCAGGCTGTCGCGTACGGCGGAGCCGTCGCCGCCCGGGTGGTCGCAGCGGCCGATCCAGTCGCGCCACATCCGCTCGGTCGCCTCCAGGGCCTCCCGCGCGTCCACGGCGTGCGGGCGCGGCAGCCACGAGTGCTGCCAGGTCAGCACGAACGGCACCCGGTCGCCCGGCCCCACCGTGAACTCCGCCGTGGTGCGCCGGCCGTCCGCGTCCTCGCGCAGCGGGACGGGGGCGCGCAGCCAGGCGGCGTCCGGCCCCGCCACGGCGGCCAGGAGGCCGTGCTCGTAGCGCAGCCAGGGCTCGTCGTGCCCGTAGTCGAAGCGGAGCATCAGCTCCATGCGCATCTCGACCCGGCCGCGCACGCCCTCCACGATGCGGACCACGTCGGGCGCCTGCCCGCGCGGCGGCATGAAGTCCAGGATCCGCACCGCGCCGCCGGCGGACTCCCACGTGCTCTCCAGGATCATCGTGCCGTCCAGGTAGCGGCGGGAGGAGCAGGGGCCGCTCCCCGCCGGGCCCAGCAGCCACCGGCCCGCGCCCGGCTCGGCGAGCAGGGCCGCGAAGCAGGCGGGAGAGTCGAAGCGCGGCAGGCACAGCCAGTCCACGGAGCCGTCGCGGCCGACCAGCGCGGCGGTCTGCATGTCCCCGATGAGGGCGTAGTCCTCGATCCTCCGCATCCCCGGTCACCTCCAGGTCTCAGGCGGTCTCAGGCGGTGCGGTACGGCTCGGCGGCGGCGGCGCGCAATGTCAGGCCGTGACCCGGCTCCCCGGTGGCGGGGGCGGCCAGCCCGCCGCTCGGGTCGGCGGCCCCGTCGAACAGCTCGGCCTCGATGCGCTGGTGGTCGTGGAACCACTCGATGTGCCGCAGGTTCGGCGTGGCGGCGGCGGCCGGAAGGTGCAGGTTGGGCGCGCAGTGCGCGGAGACCTGGAGGTTGTGCCCGGCCGCGATCGCGCAGGCGGCGAACCAGCCCGTGTAGCCGCCGCAGCGGGTGGCGTCCGCCTGGAGGCAGTCCACCGCCTCCGCCTGGCACATCCGGGCGAAGTACGCCGGGTCGCTCCCGTACTCGCCGGCGGCCACGTCGGCGCCGATCCGCCCCCGGACCAGCCGCAGGCCGGCCAGGTCGTCGGAGGAGACCGGCTCCTCGAACCAGCGCACGTCGTGCTCGCGCATCCTCTCGGCCTGCCGGACGGCCTGCTTGGCGGTGTAGCCGCCGTTGGCGTCCACGTACAGCTCGGCGTCGTCGCCGATGACCCGCCGGGCCAGCGCCACCCGGCGCAGGTCCCGTGCGGGCCTCGCGCCGGACGACTCACCGATCTTGATCTTGACGCGGCCGATGCCCAGGTCGTGGACCCAGTGGGTGAGCTGCGCGGCGGTCGCGTCGTCGTCATAGGTGGTGAAGCCGCCCGACCCGTACAGCGGCACCCGTTCGTGAGCCAGGCCGAACAGCCCGGCCAGTGACGTCCCCAGCAGCCGCGCCTTGAGGTCCCACAGGGCGACGTCCACGGCGGAGACGGCGTAACCGGCGAGGCCGGGACGCCCGGCGTTGCGCACCTGGCGGACCATGTCCGACCAGATCGCCGGGATCGCGAGGGCGTCCCTGCCCGTGACCACCTCCGCCAGGACGTCGCCGATGAACCCGGCCGCGGCGGCGGGCGCGTACGTCCAGCCCGTCCCCGTCATGCCCTCGGCGCGGACCAGGGCGACGACCAGCGTCGTGGCCTCCCAGGCGAGTGTGCCGTCCCCTTCGGGAAGGTCGGTCGGCACCCGGTAGGCCGCGGCGGTCACCTGCTCGATCCTGCTCATGTGATGGGGTGCTACCCCGTCCGACCTCGGCAAACGGGCTCAGAAGATGGTGTCGAAGGCACCCCAGTTGTTGCCGATCGCGTCACCCGTCCCCGCCTTGAACCCACCGCTCCCGTTTCCCTGATACAGGTGCAGATCCTTCGTCGAGGCGTTACGCACGACCACATCCGCCTTCCCGTCACCACTGAAGTCACCCGGCGAGAAGATCGTGTCGAACGCCCCCCAGTTGTTGCCGATCGCGTCACCCGTCCCCGCCTTGAACCCACCGCTGCCGTTCCCCTGATACAGGTGCAGATCCTTCGTCGAGGCGTTACGCACGACCACATCCGCCTTCCCATCGCCACTGAAGTCACCCGGCGAAAAGATCGTGTCGAACGCACCCCAGTTGTTACCGATCGCGTCACCCGTCCCCGCCTTGAACCCGCCACTGCCGTTCCCCAGATACAGGTGAAGGTCCTTCGTCGAGGCGTTACGCACGATCACGTCCGCGTCACCGTCACCGTTGAAGTCGCCCGGCGAGAAGATGACGTCGAACGCACCCCAGTTCGTGCCGATCTGGTCACCGGTACCCGCCTTGAACCCGCCACTCCCGTTGCCGAGGTAGAGGTGAAGGTCCTTGGTCGAGGAGTTGCGGGCGATGACGTCGGCCTTGCCGTCACCGTTGAAGTCACCGGGCGAGAAGATGACGTCGAAGGCACCCCAGTTCGTGCCGATCTGGTCACCGGTCCCCGCCTTGAACCCGCCGCTCCCGTTCCCCTGATACAGGTGCAGGTTCTTCGTCGAGGCGTTGCGGACGATCACGTCCGCCTTCCCGTCGCCGCTGAAGTCGGGCTTCGACAGCGCGGCGGAGATGGTGTCCACGATGATCTGGGCGTCGCCGGCCTGGCCCTGGTAGCGATCCGGGTAGTCGGACACCTGGACCGCCTGGCACACCTGGCCGATGGGCGCCGTCGCCCAGCTGTTGTTGGGATAGAGCCTGATCATCTTGTCGAGGAAGGCGTTGGTGGCCCACGTCGGGTTGAGGCGCTGCGTGCTCGTTCCCCAGGAGGCGCGCTGCTGGAACAGGCCGAGGCTGTCGTGGTCGACCATCTCGCTGATGTTCTGGATGCTGGTCTCCACGATGATCGTGGCGATGGCGATCACCGCGGCCCTGGGGGCCAGGCCGCGGTCACGCACGGCCTTGATGACCATCCGGGCGCAGGAGACCCGGTAGGCGGACATGTAGCCGCGCATCTTGGCCTTGAGCGTGCTGTTGAGCTGGGTGGCCAGCGCCGCGTCGGTCGAGGTCGTTCCGTTGGAGTCGCAGGGGGCGAGCTGGTAGGCGGCGTTGATGTTCACGGCCGGCGTGGGCTCCGGCTCCGGTTCGGCCGCCGTCGCGGGGTACGCCGTCAGTCCGAGAGCGGTGATGACGGCCGCGGCCGTCAGGCCGAGAGGGGAAGCGAGAGTCTTGCGCATGGGAGTCCTCCAAAGGGGCCGGCGACGCGCGCCGGCCCCTGGTCGAAGAGAGGTTCGGGCGAGGCCGGTCAGAAGATCACGTCGAACGCGCCCCAGTTGTTGCCGATCTGGTCACCGGTCCCCGCCTTGAAGCCCCCGCTGCCGTTGCCGAGGTAGAGGTGCAGGTCCTTCGTCGAGGCGTTACGGACGATCACATCCGCGTCACCGTCACCGTTGAAGTCGCCCGGCGAGAAGATCGTGTCGAACGCACCCCAGTTGTTGCCGATCGCGTCACCCGTCCCCGCCTTGAAGCCCCCGCTGCCGTTCCCCAGATACAGGTGGAGGTCCTTCGTCGAGGCGTTACGGACGATCACATCCGCGTCACCGTCACCGTTGAAGTCGCCCGGCGAGAAGATCGTGTCGAACGCACCCCAGTTGTTGCCGATCGCGTCACCGGTCCCCGCCTTGAACCCGCCGCTGCCGTTGCCGAGGTAGAGGTGGAGGTCCTTCGTCGAGGAGTTACGGACGATCACATCCGAATTGCCGTCACCGTTGAAGTCACCGGGCGAAAAGATCTTGTCGAACGCACCCCAGTTGTTGCCGATCGCGTCACCCGTCCCGGCCTTGAAGCCGCCGCTGCCGTTCCCCAGATACAGGTGGAGGTCCTTCGTCGAGGCGTTACGGGCGATCACGTCCGCGTTCCCGTCGCCGCTGAAGTCGCCCGGCGAGAAGATGACATCGAAGGCACCCCAGTTCGTGCCGATCTGGTCACCGGTCCCCGCCTTGAAGCCCCCGCTCCCGTTCCCGAGGTAGAGGTGAAGGTCCTTCGTCGCGGCGTTACGGACGATCACGTCCGCGTTGCCGTCACCGCTGAAGTCGGTCGCCGAGGACCCTTGGCCGCAGTTGTTGCTTCTGACGTTGCGCCAGGTCTGGCCGTTGGCCGAGCCGTAGGTGACGCCGTTGAAGGTCGGCCTGACCCGCTCGGAGCCCGCGTACCCCCAGGTCGCCGACCCGCTGCCGTCGGCGTCGTAGCCGAGCTCGAAGTGCAGGTGGGGATGACCGTTGCTGGTCGGGCCGGTCGCGCCGACCTTGCCGATCGACGATCCCATCCGCACCTTCGCGCCGACCGAGACGCTGCGGGACTGCAGGTGGAGGTACGTGGTGTAGTAGCCGCCGCCGTGGTTGATCTGGATCACGTTCCCGGCGTTGCTGTGGTAGAAGGACTGGTTCACCGTTCCGGCGGCCGGCGCGACGAGGAGGGCGCCGTTGGTCCCCTGCTGGTCGGGTTCCTTCACCATGTCGAGCGCGGGAGCGTGCGCCCAGGTGTCCAGCCTCCACTGCTGGCCGCAGGGGAAGGGGAGCTGGAGGTTGGGGGCGGCCATCGCCGGGGTCGCCGCGGCGACCAGGCCGAAGGCGGCGATGAGTGTGGTGGTGATGGCCGCCCTCACGGGCGTGCTTCTGAACATGACATTCCTCCAAGGGGCCGGCGTCGCCGTCAGGAGAACCGGGAACGCGACGGAGTCCGCGGCCGGCGGGAGCGGTGCTCACCCGGGTCCCGGCATCCGCCCCTTCATGGGGGACGGCAGCCTGGCGCGGATCGGACGACCTCATCGAAACCCGGGACCGGGACGCGAACCAGGACGTTCGACCTGACGTTCGACCTGACGCTCGATGACTCCCGCCGGCCCTCGCGAGGGCCGCTCAGGTGGCCGGCGCGCTGCCTTCGGAGAGGCCGAGCCGGCCCGCGAGCTCGGCCGCGGCGGGCGCTTCCAGCGCCTGGTAGATCTGGTACGCCTCCATGAGCAGCTCCCGCGTGGCGGGATCGCCCTGCCGCTCGCCGGCGTCCGCGAGCGCCACCAGCGTGCGCGCCTGGAGAGCGGGAACCTGCTCGTCGACCCAGTACCTCAGGGACCGGCGCAGGCGGGCGGAGGCATGGGGGTTGCCCTGGCGGGCCTCGATCTCGCCCAGGCTCAGCTCGGTGAGCGCCAGTCCCCAGCGGTGTCCCTGGTCGCGGAACAGCGCGGCGGCGGCGGTCAGCGCCTGTTTGACCTCCTCCAGCCGGTGCGGCTCGTGCGCCAGTGCCTCGCCCAGCACGCGCAGGCTCTGCGCGGTGCCGATCAGGTCGCCGACCTGCTCGAAGATCGCGGCGGCCTCGCGGGCCGCCTCCTGCGCCTGCCGGGGCCGGTCGCAGGCGCGCAGCGCGCCGGCGAGTCCCCGCAGGGCGTACGCCTCGGTGAACCGCGCGCCGCACGAGCGGGCGATGCTGAGCGCGGAGGTGATGACGTCCACGGCCTCGGCCGTGTCACCCCGTTCGCGCAGCATGAATCCGAGGCTGGTGAGCGCGAGGGCCCTGGCGAGCGGCAGGTTGGCCTCCTCCAGCCGTTCGACGGCCGTGCGCAGCTCGGCCTCCGCCTCCTGGACGCGGCCGATGAGGTTCAGCATGAAGCCGAGCTCCTTGCCGGCCAGGGCGGCGCCGGCCAGGTCGCCGATCTCCTCCGCCAGCGCCCTCCCGGAGGTCAGCGCCGACGTGGCGGCCTTCGGGTCGTCGAGCTCGATGAGGCTGCTGCCGAGCCCGCGCAGCATCGCCGCCTCCCCGGCGCGGTCGCCGGCGCTCCGGCAGGCGGTCCGCGCGACGGTCATGGCCCGCCGCCAGTCGTCGTAGTAGCCCCGCAGCTCGTAGAAGTCGGAGCCGCAGCCGGCCAGGCAGCGCGCCGTCGCGGCGAGACCCGCCTCCGCGCAGGCCGACACCAGCACGGCCAGCGCCTCCCGCTCGGCCTCGAACCACTCGACGGGCTGGTCGGCGAGGGCGGCGGCGGCCCGCTGGTCGGTGACGGCCGCGGGGTGGTCCCTGTCGTCGAGGTAGAAGCGCAGGCAGTCGAGGTGGTCCTGCGCGTGCCTGGCCAGGGCCAGCCAGCCGGCGGCGGCGCGGGCCAGCGCGGCGGTCCACTCGGCTTGGGAGATCGTGGCCTCGCGCCGCTCGCGGGCGTACAGGCGGGTGATGTCGTGGAAGCGGTAGCGCGGCTGGCCGGCCCGGTCGGGGCCGAGCGCCTCCAGCAGGCGCGCGTCGAGCAGCTCTTCGAGGACGGCGGTTCCCGCGGCCGGATCGACGCCCAGCAGCGCGGCCACCGCCCACTCGGGGAAGGACGGCACTCCCAGCTCGCCGAGCAGCGCGAACGCTCGGGCGGCTGTGGGGGTGAGCCCTTCGTGGGCGAGGTGCAGCCCCGGGCGCACGGCCAGGTCGCCGTGGCGCAGCTCGTTGAGCCGTCTTCGTTCGTCGGCCAGCAGCTCGTTGAGCGCCTCGACGCTCCAGTGCGGACGCGCGGCCAGCCGCGCCCCGGCGATCCGTACGGCCAGGGGCAGCCCGCCGCACGCCGAGACCAGCTCGACGGCCGCCGTGGGCTCCGCCCGTACCCGGTCCTCGCCGGCCACCTGGCAGAGCAGCTGCACGGCCGTCGGGCCGGACAGCGGCCGCAGGTCGATGGAGGTCACGCCGGGAAGGCCGGTCAGGGGTAATCGGCTGGTGATCACCGTCGCGACGCCCTTGGCCGGCAGGAGCTGCTCCACCTGGCGGTAGCCGCCTGCGTCGTCGATGACGAGGAGCACCCGCTGGACGGCCAGCCGGTCACGGAACAGCGCGGCGCGGGCGTCCACGCCGGCGGGCAGGGCCGACCCGTCCACGCCGAGCGCCCGCAGCCACTGGGCGAGCACGTCGGCGGGGTCGACGGGGTCGGCGGTGGCGCCGCGCAGCGCCGCGTAGAGCTGCCCGTCGGGGAACCATGACGCGAAGCGATGACCCGCGTGCACGGCCAGGGCCGTCTTGCCGACGCCGGGCGGTCCGGAGAGCACCGCCAGCCGCGCGTTGTCGTTGCCGGGGTCGAGGACCGCGGCCAGGAGGGCGAGCTCGTCGTCGCGCCCGACGAAGTCGGGGGCGTCCGAGGGGAGCTGCCTGCAGGTCAGGCTGACGTCGGGGACGCGCGGGCCCCCGGCTTCGCGGTCCGCCCGGCCGGTGCGGCTCGCCCAGAACAGTGTGTGGCCGGCGGCGATGAACTCCTCCCGCTCCTCGCCGTCCAGGTCCAGCGCCGTGGCCAGTTGCTCCAGCGAACGGGGGCGTGGACTGCGGCCCCGGCCCCGTTCCAGCTCGGCGACCGAGCGGGAGCTGATGCCCGCCCGCTCGGCGAGCGCTTCCTGGGTGAGATGGTTGCGGAGCCGGTGGGATCGAAGCAGCACGCCGAAAGCGTCCCCCACGTCTTGCGCCTCCCCGGGTTGGCGGCTGTGAGGTTCCACACCTTATGTCGTGATCAACGTCCGGCTCAACGTCCGCTCCAACGTCGGGGTGAACGTCATGGTGCGGTGATCGCCGGTCGGCTTTGCTGATGACGGCCGGGCCGCGCTGGGCGACCCGGCCGCACGGGAGGTAAGGTCACATGACCCGTATGATCACCGGTTTCACCGACCGCCTTGTCGGCGCCCTCGCGCCGAAGGCGCAGGCGCGTGCCGCGAGCTGCGACATCCTGTTCTGCTACTGCAAGGGCGTCTACCTGTACCAGCGGAAGCGGTGCCTGCGCGTCGACGGCACCTACGAGTGGGGCCCCTGCAACATCGTGACCAAGGGCGCCTGCTGAGTGACGTTTTCCGTTGTGGTGTGCCAGGGCCTGCTCGTGGTGGTCCTTCTCGCCTCCGCGGCGAGCAGGCCGTGCGGCGGGCGGGCCCTGCGCGCCTTGGCGACACCGCGACGCGGGCGGCGTGATCGTCACCTTGCTTGACGACCTGGTCGAGCTTTTCCCACCCTCTCCGACCTCCTGGAGGAGACTCGATGGCATACGTGGTCGCGGCCCTGGTTCTCGTCGGCCTGCTGGGCGCCCTCAACCTGATGCTCGCCGTCGGCGTCGTACGCCGGTTACGTGAGCACTCCGCGGAGCTGGCCGCCCTGCGGAGCGGCGGGGCCGCCGCGGACGCGGGCGCGCTCTCGTCGTTCGGTGAGGTCGCGCTCCGCGACGGCTCGCCGGTCGGCGCGTTCACCGCCGTCGCCGTGGACGGCGAGCCGGTCACCCTCGGGACGTTCGGCGACCGCCCGCTGGTCGGCTTCTTCTCCCCCGGTTGTACGCCGTGCGAGGAGCAGTTGCCCGCCTTCGTGGAGTTCGCGGCGGACCGGCCGGGAGGCCGGGGCACGCGGCTGGCCGTCGTCGTGGGCGCCGGCGAGGAGACCGCGGAGACCGTCGAACGTCTCAGCCCGGTGGCGACGGTGGTGGTGGAGCCCGACGGCGGGCCGGTGCAGCAGGCGTTCGGGGTGACCGGGTTCCCGGCCTTCGTCCTGGTGTCGGACGGCCTGGTGACCGCGTCGCACTACCAGCTCCACGCCGTCGCCGGCCGGGACGCCGCCGCCCTGTCGGCCGCGGGTTGAGAATCACCGCTCCGATGTCACCTCATGTCGCCAGGCGGGCGTTGTCGCTCGCCCGGCACGCCGCTCCCGCGCAGGCCACGGCCTACCTGGGCCTGTCCCTCCTCAGCGGGCTGGCCCCGCCGACGGCCGCGTGGCTGACGAAGTTCATGATCGACCGGCTCGTGGCCGGCCAGGTGCGGTGGCTGGACGTGCTCGGGCTGACCACCGCGCTGGTCGCCGTCGGGGTGGCCGTCGCGTTCGTCCCGCACGCCGTCCGCTACCTGCAGGCGGAGACGGGCCGGCGCGTGCAGCTGCTGGCCAACTCCCGGCTGTACGCCGCGGTGGACCGCTTCGTCGGCCTTCGCCGTTTCGAGGATCCCGCGTTCCTCGACCGCCTGCAGATCGCCAGGTCGAGCGGCGTGAGCGGACCGGGCGACGTGCTGGACGGCGGCCTCGGCGCCGTCCAGGCCGTGGTCACGGTCAGCGGCTTCGCGGGCACCCTGCTCGTGCTCGACCCCTGGATCGCCGTCGCGGTCGTGCTCGCCGCCGTCCCCGCCCTGCTGGCCGAGCTCGCACTCAGCAGGCGCAGGGTCGCGATGGTGACCGAGATCGGCCAGGCCGAACGCCGGGAGCTGTTCTACTCCGGCCTGCTGACCGATCCGAGGACCGCGAAGGAGCTGCGGCTGTTCGGCGCCGGCCCGTACCTCTGGCGTCGCATGGCGGCGGAGATCAGGACGATCAACGACGCGCACCGGGGGATCGACCGGCGCCGGCTGGCCGTCCAGGGTGGGCTGGCCGTGCTGGGCGCGACGGTGGCGGGCGCCCTGCTGCTGTGGGTGGTCCGCTCGGCCGTGGCGGGGACGCTCACGGTCGGCGACGTGGCGCTCGTGGTCGCCGCGGTCGGCGCCGTCCAGGGAGCCCTCGCCAACCTGGTCACCGAGGCGGTGTGCGTGCACCAGGCGCTGGCGCTCTTCGAGCGCTACCTGGCCGTGGTCGACGCTGGCCCGGACCTGCCGGTCCGTGAGGACCCGACGCCGGTCGCGCCGCTGCGGCGCGGCATCGAGCTGCGCGACGTGTGGTTCCGCTACGCCGACGACCAGCCCTGGGTGCTCAGCGGCGTGAGCCTCACGCTCCCGGCCGGGCGCGCGACCGCCGTCGTCGGGCTCAACGGCGCGGGCAAGACCACGCTGATCAAGCTGCTGTGCCGCTTCTACGACCCGACCCGGGGGGCGATCCTCTGGGACGGCGTCGACCTGCGGGACCTCGACCCGGTGGAGCTGCGGCGCCGGGTCAGGGCCGTCTTCCAGGACGCGACCGCGTACGACCTCACGGCCAGGGAGAACATCGGCATCGGAGACCTGACCGCGTTGTCCGATCCTCCCCGGATCGAGCGCGCGGCGCGGCAGGCCGGCGTGCACGAGGTCATCACCAGGCTCCGGCACGGCTACGAGACGCTGCTCACCCGGATCTTCTACTCGGAGGCCGACCGGGCCGACCCGGACACCGGGGTGGTCCTGTCCGGCGGGCAGTGGCAGCGGCTGTCGATCGCCCGAGGTCTCGTGCTCGACAAGCCGGACCTTCTCGTGCTCGACGAGCCGAGCTCCGCCCTGGACGCGGAGGCGGAGCACGGGGTGCACGCCCGGCTCAGGGCGCACAGGAGCGGGCTGACCAGCGTGCTCATCTCGCACCGCCTGGGCGTCGTACGGGAGGCCGACCTGATCGTCGTCCTCTCCGGCGGGCGGATCGTCGAGCGCGGCACCCACGCCGACCTGCTGGCGCACGACGGGGAGTACGCGCGGCTCTTCGCGCTGCAGGCGGCCGGCTACCGCACCGCCGACCCGGAGACGATCGCGTGACCGCCGTCCTCGCCGGGGCCTGCGCCCTCGCCCTCACCGTGCTCGCGGTCGTCGTGCTCGCGGTCGTCGTGCTCCGGCGGCGCGTCGTGGTGGTCTCGGTGAACGGGCCCAGCATGGCGCCGACCCTCCGGCACGGAGACCGGGTGCTGGTACGGCGCACGACCGGGGTGACGCCGGCCAGGGGCGACATCGTGGTGGTCAGCGAGCCGGGGCCGTGCCGGCCGGGAGCGCCCGCGGGCGCTTCCGACCCGTCGCTGGTGGTCAAACGGGTCGTGGCGGTGGCGGGCGACGCGGAGCCCGACTTCCTGCCCGGCTGGGCGCGGCGGCCCGAGGGCGTCGTACGCGCAGGAGAACTCATCGTCCTGGGCGACAACCCCGAGTCGAGCTGGGACTCCCGGCAGTTCGGGGCGGTGCGCGCCGAGCAGGTGCTCGGCGTGGTGCTCCGCCCGCTCAAGAACCCTATGGAAAGGAAACGACCGTGAAACGCATCATCGCCGCGGCGGCTGCCGCCGGCGCCGTGCTGTTCGGCCTTCAGGCGCCGGCCCACGCGGACACCCCCACCATTTTCGGCTCCTCCGTCCATCAGGCGCCGGGGCAGACGTTCGCCCAGGCGCTGGCGGCCACGGACGCCGCCTACGGCAAGCCCCCGGCGCTGCGGGTCTTCTACTCCGGCGCCCCCGGCGCCTGGACCGACGCGAAGCTCAACACCCCGGGCCGGACGACCATCGTGTCGTTCAAGTACGCGCCGAAGGACGTGCTGGCCGGCAAGCACGACGCCCAGTTGCGCGCGTGGTTCGCGAGCGCGCCCCGGGACCGGGACGTCTTCTGGTGCTTCTACCACGAGCCCGAGAACGAGATCGAGGACGGGGTCTTCACCGCGGCGGACTACCGGGCGGCGTGGAGACGCATCGACGGCCTCGCCGACGAGGCCGGGAACGCGCGCCTGTCCGCCACCACGATCCTGATGGACTGGACGCTCACCCCGGCCAGCGGCCGGCGCTGGCAGGACTACTACCCCGGCTCCCAGTACGTCGACGTCATGGCCTGGGACGTCTACGGCTTCAACGAGGCGAACTCCGAGACGATGGCCGCCCACAACGCGAGCCGCCCCGGCCTTGAGGTCGCCAGGTCGCAGGGCAAGCCGTACGCCGTGGCCGAGCTCGGCGTGCGCGACCACGCCAACCGTCCGGCGATGCTGCGCGACATCGCGAAGTGGATGCGCAACACGGCCGGCGCGCGCTTCGTCACGTACTTCGACGCCTACGGCTGGCCGGAGTACGCCCTGGGCGGCGACGACGCGAGCGTGCAGGCGTGGCGCGCGGCGGTGACCGGCACGCTGTTCGCCGGCACTCCGGTGATGACCACCACCGCCGGACCGGCGGCACCGACCTCGACCTCGATCGAGTGGACGACCCGGGTCGATCCCGCGCAGAAGAGCGGGTGGGTCTCGTGCGCGTCGTGGACCGTCGCGGGCGCCGGCGGCTTCTCCGAAGGCCCGCGGCGCCTCGTCACCGGCAACCCCGAGACGATCACGTGCTCGCGGAGCGGTCTGACGCCGAGCACGGCGTACCGGGCCCGGCTCAAGTGGTGGGACGCCGAGACCGGCGGAACGGTGCTCCACACCAGCAACACCGTCGACCAGACGACCGCCGCAGCCTAACCCGTCCGGGCCCCCTTCAGAGCGGGCAGATGACGTCCGGCAGGCCCGCGGGGAGGCCGCGGCGCTCGTCCTCGCTGAGCTCGCGGCCGATGACGGCGCGAAGGTGGGATGCTCCTCAGCAGCGTCCCGCCGTCGTCGGCCGAGGCGAGGAACTGCTGCTCGGCGGCGAAGGTGCAGGTGGTCAGCTCGACGGCGGCGGAGCCGAGCACGCGCATGAACCGGTCCTCTTCGAGGATCCCCAGGGATCAGCGCTTCTTGGCGCTCCGCCGTCCCAGGACGAACAGGATCGTGCCGATCGAGGCGAACACCGCGCCCAGCCCGCCGGTGATCACCGGGGCCAGGAACGCCGACCAGAACGTGGAGATCCGCGCGTCGGACGGATTGCCGGGGTCGTAGGCGACGGGCACGCCTTCGCCCTCTCTGTAGGCAGGCGGGTTGTTGCCGGTGGAGCTCTGGAACGAGTACTGCCTGCCGCCGGCGGTGAACTCCACGGTCGGGTACCACGTGGTGCTGCGGCGCGTGTAGCCGTCGGAGTCCCGTGACGTGGTGGTCCGCGCGGTCAGCCCGGTCACGGTCCCCTCCGTGCGCTGGGCCGAGGCCAGGAAGCTCGCCGTGGAGGCGGTCAGCGCGACGGTGACGCCGAGCAGGACCAGTCCGGCCAGCGCGAAGATCGCGCCGACGAGGGTGAGGGGCCGTCCGTTGTGCATGGGACGAGTCTCTCAACATCTACGGTTCTCGTCGCCTCGGCGGTGAGCACGGAGCAGCGGCCCGTCAGGCGTGGGAGCGGACGGCGAGGTCGGGCTGATCGAGGTAGATGTAGTGCTCGCTCTTCATGGCCGCCCCCGAACCGGGACGCCATCACCGTCTACCTCGACGCGGTACGGCGCAGGGGCAGCGGTTGATCATCGGGTCCCGGCCCCGCCGGGACCCGACGATCAGTCGACCTTCTCCCGCTGGCTGAGGACACTGGACAGGAACGCCCTGGTCCGCTCGTGCCCGGGGTTGGCGACCAGCTCGGCGGGCGGGCCGCTCTCGACCACGACGCCGTCGGCGAAGAACGTCAGCCGGTCGCCGACCTCCCTCGCGAAGGCGATCTCGTGGGTGACCACGACCATCGTCATGCCGTCGGCGGCGAGGCCGCGCATGACCTCCAGCACCTCGTCCACCAGCTCCGGGTCCAGCGCGGACGTGGGCTCGTCGAACAGCATCAGCTCGGGGCTCATCGCCAGCGCCCTGGCGATGGCGACGCGCTGCTGCTGGCCGCCGGAGAGCTGGTGGGGCCGCTTGTGCGCGTGCGCGGCGAGGCCCACCCGCTCCAGGTGCTCCATCGCCGTCCGCCGCGCCTGCTCGGCGGGCAGTCCGAGGACGTGGACGGGGGCGCAGGCCACGTTCTCCAGCGCGCTCTGGTGGGCGAACAGGTTGAAGCGCTGGAACACCATGCCGATCCTGCGGCGGAAGGCGGCGAACTCCTTCGGCGACCACGGCCGGTAGCGGCCCTCGCGGAGGTTGTAGCCGACCTCCTCGCCGAGCACCCGCAGGCTGCCGCCGAGCACCGGCTCCAGCCCGTTGACGCAGCGCAGGAAGGTCGACTTGCCCGACCCCGACGGCCCGATGACGCAGCTCACCTCGCCGGGCGCGACGGCGAAGTCCACGCCGTTGAGCACCTGCGTCTCGCCGTAGCTCATGCGCACGCCCGTGGCGTGCACGACCGGGCTCACGCCGCCGCCTTGGACAGGAGCCTCGCGGTCCGCCCGCCGCCGCGGACCAGCCGGACGGCGTCGGAGCCGAAGCGCCGCTCCAGCCTGCTCTGCAGGAAGGTCGCGATGGCGGTCATGAGCATGTACCACAGGCTCGCCACGATCAGCAGCTCCATGATCAGGTTGTTCGCCTTGTAGATCTGGCTGGCGTTCGTCATCAGGTCGTGCCCGGCGACCACGTAGACCAGCGAGGTCGTCTTCAGCATGGAGATGAACTCGTTGCCGGTCGGCGGGATGATGATGCGCAGCGCCTGCGGCAGCACGATCACCCGCATGCGCTTGGCCGGGGTCATGCCGAGCGCGTACGCCGCCTCGGTCTGGCCCTGGTCCACGGCCTGGATGCCGGCGCGCACGGTCTCGGCGAAGTACGCCGCCAGGTTCAGCCCGAGCCCCAGCATGGCCGCGGTGAAGCCGGTCATCACCTCGTTCGTGTCCCACTTGACGCCGATCATGGTGAACGGCACCTTGAGCACCAGCTCGGGGAACAGGAACGCCAGGTTGTACCAGAAGATGAGCTGCACCAGCACCGGCGTGCCGCGGAAGAACCAGATGTAGAGCGTGGCGAGCCCGCTCAGCACCGGGTTGTGCGACAGCCGCAGGATCGCCATCCCCACGCCCAGCACCAGTCCGAGCACGGTCGCCAGCACCGAGATCTCGATGGTGACCCAGATGCCGTCCAGGATGCGGTCATGGAACAGGTACTCGGCGACCTTGTCCCAGTGCAGGCGCGGGTTCACCACCATCACGTAGACCAGCCAGCCGGCCGCCACGATCGCGACGGCCGCGGCGGCGAGCCGGCCCCAGTGCCGCGTCCTGACGACCGGGATGTGCTCTCCGGAAGGCCCGGTGAAGGGTTCCGTGCGCATGCTCACTTACCGCCGTTGATCACCGCGGACTGGACGGCCAGCTTGTCCAGGTTCCACGCCGCCAGCAGCTTGCCGTACTCGCCGCTGGCGATGAGGGAGTCGAGGGCGCCCTTGACCGAGTCGATGAGCTGCTGGTTGTCCGGCTTCATGCCGATGCCCCACGGGCTCTCGGTGCCCTCCAGGGCGAGCGCCTCGATCTCCAGCTTGGGGTCGTCGAGCTTGTACGCCGCCACCACGTAGTCGGTGATGGTGGCCTGCGCCCGTCCGCCGGTGACCTGGAGCAGGGCCTCCTGGTCGCCGGGGAACTTCAGCAGGTTCACGGCCTTCTTGCCGGACTTCTCGCAGTCGGCGGAGTACTGCTCGGCCAGCTCCATGGACGAGCCGTTGTCGACCACGGAGACCGTCTTGCCGCACAGGTCGGCCGGGCCGTTGATCCCGGCCGGGTTGCCCTTCTTGACGATCATGCCGGCGCCGGCCTGCACGTAGTCGACGAAGGTGACCTGCTTCTGGCGCTCCGGCGAGTCGGTCATGGAGGAGATGACGAAGTCGTAGCGGCCGGTCAGCACGCCGGGGATCTGAGAGTTGAACTCCTCGTCGGTGATCGTCACCTTGACGCCGAGCTTCCTCGCGATGGCCCTGGCCAGGGCGGGGTCGAAGCCGATCGCCGTCTTGCCGTCGCTCGCGTACAGCTCCATGGGCGGGTAGCCGATGGAGCTGACGACCTTCAGCCCGTCGGACTTGAGCTTCGCGGGCACCTTGGCGGCCAGGCTCTCGTCCGGCGTGATGGCGTTGATGACGTCGGCGGCCTTCTCCTCGGCGGGCGCCTGGTCCAGCGTGACCGCGGGCGCCGCGCCCTCGGCCTCGGTCGAGCCTCCGTCCAGGGACTGGGCGCCACAGGCCGTGGTGGCGGCCAGCAACGCGCCGGCGGCCAGGACGGTGATGGTACGGATCTTCACGAGGGGGGCTCCTTGTCAGAGGCGCTGCCAGCGGACTTCGCCGCCGACGACGGTGGTGAGGACCTGGGTGCGGAGCACGGCCTCCGGCGTTTCCAGGTAGGGGTCGGTGTCCACGGCGATGAAGTCGGCGAGCATGCCGGGGGCCAGGAGGCCCTTGCGGTCGCTCTCGCCGGCCGCGTACGCGGCGCCGAGCGTGTGCGCGGTGATCGCCTCCGCCATGCTCAGCCGCTGTTCGGGCTGCCAGCCGCCGGCCGGGGTGCCGTCCGCGCGGGTACGGGTGACGGCGGCGTGCAGCGCGGCCCACGGGTCGGGGCTCTCCACCGGGGCGTCCGAGCCGAAGGCCAGCGCGACGCCGGCGTTGAGCATGCCGCGCCAGGCGTACGAGGCCAGGTCGTGCCCGGCGAGCAGCGCGTCGACCAGCGCGATGTCCGTGGTGCAGTGCACCGGCTGCATCGAGGCGACGACGCCGAGCCTGGCCATCCTGGTGAGGTCCTCGGGGCGCAGGTGCTGGGCGTGTTCGATGCGGTGCCTCAGGCCGGGGGTGGGCCCGATCTTCTCGTAGGCGTCGAGGACCAGCCGGTTGGCGCGGTCGCCGATGGCGTGGGTGGCGACCGCGATCCCGGCCGCCGCCGCGGTGCTGAAGATCCGGACGAGGTCTTCGTACGGAGTGACCGCGATGCCGGTGTTGTCGTGTTCGCCGGCGAAAGCTTGGTGCATGTGGCAGGTGTGCGAGCCGAGCGCCCCGTCGCTGAACACCTTGACCGGCCCGGTGCGGAACCAGTCGTCGCCCTGGCCGGTGCGGCGGCCCTCGGCGATGGCCGCCTCCAGGTGGACCGTGGGGATCGCCTTGTGCACGCGGATCTTCAGCTCGCCGGCCTCGCGCAGCTCCAGGTAGGCGGCGCGGCAGTCCTCGCCGTCGATGTCGTGCACGCTGGTCAGGCCGAACGAGAGCAGTTCCTCCTGGCCGGCGCGGAGCCGGTCGCGCAGGTCGCCGGTGACCATGAGGGCGCGCAGCGGGTATGAGGCGGACTCGCGCAGGATGCCGGTGGGCTCGCCGTCGGCGAACCTGACGATCTCGCCGCCGACCGGGTCCGGGGTGGTGGCGTCGATCCCGGCCATCCGCAGGGCGGCGGAGTTGGCCCAGACGGTGTGGCCGTCGACGTTGGGCAGCGCCACGGGCAGGTCGGGGCAGACCGAGTCGAGGGCGTACCGGTCGGGCTGGACGGGCGGGTCCCAGATGTTGCTGTTCCACCGGCCGCCGAACAGCCATCCGCCCGGCCGCAGCCGCGCGGCGTGCTCGGCCACCGTGGCCAGGGCCTCGTCCAGGGAGCGCACGTCGCGGAGGTCGACTCCGCCGAGGCTCTGGGCGTACTGGGCGGTGTGGATGTGGGCGTCGTAGAGGCCGGGCAGGACGGCCGCGCCGTCGAGGTCCACCAGCTCGGCTCCCGGGCCCGCGGCCTCGCGCACCTCGGCCTCGGAGCCGACGGCGACGATCAGCTCGCCGTCCACCGCCATCGCCTGGGCGACGGGCCGGCCGGTGTCCCCCGTGCCGCCGGTGCGGATGGAGGCGTTGCGGTATACGCGCATGCTCTTGGATCTTCCAGGGGTTCGAGGAGTGGTGCGACTGACTGTAGGGGTGGCGAAAACAAGGTCGGAAGCGCTATAAACACGACATTTAGCGCCGCTCAGAGCAAGGAAAGCTTATGCTGAAGCCTGAACATCTCCGCACGCTGCGTGAGGTCGTGCGGTTGGGATCCTTCGCGGCTGCGGCCAACCGGCTCGGCTACACCTCCTCCGCCGTCTCCCAGCAGATGGCCTCGCTGGAGCGAGAGACCGGGGTGCGGCTGTTCGAGCGCTTCGCCCACAGCGTGCTGCCGACCAGCGCCGCCGAGGTGCTGGCCAGGCAGGCGGAGACCCTGCTCGCCGACATCGAGCGCATGGTGGCGACGGTCAGGGAGGTGCACAGGAACAGCCAGCCGCAGGTCCGCCTGGGCGTCTTCCCCAGCATCTGCGACCTGCTGGCGAGCGTGCTGCGGGACCTGGAGCCGGAGGAGCGGGCCGGGATCCGGCTGTCGGTGGCCGAGCCCTCGCAGCTCATCGCGCGGCTCGGCGCGGGCGGCGAGATGGACGCGGCGATCGTCTACCAGGTGGGCAACTCGGGCTTGTCCTGGCCCTCGACGCTGTCGCGGCGGTGGGTCGCCGAGGACCGCTACCGGCTCGTCCTGCCGCGGGCCTGGCCCGACCTGTCACCGCACCGGGCCGAGCAGCTCGTCGACCTGCCGTGGATCATGCACCATCCGGGCAGCAGCGACGCCTCGCTCCTCGAGGCCCTGCTCGGCCACTGGAAGCTGCATCCGCGGGTGGTCTGCCACTCCGACGACTTCAAGGTCACCCTCTCGCTGATCGGCGCGGGGCTCGGCGCGGCCCTCATCCCCGACCTCGCGCTGCGCGACCACAGCCCGGACGTCGTGGTGGTCGACCTGCCCTGGCTGAACATCAGCCGCAGCATCTTCACGCTGGCCCGCCCGGAACGCGAGAGCGCCCGCCTGCAGACGCTGCTGGACAAGCTGGCGTTCTGAGGCGGGCGTTCCCGGAACGGATTTCAGTCGTGCGCGAGCGATTCCTGGGGAGCGCGCAGCGTGGACAGCGCCCAGCGGCCGGGACCGAGCACGGCGATGAGCAGGAAACCCCAGCAGAAAAGGGCGGCTTTCTCGCCGCCGTTCTCGATGGGGAACAACGCCTGCGGCTGGTGGACGACGAAGTAGGCGTAGGCCATGGTGCCCGAGCAGATGACGGCGGCGACGCGGGTGGCCACGCCGAGGAGGACGAGGCCGCCGGCGACGAGCTGGATGACGGCGGCCCACCAGCCCGGCCACTCCGCGAAGGCCGGGGTCCCGCCCTGCGGGCCGCCCAGGACGCCGAACAGGGTGGCCGCGCCGTGGCAGGCGAACAGCAGCCCCAGCACGATGCGGTACAGCGCCAGGAAAAGGTCCTGCTGTTTGATCAGTGGTTCCATGACGGCGTCCTTTCCAGATTCCGGTTGAAAAAGACATGGGAGCGCTCCCAAGAGCGTCAAGAATCCGGCGCCGACATGTCAACTCCGGCTCGTCAGACCCGGTTGCCGACAAAGTCGAGAAAAGACCGCGCACGCTGGCCGGACGCCATTCCGATAAAACTTTCAACCAGTGAAAATTTCACCGGCCCGGCGGTCAGGAGCCCAGATAACGCAGCACGGCGAGGACGCGGCGGCTGTAACCCGTCGTGTGCGACAGCTCCAGCTTGAAGGCGGTGCCGCCCGCGCCCACCCGCTCCAGCGCGTCGAGGAAGTCGCCGACCTGGGCCACCCGGTCCTTCAGCAGGTAGCCGACGCCGTCGATGCTGCCGCTCGTCAGCGCGCCGACCAGCCACAGTCCGCGTACCGCCCAGCGCGTGCCGGCCCTCTTCGTCATGGGTCCGAGACTAGGAGGGCCCTGGGTGTGGCCGCCATGCGGCCTGCGGCCGTTCCCTTGTGCGGAAAACCACAGGGGCCGGGGGTCAGGCGGGGTGGTCGCCCTCCCGCTGCCTGACGATCGCCACCGGGCAGGGCGCCTGCCGCAGCAGGGCCGAGGCCACGGAGCCGAACCGCCCGTGCGGACTCCCGACCACGACCAGGGTCGCCTCGGCGACGCCGGCGACCGACTCCGCCGCCCGCTCGTTCACGGCGCGGAGCTCGACGGCGAGGCCGGGATACCTGCCGCGCCACGGCGCGGCCGTGGCGGGGAGCCAGTCCTCCGACGCCTCCTTGAGCGCCATCGGGTCGAACGCCGGGTACGTCATCCCCGCCCACGCCACCGGAGGCTGGTGCCAGGAGTACACGACGAGCAGCGGCAGGCGCCGCATGGCGGCCTCCTCGCAGGCGAAGCCGAGCACGGCGTCGGCCTTGCCGTCGTCGGTCACGCCGGCCACGATCGGGCCCGGGTCCGGCCTGCGCGGCAGCGCGCCCCTGCCGCGTACGACGACGACCGGGCAGCGCGCGTGGGCCGCCGCGTGGCTCGCCACGGAGCCGATGACCGCCCGCGCCATCCCGCGGAGGCCGCGCGAGCCGACCACGAGCAGCTCGGCCCGCGCCGACAGCTCCTCCAGGCGCTCGGTGGGCGAGCCCTCGTACAGGTCGCCTCGCACGTCGAGGCCGCTGGAGCCGGTGCGCGCGCAGTCGGCGCCGTGCCACAGCACGTGCTCGGCGGCGCGGCGGAGCGAGTCGCGGCCTCCCGGGTCGCCCTCGCCGTACGGCCACTGCCAGGCATGGCAGACGGTCAGGGGAAGCCTCCGCAGCTCGGCCTCGTCCATCGCCCAGTCGAGGGCCTGCATGGAGTGGTCGGAGCCGTCGTAGCCGGCGAGCACGCCCAATGACTGTTCCACGTTCCCACTGTGCGCGGCCGGCGGCCCGGTGGCGAGAACGCGGTGGCCGCCTCCCGGAAAGCTTGCCCATTCCGTGGCCGCCCTTTGTCCGCGCGTCGGTTCGGTTCTGTCCCGTTGTGGTGTGCCCGCACCCGGGTCCGCGCCCCGCACGAGCCGCACCTGGGCACCGTCGGAAGGCCGCCCGGGGCTCCTCATGAGAGGCCGGGCGGGAGCGGCAGGGTCGCCGTGACGGCGGTGCCGCCCGACGGGCGGGCGGCGATGGCGCACGTGCCGCCGATCTCGGCCGCCCGCTCGCGCATCGAGGTCAGCCCCACGCCCGGTGACGGCTCCTCGGGCAGGCCCACACCGTCGTCGGCGACCGTCACCCGCAGGACGCCGTCGCCGCGGGCCAGCGTGACCTCGATCCGGCTCGCGCGGGCGTGCCTGCGGGCGTTGGTGAGCGCCTCCTGGACGATGCGGTACGCGGCCGTCTCCACCCCGGCGGGCAGGTCGTCCAGCGGCTCGCCCGCCGTGCGGATCTCCACGCAGGGCCCGGGGACGTCGCGGGCGACGTCGCGCAGCGCGCCGGGCAGGCCCAGCTCCTCCAGCGCGGGCGGCCGCAGGCCATCCACCAGCTCGCGGACCGAGTCCAGCGTGGCGGTCATCTCCTCCCTGAACCGGACCAGCAGCTCGTCCACCGAGCCCGGATCGCGTTCCAGGCGGCGGCGGGCCTCGTCCAGGGTCATGGTGACGCTGGTCAGGCTGGGGCCGAGGCCGTCGTGCAGCTCACGGCCGAGACGGCGGCGCTCCTCGTCGCGGGTGGCGGTGATGCGCTCGCGCGAGTCGTGCAGGTCGGTGCTGAGTCGGACCGCGTGCGCCAGCTCGGCCAGGTGCTTGGCCATGACGTCGAGCTGCTGCCGGCTCTGCCGGCCGCCGGCCAGCAGCAGGCGGCCCACGTGCTCGCCGTGCCAGACCAGCGCGACCTCGCGCGGCCGGGCGCCCGGCTCGCCGTCCGCGAACGACACGACGGGCTCCCCCGCCACCCGTACGACCGCGCCGCGCGCGCCCAGCGTGGTGCGCACGATCGACAGCGCCTCCGCCAGCGCGGCGGCCGGGTCGCCGGCCCGCTGCACGGCGCGGCTGAGCAGGTCGGCGGCCCGGTAAGGGTCGCGCTCGACGTTGAAGAGGCGGTCCACCGAGCGTTGCAGGCGCAGCCGTACGGGATGGAAGACCGCGGCGGTGGCGAGGGCCGCGGCCAGCCCGGCGAGCGTCCCGTAGTCGCCGGCGACGCTGTCGGCCGCCCAGATGAGCCCCGAGTACGTGAGCCCGGCCACGACGGCGAGCGTGCCGTAGACGAGGGTGCGGTCGAGGATGAGGCGGATGCCGTAGAGCTGGTGGCGCAGCGCCGAGGCCACGACGGCGATGGGGATGCCGGCCGTCAGGAAGATGCGCAGGCCGATCACCACGGGATCCTCCGACCCCTGGCTGCCCACCCAGTAGCCCAGGAAGATCACCATCGCCCACAGGTACCAGGCGATCTGCCGGCGCACCTCGGGCGTGGCCGCCCGGTAGCGGAAGCCCAGGGAGGCGACGCTCAGCAGGCTGAGCAGGATCATGGGGAGCCCGATCCAGGACTCGACGACCTCGGGGATCCGGCCCAGCGCCGGCACGCCGAACGGGTTCTCGATGTCCAGCCCCAGCTCGAACTCGGGGTCGGGGCTCAGCCCGAGCAGCAGCGAGTGACCGGCCATGAGGACGAGATGGCCGTAGAGCACCGGCCGCCACCGCTTCGAGGGCAGCCGGCCGTCGGGGAAGAGCAGCGGCATGATCCCGGAGAACGTCGGCACCACCAGGAGCCAGAGCCAGAGCGACGGCCAGCCGAGGTACGGCGTCAGCGGGCCAGGGGCGAAGGCGTGCGTCCAGGCGGTCAGGGCGAACAGCAGCAGGTAGACCGCCCAGAGCACG
The DNA here is from genome assembly GCF_019397265.1 of Nonomuraea coxensis DSM 45129. Taxonomy (NCBI): domain Bacteria; kingdom Bacillati; phylum Actinomycetota; class Actinomycetes; order Streptosporangiales; family Streptosporangiaceae; genus Nonomuraea; species Nonomuraea coxensis. Next base: position 8,923,888 of record NZ_CP068985.1, read on the forward strand.
CCCGTGCCCCAGAGCAGCCACGGGAACAGCAGCCGCGGCCGGTGCGTGATGAGGAAGGCCCCGGCCGCGGGGAACAGCAGCCCGACCGGGTCGGGGCCGCCGTCCAGCTCGTTCCAGTCGGTGAGCTGGGCGCCGAGGACGCTGGTGACGATCGTGGCGGCGGGCGCGGCCACCGCCAGGGTCCACACGACGGCGAGGAGCGCCCGGCGCGCGGCCGGTGTGCTTCCGGTGGCGGTCGTCATGCGGGCTCCTTGACCGGAAGTTCCACCACGACCTCGGTGCCGCCGCCTGGGCGGGTGTCGTGCTCGTACGTGCCGCCCAGCTCCTCGGCGCGGTGCCGCAGCCGGGCGGCGCCCTCGCGGCGCTGCTCGGGCAGGCCGATGCCGTCGTCGGCCACCGACAGGCGGAGGCCGCCGGGCCGCCGCTCCACCCGGATCAGGGTGGTGGTGGCGCGGGCGTGCCTGCGCACCCCGGCCACCGCCTCGTGCGCGATCCGGTACGCGGCCACCTCCACGGCGGCGGGCAGGTCGCCGAGCGGGCCGGACACCGCGACGTCCACGCGCGCCCCGGGGCCGTCGGCCAGGGTGCGGAGCGCGCCCTCCAGGCCCAGCTCGCCGAGGTCGGCGCCGTCGAGGGCGGGCGGGCGCAGGCCGTACACCAGCTCGCGCACGTCCACGACGGCCTCGGTCATGCGCCGGCGCATCCGGGTCAGCAGCGGATCGACCGCCTCGGGGCCGCCGGCCAGGCTGATCCGCGCCTCGTCGGCGCTCAGCGCCAGCTCGGTGAGGGTGGGGCCGAGGCCGTCGTAGAGGTCGCGGCGGAGCTTGTGCCGCTCCTCCTCGCGGGTGAGGAGCATGCGCTCGCGGGAGCGCCGCAGGTCGGCGCTGAGGCGTACGGCGTGGGCGACCTCGGCGAGCTGGCGGGCCAGCATGTCCAGCAGGGCGCGGTTCCGGGGCTCGCCCGCCACCAGGAGCCAGCCCATCGAGGTGCCCTGCCACTCCAGCCGCAGCACCGTCGGGCTCGTGCCCACCTCGCCGTCGGCGACCGTGCGCGAGCGTCCGCCGGGCAGCACCACCTCGACGGCGACGCCGGGGGCGCGTAACGCCCTGCGGGTCGCGGCGACGGCGGAGGCCAGCGCCTCGGCCGGTCCCGGAGCCTCCTGGACCCGCCGGTTGACCCGGTCGGCCAGCCGGTACGGATCCCGTTCCATCCCGAACAGCCGGTCCGCAGCCCCCTGCAGCCCGACCCGTACCGGATGGAAGAGCACGCCCGCGACGAGCGCCGCCACCAGCCCTGCCGAGGAGGTGAGCGGCCGGCCGAGCGCGATGATGCCGAAGTAGACCGCGCCGACGACGGCGGTGAGCGCGAGGTAGACCAGCGTGCGGTTGAGCAGGACGAGCGCGAGGCGGCTCCGCCGCATACCGGAGAGGACCGCCACCCGCACGAGCAGCGGTCCCGCCACTCTCAGCAGCATGAGCTTGATGGTCATGTGTCGCGCACATGATAAATCGCGCATTTCACCGCGTCTCCGGCACGCATGGCCCTCATGATCGTGGCGCCGCCTTGCGTGCCGGTTGCGGCCCGCCAAAATCGGCGGCCCGCTCTCCTGCCGGCGGCTCACCCTCAGGAGGGAGCGGCGGGATCGCTCCCACCGGCGATGTCCCGTCCCCCCTCCGCCGAGCACGATGAGCGGCATGAACCTCCGCACCGCCTTCGTCGCCGCTCCCCTGCTCGTCCTCGCCTACGGCGTGATCCGCATCCTCGACGGGCTCGACGGCAGCCGGGGCCCCGGCCTCGCCTGGACCACCGGGCATCTCGCCTTCGTCGCCGCCCTGCTGCTGTTCGTCCCCATCTACTGGCGGATGCGGCGGATGGCGGGAGGCGGCGCGCTCGCGACCGTCACCGCGACCGCCGGCACCGTCGGCGTGGCCGCGCTGCTCGCGCAGTTCGGGATCGACCTCGTCGTCGGGTTCATGGCGGCCGACCACGCCGCCATGGGCGTGCTGTTCGACCAGGTGCAGTCCGTGACCGGCGTGTCGTTCGCGGTCTACGACGTCCTGCCGTTCCTCTTCTACGTCGGCCAGCTCGCCCTGGTCACGCAGCTCGCCGTGCAGCGCCGGGTCAAGCTGTGGACGCCCGTGCTGGTGCTGGCCGACCTCGCGCTGCCGTTCGTGGACAAGGACCTCATCCCGCTCGGCGCGCTCTGCCTGCTCGTGTCGTTCGTCCCGCTGGCCCGCGCCTCCGCCGCCGCTCCTGTTCGGCCCGCCGCCGCGTACGCATGACGCGGGCGGCAGGATGGGATGCCGTGTCCGACGTACGGTTCCTCGTCCCGCTCCGCCGGTGGGCGAACACGCTGCCCCCGATCTGGGTGGACGCCGGCCTGGCGGCGCTGGTCTGGGTCGCGCAGCTCTGGCCGTTCCTCGGCCGCGACAACCCGGCGGGCGGCCCCTGGCACTGGTGGGGGTACGTCGTCGTCACGCTCGCCACGCTGCCGCTGGTGTGGCGGCGGCGCGCCCCGGCCGTCGCCCTGGTGGCCGCGCTCCTGGCCATCGCCTGCTACGACCTCGTGGACGGCGTGGCCGCCCAGCCCGTCTGGTACGGCGCCCTGATCGCCCTCTACACGGTGGCCGCGACCTGCGCCCGATGGGTCAGGATCGTGCTGTTCGCCGTCTCGTCCGGCGGCGGGCTGCTGCTCGTCGGCTCGTCCGACACCGCGATCCGCGGCGTGGTGCTGTTCGTCACCGCCTACGCCGTCGGCCGGGCGGCGGCCGCCTCCCGCGCCCACGCGGCGGCGCTGGAGGAGCGCGCCGCCCAGCTCGTCCGCGAGCGGCGGGTCGCCGCCGAGCGGGCCGCCGAGCGCGAGCGGGCCAGGATCGCCCGCGACATGCACGACATCCTCGCCCACGCCGTCAGTCTCATGGTGGTGCAGGCCGAGGCCGGCCCCGTCGCGGTGGCCGCGGACCCGGCGCGGGCGGTGGCCGCCTTCGACGCCATCTCCGCCGCGGGGCGGGACGCGATGGGCCAGCTCCGCCGCCTGCTCGACGTGCTCAAGGAGGAAGAAGGCCCGCGGGCGCCGCAGCCCACGATCGACGGGCTGCCCGCCCTCGCCGAGCAGGTCAGGGCGGCCGGGATCGAGGTCGTCCACACCGCGGACGGCGAGCCGCGGCGGCTGCCGCCGGACGCCGAGGTGGCGGCGTACCGGATCGTGCAGGAAGCCCTCACCAACATCGTCAGGCACGCCGGCGCGACCCGCGCCGGCCTCGCCCTCACCTGGCGGGACGACGCGCTGACGATCGACGTCACCGACGACGGCCGCGGGCGGGGACCGGCGTTCCCCTCCGGCGGCAACGGCCTGATCGGCATCCGCGAGCGCGCGGCGGCCTGCGGCGGCGACGCGGAGGCGGGGCCACTCCCCGGCGGGGCCGGCTTCCGGGTCCGCGTCCGCCTGCCGCTTCCGGGAAAGGCGGCGGCGTGAGCGTACGGGTGGTCGTGGCCGACGACCAGGAACTGGTGCGGGCCGGGTTCGCCATGATCCTCGACGCCCAGCCGGACATCCAGGTCGTCGCCGAGGCGGGCGACGGCGCGCAGGCCGTCGCGGCGGTGCGCGAGCACCGGCCTGACGTGCTGCTGCTCGACATCCGGATGCCGGTCATGGACGGCATCGAGGCGGCCCGGCTGGTCTGCGCGGACGGCCCCTGCCGGGTGATCATGCTGACCACGTTCGACCTCGACGACTACGTCTACGACGCGCTGCGCGCGGGCGCGAGCGGGTTCCTGCTGAAGGACGTGCGCCGCGACGACCTCGTCCACGCCGTACGGGTGGTCGCCGCCGGGCAGTCCCTCCTCGCCCCGGCGATCACCACGAAGCTGATCGCCGAGTTCGCCGGCAGGGCCGCCCGCCCGGCCGGGCAGGTGGCGCCCGAACGGCTGGCGGCGCTGACCACGCGCGAGCGGGAGACGCTGCGGCTGATCGCGCGCGGCCTGTCCAACGCGGAGATCGCGCAGGCCATGGTGGTCAGCGAGCACACGGTGAAGACGCACGTCAGCAACGTGCTGACCAAGCTCGGCCTGCGCGACCGGGTGCAGGCGGTGATCGCCGCGTACGAGACCGGCCTCACCGTCCCCGGCGACCCGGACTGAAGTGCTTGCGCGCTAATCGGTCTCGCTGTCGGCCTTCACGAAGCTGCCCAGGTTGGGCACGGTGTAGACCTTGTCGGCGCTTCTGAGGCGTTCCATGGCCTTGCGTATGGTGGGGCGGGCGACTCCGAACTCTTCCATGAGCTTGACTTCGGAGATCTTGAACTTCGGGCCCCACTCGCCCGAGTCGATGCGCGCGTTGAGGACTTCGAGGATCTGCTCCCAGCGGGAACGATCCTCGTCGAACTCCCAGCTGCGCGTGTGCTCGACATATCTGGCCACACCATGAGAGTAGGAGGGCGTTTCACGCCCTTTCACGCCGGATCGTGAAGCTTCACGGAGCTGCATGGAATAGACAGGTACTTACAGGACTGCTAGCTTGAGGCGTGGCGTTGACGAAGGACGGTGAGCCTGTGTCGGATGACTACGACTTCCACGGAACGCACCCCGCCGCAACGCGGCCGGACGCGGTGCGAGTGAAGTGGGTTGAGGTGCAGCCCAGCCCGAGTCCGGCACGCGTCCGGCGCTACACCTGCGAATGCCGCCCGCTGATTTTCGAGGACTGCCGGGCCGGCGGGCAGGCATTCATCCGGCGGTACGACCGCTCCGTCGTACCGTGGGCCATCGCCGAGAGCCCGCGAGTGAAGATCCGCGAGGCCGAGATTCTGTGGCGGCAGCTCATGGCCGGTCAGGCAAGGTGACGAACCACCTCTTCACCAGGCCGCTCATAGTTGAATCGCCGCTGACTCCAGCTACGTGACGCATTGGGATTCAGTCGCGATCAATGTAAGTATCGAGCAACACAAAGATATTCAACCTCGCCATCACCCGTATCAAACTCTGGGTGAATATTATGGGTCTTCGAGTTTGATCGGGGAGGGGCGGCAGGAGTCCGCTCTCTGGTCACGTTGAGTGACGGCTAAGGCTGAAGATCACCCCGGATGCAAGATGCCCGCGGCTCTTGTGGATCATGACTGTTGTCTAGGCAGTCGATCTTCAAGAAACCACGGGCGTGCAGAACACTATAGAGATTTCTTCGGATGCGACACTGCTGCTGGGCCTGGAAGGCGTGGCGGTGGTGCGGGTGGAACGCGACGATGACGGCCATCGGGTGGTCCACATGATCACTGATGATGAGACGGCACGGGCCTGCCCGGCGTGCGGGGTGTTCGCCACCCGGGTCAAGGAACGTGTGCTCACCTCGCCCCGCGACCTGTGCGCCGGCGGTGAGACGATCAGCCTGCTGTGGCACAAACGCCGCTGGGTGTGCCGGGAGGAACGCTGTCGGCGCGGATCGTTCACCGAGCAGGTTCCGCAGGTCGGCGCGAGGATGCGGACCACCGCCAGGTTGCGGCGGGCCTGCGGGCGCAGCGTGGTGGACGGCGGGCGCACCATCTCCCAGGCCGGGCGTGACCATCGGCTGTCCTGGCCGGTGGCGATGCGCGAGATGCGCGCCTATGCCACCGAGGTGCTGCCCGCCGAGCCGCTGCCGACCTCGGCAATCGGGATCGATGAGATCCGGCGGGGCGCTCCCCGCTGGGAACAGGATGCGGCCACCGGCAAGTACCGGCTGATCGCCGACCGATGGCATGTCGGCTTCACCGATCTGTGCGGGGAGCAAGGGCTGCTCGGCCAGGTCGAAGGCCGCGTGGCGACGTCGGTCACGGCCTGGTTGAACGCCCGGCCCGCCGCATGGCGCAACGCCGTCTCCTACGTGGCGATCGACATGTGCGCGGTGTTTCGCTCGGCGATCCGCGCCGCGCTGCCACACGCGATCATCGTGGTGGACCATTTCCACCTGGTGCAACTGGCCAACGCCAAGCTCGCTGAGCTGCGGCGGCGGCTGACCTGGAAGATGCGCGGACGCCGTGGACGCAAGGGCGACCCCGAATACGACCACCGCCGCCTGCTGCGCGCCAATGCCGAGGAGTTGACCGCCGAGCAGCGTGCCGTCCTGGAACGCGACGTGGGCAGGATCGGCACCGCCGGCAGGCATCTGCTGGCAGGCTGGCACGCCAAGGAGAAACTGCGTCACCTGCTCGCGCTGGCCCGGACCAACCCGGCCCGCTCGCGGATCGCCCACCGCCTGCACGCCTTTTTCGCCTGGTGCGCCGACCACGCCTACCTGCCCGAACTGGTCACCTTGGCCCAGAGCATCGCCGCCTGGTGGGCCGAGATCGAGGCGTTCATCCGCACGGGCATCACCAATGCCAAGAGCGAAGGGACCAATCGCGTGATCAAGCTCGAAGCGCGCTGCGCGTACGGCTTCCGCAACACGAGCAATCAACGCCTCCGATCACGCTGCGCAACCACCCGCTCAAGCCGAAACCGAGCTATCCCCGCGTAAGTTCGATGACCCAATATTATTCCGTCTTGAGGCTCACGCGGAGTCCAGCTTAGATGGAGACTTACTTCAGGCGGCGTCGCTCCATCAACCAGTAGGAGGTCTTGAGCGTTTACCAGAAAGGACTCGATCGCCTCTAGCTGGACGCTCAACGGACGATCCGACTCCATCTGGTAGTCGACGTGCCAGCCATCCTGGTCAAGAACCAGCTTCCCAGGAGCAGCCATGCCTTCAATATCCGCGCCGGGAGCACCTGAGCCCCGTACTCGCACAGTTGATATAGCCCAGGGTTCGTTAACTTCCCCCAAATCCGATAGATGATCTGGAATGTTACCGATGGAGACCGCCCCTTGACTGCCGTCGGACAACTTCTGGATGCTTGACGCCGCTGCCTGCATTGCCTCCCGATCAGGACATCCCGACCAAGACCAGGCATGCCGCTCTCCTCGTACAGCGGTCAAAGCCCCAACCAACGATAACGCCATACGAGTCGATTGGCTCGATCGCCAACCTTCTTGTGATTCCTCCCAATGAGCCGTTGTCGGTAACGAACAGTTGCTGTGCGTGATCTCCTTGGACCCGGCAAGCCAACCTAGTGATCAGCAAGCGTAAAGCCCCTGGTAGAAGTGGTCTTGACTAGAGATCAACTTCAGAACCAGAGGCTTCACGTGCCCACTAGTGTCACATACACCGCGACCCTCGACGTACGTCGCGAGACTGTGCTGTTCCTGGCCGCCCTGCTGCACACTGAACGCCGCCGTCGCGGCACCCGCAAAGGACGCCGGGCGCTGGGCTGCTTCGCCCAGGCAGTCTTGATCCTTCGCTGGTTCCTCGACAACACCCGGATCAAGCAACTGGCCACCGACCACCACATCAGCCGCAAGACCGCCTACCGCTACCTGCACGAAGGCATCGACGTCCTGGCAGCCCACGCCCCCGGCCTGCGGCAGGTGCTCGACAGCGCAGCCGACACGGGCCTGACTCACGTCAACCTCGACGGCATCGTCATCGCCACCGACCGCGTCGCCACGCCCGGCCCGAACGGCGCCGACCTGTGGTGGTCGGGCAAACACAAGCACCACGGCGGCAACATCCAGGTGATCTCCGCCCCGGACGGCTGGCCGTTGTGGGTCTCCGACGTACGCCCCGGCCGCGAACATGACATGACCTGCGCCCGCACCCACGGCATCATCGCCACCCTGGCCACCGCGCGGGACACGGTGCCGGCCCTGGCCGACCTGGGATATGAAGGCGCCGCCGACGTCATCCGGGTGCCGGTGAAGAAGAAGCGCGGCCAGGCCATACTCAGCGACGACCAGCACACCTACAACAAGCTGCTGCGGGGCCTGCGCGGCGTCGGCGAACGCGCGAACGCCCTGCTCACCGTCACCTTCAAGGCTCTGCGCCGAGTCAGCCTCGACCCCTGGCGCATCGGGCAGATCGTCCGAGCCGCACTCGTGCTACTGCACCGCGAGCACGATTGGACCATATCGGCATCACACAACGCGATCTTCGGTTACTGAGAACGACTCAATGTGTTTGACCCAAAGAACGGCCGGGTCGCCGGGCGACGGCGACCCGGCCGGAGGCTCAGCCGAGCACCGGGAAGTTGGAGCGGAACACCCCGCGCGGGTCGCGGGCGCGCTTGATCGCGCGCAGCCGCTCCAGCGTGGCGGCCGGGAACGCCGCCGCGGCCGGCTCGCCGTCGCCGAGGAACGTGAACGGCTTGAGCCCGGTGGTGTGCGCCGCCACCGCCCCGGCGATCGCGCCCATCCTGGCCGTCCCCGCCGCCACCAGCTCGGGCACCGGCGCGGGGGCGATCATGCTCAGCAGGTACGGCTCCGCCAGGTGCCCGCAGGCGCCGCCGTCCGCGCGGGGCCTGGCCAGCGCGCCGCCGAGGTGGCGCACCTGGACCGTCGCCAGCGGCGCGATGCCCTCGGCCGTCGCCGCCAGCAGGGCCGCCACGGCGTCGTCGCCGAGGTCGGTCAGCAGCTCCCCGCGCGACAGGACGGGCATGGGCTCGGTCGGCTCGGCGCAGACGGAGCCCAGCTCGGCGACCGGCAGCTCGCCGCGGGTGTCCAGCAGCAGGCCGGGCACCGACTCCAGCGGGCGCACCAGGTCACGGCCGGCGGCGGCGTCGCCGAGGAACGTGAGGTCCACCATGACGGCGGCGAGGCCGCGCAGCGGCTCGGGCACCTCGGGGAAGGGCGGGAACTCCGCGAGGGTGAACCACAGGGTCAGCTCCTCGGGCGCGCTCGCGGTGATCTCGCGGAAGGCGGCCATGACCTCGGCGGCGCGGGCGGCGGGCCACAGCATGCGGCCGCCGTACAGGCGGGCGGCGGGGAACAGCTCCAGCTCCAGCGCGGTCACCACGGCGAAGTCGCCGCCGCCGCCGCGCAGGGCCCAGAACAGGTCGGGGTCGGAGTCGGCGGTGACCCGGGAGGTGGCGCCGTCGGCGTCCACGATCTCCAGGGCGCGCACGGAGTTGGCGGCCAGGCCGCGGGCGCGGCCGTACCAGCTGAGGCCGCCGCCCAGGGTGTAGCCGGTCACGCTGACGACGGGCGAGCTGCCCGCGGGGCCGGTGAGGTCGTGCTTGGCGGCGGCGGTCAGCAGTTCGCCCCACGAGGCCCCGGCCTCGACCCGCGCCACGCGCTCGCCGGGGCGGACCTCCACGGCGCGCATCCGGGAGGTGCGGATGAGGATCTCGCCGTCGAGGCCGCTGGTGGCGCCGTGGCCGCTCGGCTGCGTGGTGACCCGGAGCCCGGACGCGGCGGCCTGGCGGACCACGGCGGCCACGTCGGCGGCGCCCTCGGCCTCGACCACGGCGGAGACCCGCTGCGGCACCGCGCGGTTCCAGGCCAGCGCCGCCTGCTCGAAGCCGTCGTCGCCGGCGGACAGCGTCAGCCCGCGCAGCGCCCTGTGGTCGATGGTCATGTGGTCCCCCTGTCGTGACGGTGTTGTCGATCGCCAAGGATGGACCACCGCGCTAAACAGTGGGTTGTATGTGACTTGTGCCGGACTTGTCCAAGAAAGTCAGGTTGATCTGCCCTATGTACGTGCCGACGACCATGACACCGTCAAGGGGACGGTGACGTACCCATCTGGAGGAGCCGTGTGCGCGTTCCACATCATCGACCTGGGCGCCATGCAGATCCTGGACTCCCGCGGTCGCCCCACCCTGTCGGTCACCGTCACCCTGGCCGGCGGCGCGACCGGGTGGGCCGGCGTTCCCTCCGGCGCCTCCACCGGCGCCCGCGAGGCCGTCGAACTGCGTGACGGCGACAGCGGCAGGTACGCCGGCGCCGGCGTGACACGGGCGGCCGCGCGCATCACCGGCACCATCTTCCACCGGTTGAAGGGCCGGCCCTGGTACTCGCTCGCCGACGTCGACCAGGCCCTCATCGAGCTGGACGGCACCCCGGACAAGAGCCGGCTCGGCGGCAACGCCACCGTGGGCGTGTCGATGGCCGTCGCGCGGGCCGTCGCGGCGGCGCACGGCCAGCAGCTGTGGGAGTTCCTGTCCCCGTCCACGGTCCGGCCCAGGATGCCGGTGCCGCACTTCAACATGGTGAGCGGCGGCATGCACGCCTCCAACCAGCTCGACTTCCAGGAGTTCATGATCGCCCCGATCGGCGCGCCGTCGATGGCCGAGGCCGTACGGGCCGGGGTCGAGATCTACGCCGTGCTGCGCGCGAACCTGGCCGCCGCAGGACGGCCCACCGGGCAGGGCGACGACGGCGGCTTCGCGCCCGACTTCACCCGCCCCCGCGAGGTGCTGACGGCGCTGATGCGGGCCATCGACGACGCCGGCTACACCGCCGCCCGCGACCAGGTCGCCATCGCGCTCGACCCGGCCGCCACCCGGTTCCGCGACGCCGACGGCGCCTACCGGGTGGCCGGCGAACGGCTGTCCGGCCCGGAGCTGATCGAGCTGTACGCGGACCTCGCCGCCGACTTCCCCATCTGGAGCATCGAGGACGGCATGGCCGAGGACGACGCCGACGGCTGGCGGCGGCTCACCGAACGACTCGGCGAGCGGCTCCAGCTCGTCGGCGACGACGTGTTCTGCACCAACCCCGCCGTCATCGAGCAGGGCATCGCCGGCGCCGTCGCCAACGCGGCGCTCATCAAGGTCAACCAGGCCGGCACCGTCACCGAGACGCTCCAGGCCATGGACCTGTGCCGCAAGCACGGCTACGCGCGCATGGTCTCCCACCGCTCCGGCGAGACCGTGGACGACTTCATCGCCGAGCTGGCCGTGGCCACCGGCTGCGGGCAGTTCAAGGGGGGCGCCCCGGCGCGCGGCGAGCGCGTCATCAAGTACAACCGGCTGATGCACATCGCCGCGCAGCGGCCCGACCTGCCGTACGGGCTGGCCGACCGGTGAGGCGCCCCGCCCCAGGTCAGCCCGCGGCGGCCGCCTCCAACGCCCGGATGTCGATCTTGCGCATGCCGAGCATCGCCTTCATCGCACGCCCGGCCCGGTCAGGGTCGGGGTCGGTGATCAGCTCGGGCAGGCGGCTCGGCACGATCTGCCAGGACAGACCCCACCGGTCCTTGAGCCAGCCGCACTGCGACTCCTCGCCGCCGTCCGCGGTGAGCTTGGCCCACAGCTCGTCCACCTCCTCCTGCGTCTCGCAGGTCACGTACAGCGAGACCGCCTCGTTGAAGGTGAAGTGGGGGCCGCCGTTCAGCGCGAGGAAACTCTGGCCGGCCAGCTCGAACTCGACCAGCATCGCCGTGCCGGCCGGCCCCGGGCCGGCCTCGCCGTTGCGCTGGACGTGCACGATCCGCGAGCCGGCGAACAACGAGGTGTAGAAGACCGCGGCCTCCTCCGCCTGGTTGTCGAACCACAGGTACGTCCTGATCTTCTGCGTCATCTGTCTGAACCCTTTCACCAGCCTGTAGGGCGTTTCGTCATCAACGCGTCGACCGGGATCCGGCCGATTCGACACGACGGCCGGGATTTTTTTCGCGGGAGAGTTCGGGGAGTTCGCACGCCCTTCCGGGGCTGACCCCCACGCCATTGCCGCCCGCGACGCGTACACGTATGGTGACGTTGAGCGACGATCCGGCGAAGGAGCAGACCTCATGGGCGGTAAGCACGGCGGCAAAGGCCCCACCGACCGGCCCTTCGAGCAGGGCAAGGACAAAGGCAGCGGCAGCACCAGCGACCAGCAGGGCACCGCTCGCGGCGGTAAGCACGGTGGTGGCAAGGGCGGCAAGAAGTAGCCGTGGACCTGACCAGCCACCTGGACCGGCTCGTCGCCACGCTCGACCCGCGGAAGCGCGGCCACGTCGGCCCGGCCATCGCCGACGCCGTCCGCGCCGTGCCCCGCGACCAGTTCATCCCGGACCTCGGCATCATCCGGGATGACGCCGGCGAACCGCGCCTGATCGACCGCCACGCCGACCCGGACGCCTGGTACCGGGCGGTGTACGGCGGCAAGTCGATCGTCACCCAGCTCGACGACGGCGCGACGCCGCTGACGGAGCTGCGCGGCGACTTCACCTCATCGGCGTCCGAACCGGGCACCGTCGCCGACTTCCTGCATCACCTCGCGGTCGAGGACGGCATGCGCGTGCTGGAGATCGGCACCGGCACCGGCTACACCGCCGCCCTGCTCTGCCACCTGGTCGGCGCTCATGGGAGCGTGACCTCGGTCGAGGTCGACGCCGGCGTCGCGGAGCAGGCCGCCAGGAACCTCGCCGCCGTCGGCGTCCGGCCGCGGCTGGTCGTCGGCGACGGCGCCGCCGGGGTTCCGGGGCGGGCGCCGTACGACCGCGTGCACGTGACATGCGGCATCCGGCATGTCCCGTACGCGTGGGTCGAGCAGTGCCGGCCCGGCGCGCTGATCGTGGCGCCGTGGCGGCCCGGTTTCGGCATCGGCTTCTGCCTTCGGCTGCAGGTCCAGCAGGACAGGACCGCGCGCGGCGGGATCGTGGACTTCGCGGAGTACATGTGGATGCGCTCCCAGCGGCCGGCCACGGACGAGGCCCCGCCGGGGGACGAGCGCCGGCAGTATTGGACGGCGCTGGATCCGCGGGCGTTCGACCAGCTCGACGCGGGCGTCGATCTGACCGTCTCCGCGCTGACCGGGGCGGTCACGACGACCGGCAGCGGCAGCGACGAAGAGGGAGACTGGTGGCGCATGTGGCTGTCCGACCCCGACGTGCCCGGCTCGTGGGCCGCCGTCACCTGCCGGCCGGGCTCGCGGATCGCGGTGCAGCAGGCCGGTGAGCGGCCGCTGTGGGACGAGGTGCTGCGGGCGTACGCCCGCTGGGTGGACCTGGGCGAGCCGTCCTGGCGGGACTTCGGCGTCACCGTGGGCCCGCAGGGCACGAACGTGTGGATCCGATCGCCCGACAACCCACTCTGACCCGCGTACGCCCTGTCAAAGGGCCAGGCGGACGGTGACCGAGGCGCCCTCCCTGGCGGCGAGACCACGGAAGGACAGGGTGGAGCCGGCCAGGAGGGCGTCCCCGGCGAGCAGGCCGGCGACCGGCCGGTCCCAGGTGACGGCCAGCTCCTCCAGGTCGCGCCGGGGATCGGAGACCGCCAGCGTGGCCGTGCCGTCGCCGTGCTCGCGGGCCAGGACCGCGCACGGGGCGGAGGCGGTCAGGCCGCCGGCCGATCCGGCGAGCCAGAAGTTCGCGGCGGTGAGGCCGAGGGCGGGCACGCGCACAGCCTGCGCGCCGGTGGAGTTGGCGAGCACCCGCGGCCGGCCGGGATCGGCCGCGCGGGCCCGGGTCTCCTCCAGGGTCGCGCCGGGCAGCAGGACGTAGTGGTAGCCGGCCGCGCGGGGGTCGGTGCCGTGGTCGAGCCAGAGCGTGACGTAGTCGCGGGCGACCCCGCCGCCCGCACGGCGCTCCCGCAGCGTGCGCAGCCCTCCGCCGGGCACCAGGTAGCCGCCGTGGCCCTCCAGGTGCGCCCAGCCCTCCCCCAGGACGAGCCTCGCGGCGGTCCTGCGGTTGTCGACGATCGTCTCGACCGGCGTGCCGTCCTCGGCGGTGATGCCCGCGCCGAGGCAGACCACGGCGTCGTCGAGGAAGAACCACGACGCGAACGCCTCCAGCGTGCTTTCCAGCCCGCTCAGGTGCTGGCCGACGGTCGCGTACGTGCCGTCCGTGGCCCCGCCGACCCACCGCCACGGCGTACGGGTGTCGCCCCACGCGCCGCCCGCGCCGTCCGGCAGCCGCTTGGCCGAGACGGTCGTGCCGGGCAGGCGGTAGGGGTCGACGGTGGGCCAGAAGGAGTCGGAGTACTGGTCGCCGTGGCCGTCGGCCCACCAGTAGAGCATCCCGGAGCCGGTGTGCCGGCCGCGCGCGTTCTCGCCGTTGCCGTGCTCGTAGTGGCCGATGCGGTAGGAGGACATGCTGAGCGCCGCGCACCAGCCGGGCCGCCGGTGCACCGCCCGCGCGCTCATGGGCAGCAGCCGGTGCCCGGCCGGTTCTGGCGCGGCGGGCACCGCGGGATCGGCCTCGACCGCGGCCAGGCGGGCGTGCGCGGCGGGCTCCAGCGCGGGCCGATGGCCGCTCCGCGCCGCCCAGCCCTTCACCAGCGCCTGCCAGCGGGCCCGGTACGCGGCCGGGGCCACCTCGCCGAGCAGCAGGATCGCGGCGGCGAGCGCGTGGCCGCGCTCGTGGTCGCCGAAGGGGCGGCGGGCGATGTCGCGCCCGCGTACGAGGTCCATGCACGCCCCGTCGTGCACGAAAGGAGCGAACGAGCGCTCCACCACTTCAAAGGCCACCGGATGCGTGACCTCCCACGGCGAGCCGCGCAGCAGCGCGAAGATCAGGGCCGCGCCCGACAGCAGCGTCACGCCGTAGGAGCCCTGGTAGGGGACGTACTCGTGCTGGATGAACGAGCCGTCCCGGTAGAAGCCGTCGCCTTCGCCGACGTAGCGGAACACCGGCGCCAGCGCGGCGGCCGCGAGGTCCGCCCTGCCGTGGTCGGCGTCGAGCATCGCCCGCAGGAGCGTCACCAGGCACAGGTCCACGCGGTTGGCGGCGGTGCTGGTGCCGCTGTAGGAGCCGAGGCGGTGCTCGGGGACGAAGTGGTCGACGGCTCCGGCCAGCGCGCGCCGGCGCTGCTCGCCGAGCAGCGGCTCGACCAGCACGGCAGCGTCGAGCAGCGCTTTCGGGACGCCGATCTGCCAGTGCCACCAGTTGCCCGCCGGGTAGGCGCCGGCCGCATACACGTGCCGCCGGTAGTGGTCGATCCCGGCGGCCACCGCCTCGGCGAGCGCGGGGTCGCCCGTCAGTCCGGTGCCGGGCAGCGCGTACGCGCGCGCCATCGTCCGCAGGCGGCCCGGCGTCGCGGCGAAGGAGGGGAACGGCTGGTCCGGCCAGAGCCCGCCGGGACCCGCCGCCATCGTGTCCCGGTGGCGGGCGGCGGCCCGGCCCAGGACGGCCAGCTTCGTCCGGTACGGCTCGGCCGCCGGGTCGTAGCCGGAGCCCGTGGCCAGCTCGCGCCAGCGGCGGCGTAAGCGGACGAAGCAGTCGTCGGGCGTGCGCGCGACCCCGGCCGGCGTCAGCGCCCCGGCCAGCCCGGCCGCCGCCACCCCGCCGGCCCGCAGGAACGCCCGCCGCCGCACCCTCCTGATTGTCGGCGTCCGCCCGGCGGGTGTCATCCCCGCGAACGACGTGTCAGGTCCCGGGACGGATCGGCACCACGGCGCACGCCGCGCCCTCGCGGGGCAGGGCGAACCAGGTGCCCTTGCCCACCAGCTCGGGGTGCGTGGCGTACCGCTGGGGGTGGCAGCCGTAGAAGCCGTCGGAGAGCCGGGCCACGATGCGCAGGCCGCGCCCGTGCTCGGCCTCCAGGTCGGGCGGCGCGGGGGCGGGCGGGGCGGGGCCGCCGTCCACGACCACGCACACGACGTCCTTGGCGTCCACGTGCAGCAGCAGCTCATACGGGGCCTCGCCGTACATGAAGGCGTTGGTCACCAGCTCGCTCACCATGAGCACGGCGTCGTCGACGAGGTCCGGGCGCAGGCCGAGGGCCGACAGGTGGCGGCGGATGACCGTACGCGCGTGGGCGACCGTCCGGGCGTCCTCCCGCAGCGGCCACACGTACCGCGTCCCGCGCCGGCGGGGCGATCGCAGGGTGGTCGTCATTCCGTCTCGCTTCCGGGGGTTCACGGGTGAACTGAGGCGGCTGTCGAAACGTGTACGCACGAGACGGCCGTCCGGCTCGATGTTTCCGGTGAGAAATCGCGAACGTCAGGAAAGGCGAACGGAACCTCAGCGGTCGCGCAGCAGCGACCACACCACCGCCGGGGTCAGCGGCACGTCCGTGACCCGGCCGGCGATCTCGGGAAGGGCGGCGGCGACCGCGTTGGCGACGGCGGCCGGCGGGCCGATCGTGCCCGCCTCGCCCACCCCCTTCATGCCGCCCGGCGTGATCGGCGAGGGCGTCTCCAGCAGGACGACCTGGATGTCCGGAACCTCCCGGGTGGTCGGCAGCAGGTAGTCGATGATCGGCTGGCCCTCCTCGGTGTAGCCGATGTCCTCGGTCAGCGCCTGCCCGAGCCCCTGGGCGACGCCGCCGTGGATCTGGCCCTCCACCACGGCGGGGTTCACCAGCACGCCCGCGTCGTTGACAGCCCAGTAGCGCTCGACCTCGACCGCGCCCGTCTCCGGGTCCACGGCGACGGCCGCCGCGTGCGCGCCGTAGGCGTAGGTGTAGCCGGGCGGGTCGTAGCTGACCCGCTCCTCCAGTCCTGGCGGCATGCCTGGAGGCAGGTCCCAGCCCCGCCAGGCGGACGTGGCCAGCTCGCGCAGCGGCACCGACGCCTGCGGGTCGCCCTTGACCCGTACGGCGTCGCCGGCGATCTCCAGGTCCTCCTGCGCGGCCTCCAGCCGGTGCGCGGCGATGGCCACCAGCTTGTCCCGCAGCCGCGCCGCCGCCTGCACCAGCGCCCCGCCGCCGAGCGTCAGCGCCCGGCTGGCGATCGACCCCACCGACGAGTACGGCGTCGCCGCCGTGTCCCCCAGCACCACCCGCACCCGCTCCAGCGGCACCCCCACCCGGTCGGCGGCGAGCTGCGCCAGCGCGGTCTCGATGCCCTGGCCCATGCCGACCACGCCCGAGGAGACGACCACCGAGGCGTCCTGCTCCATCCGCAGCACCGCCGTCTCGTAGCCGCCGGCCTGCACCCCGATGGCCCTGAGGTCGTCGGACGGCCCCATGCCGGTGCTCTCGACGTGGCAGGACCAGCCGATGCCGCGCCGCCTGCCGTCGTCCTTGACCACCGGCTCGACCAGGTCGCGCAGCGTCCGCAGGGCGCGCGGATAGTCGCCGGAGTCGTAGCGCTGGTGGACGCGGGTCACGCACGGCAGCTCGTCCGGCCCCAGCAGGTTGCGCAGCCGCAGCTCGACCGGGTCGACGCCGAGCCTGCGCGCGGCCTCGTCGATCAGCCGCTCCCTCGTCAGGGTCCCCTCCGGCTGGCCGAAGCCGCGGTAGGAGCCGGTGGGGGTCGTCGTGGTCACCACGGCCCGCACGCGGACGGCGGCGCGCTCGAACCGGTACGGCCCCGGCAGCATCGTGGCGGTCACCGCCGCCGTCGAGGCGCCCGCGTTCGACGGGTGGGCGCCGAGGTCGGCGAGCACGTCCGTCTCCAGCGCGAGGAAGCGCCCGTCGTGGTCCAGGGCCAGCCGCGCCCGGTGCACGGCGGCCCGCGCGGGCAGGGTGGCGAGCAGGCGGTCCCCCGGGGCCTCCGTCCAGGCCACGGGCCGGCCGAGGCGCGTCGCGGCCAGGCAGACCAGCGTCTCGTCCGGGTAGACGTGCTCCTTGGCGCCGAAGCCGCCGCCGGTGTCGCCGGCGATCACCCGTACCCGGTCGTGCGAGAGGCCGAGCGCCTCGGCCAGGTGCTCGCGCACGTGGTGCGGCGCCTGGGTGGAGATGTGCACGGTCAGCTCGTCGCCGGACCAGTCGGCCACGACGCCGCGCGGCTCGATGGGGTGCGGCGAGACCCGCCCCATCCGGAACGTCATCTCCACCACGTGCGGCGCCGCCTCGATCACGGCCGCGCAGTCGTCGTCGCCGAGCCGGAAGTCGGTGACGACGTTCGTGCCGAGGTCGGGGTGGAGCAGCGGGGCGTCCTCCGCCGCCGCCCGCTCCACGCCGACCACCGCGGGCAGCTCGGCGAGCTCCAGGTCGACGAGGTCGGCGGCGTCCCTGGCCGCCTCGGGGGTACGGGCGACGACGAGGGCGAGGGGCTGGCCCGCGTACCTGATGGTCTCGTCCAGCACCGGGTAGCCGGTGAGGCGCTGGCCCGGGGCGAGGTTGACGCAGGGCAGGCGGAGGCCCGCGGCGTCCGAGGGGACGATCACGTCGAGCACGCCCTCGGCCGACCAGGCTCCCTTGGCGTCGCAGCCGAGCAGCCGCCCGTGGGCGATGGGGCTGCGGATCACGTGCGCGTACGCCTGGCCGGGCAACCGGACGTTGCCGACGTACCTGGCCCGCCCGGTCAGCAGCCGGGCGTCTTCCCGTCGCGGCGTCCTGGCGCCGACATATCCGTCTCCCATGGGCCGATTGTGAGCGCGCTCCGGCGGGCGGTCCATACGATCCACGGGTAGACCCAGGTCAGAGGGGGTGGCCGATGCAGACGTTCCTGCCTTATCCGGATTTTGTGGCGACCGCGGAGGTGCTCGACCCGCTACGGCTCGGCAAGCAGCGGGTGGAGACCCTGCAGATCCTGCGCGCCCTCACGGTCCCCGGGTACGGCTGGCGGCACCACCCCGTCGTCAAGATGTGGGCCGGGTACGAGGAGGCGCTCATCCGCTACGGCCTGGAGGTCTGCGACACCTGGTGCGCCCTGGGCCGCGCCGACACCTGCGCGGCCACCATGACCGCCGAGCTGGCCCGGCTCCGCGGCACCCCCGAGATCCGCCGCCAGCCCGAGCTCGCCACGGCCGGCGAGCTGCCGCCCTGGCTCGGCGACGAGGCCCTGCACCGCAGCCACCGGTCGGCCCTGCTGCGCAAGGACCCGGCCTACTACCGGCCGAAGTTCGGCGACGAGGAGCCGGACGACCTGGAGTACGTCTGGCCCCGTTCCGACCGCCTCCCGCCCCAGGCGTAGCCCACGCGGGTGAGCTGGAAGACGCCCGTGCCGAACATCATCACCCCGAGGGGCACGTGAAGCGTCTTCACGTGCATCATGCCGAGAATCGACACCACGACGGTCGCCACCATGAGCAGGGCCGCGGGCGGGACGTACGTCACCGGCGCGCCGCCGCTCCGCCAGGCCAGGAGCGCGGCGGCGAGGTGCAGGACGCCGACGACGGCCAGGACCACCGCCGACGCCATGTGCGCGGCGCGACCGCCCGGCTCGGACAGCAGCAGGCCCGCCGTGACCGCCTGGAACAGCAGCGCCACCACATGCAGCGGCACGACGACCCTGAGCGCCCGCAGGGTCCAGTGGGGAGTGCTCATGATCGTCCTTTCGCGACGGGGGCCGGGAGGCCCGCGGTGATCAGGGTCTCGGCCCGCTCGGTCGCGAGCATCGCCCCATGAGCGACGAGCCGCACCAGCGCGGCGTCCCCGGCCACGAGAGGCCGCGAGACGTCCGCGCCGGGCACGCGCCCGGCGGCGGTCGTGGCGGCGATCCGCTGCGCGGCGTCCGTTCCTGGGTCGCGCCAGGCGGCCACGTCGGCGTCCGTCACGCGGTACGGGGCCAGCGCCGCGAGCAGGGCCAGCCGGGCCGCGGGCCGGTCGGCGGGCGGGAGGCCGGCGAGCGGCCCGTCCAGCCAGGCGTTGCCCATCGGCGGGTGCTCGCCGTCCCACGCGGCGACCGCGCCGGCGACGGCGGCACGGGCGGCGGCGCTGAGCAGGTCGCCCCCGTCGCCCGCGACCGTGCGCAGCGCCGCGTAGGCGACGCCCGCGGGCGTGCCCCCGGCCCAGCCGGGCGCGGGACGCCCGCCGAGGTCGGCGATCAGCGGCAGGCTCGCGCCGCCGGGCAGCCGCCTGCGCACCGCCCGCGCCATCGCCCGCCCGCCCACGCTCCGCACCAGCCGCGACTTCTGCAGGTTGCCCGGCAGCAGGTTCTCGGTGAGCAGCGCCGAGGCGACCCGGTTGACGAAGTGGAAGGTGAGCGCCGTTCCGACGTACTCGGGCGCCTGCTCGGCGGGGAACGGCGCGGGGCCCCGCTCCTTGGCCCAGGCCAGCAGCCGCGCGTGCCCGGGATCGTCAGGGACGCCACCGGCGGCGACGGTCTCGGCGAGCCGGTGGTCGCCGGTCGCGTGCAGCAGCGTGGTGTGCGCCGCCACGCAGAACGGGCACCGGTTGGCCAGCGACACCCCCAGCGCCACGACCTCCTTGCCGGTGCGTGAGACGTCCCCCGCGAGCAGCGTCTCGCGCAGCGCGGCCCAGGTGGCCGCCAGCACCTCGGGCGCGGGCGACAGCGTCAGGAAGACCGCCATGCGCGCCATGCCGAAGTCGTCGGCGAGCTGCCGGTACACGTCGGCGACCCGCCCGGTCGCGGCGTCGGGCGGCACGGGGGTCACGTAGCGGAACTGGCCCCTGTTTCTGGTCGTGTCCATGCCGGACATCGTGCGGCCCCGGCCGGCTCGCGGTCGTCGTGCCGCCGGATGCATCTCCCCGTACGCCGGCGAACCGGGACGCCCGCCGCGTACTACGCCGGAAGTAGCCGGAGATTACGCCCTTCTGCGGAGGATCGCCGCCGGGAAAAACCCTAATCTGCAGAGGTGAGGTATCTGGAGCGCTTGGGGCCGTCCGCCCAGGACGCGCTGCTCGCCGGGGTCGTCGCCGTCATGCTGACGGTCAACGTGCTCGCCGGCGCGGCGGGCGATAGCCCGGCCGGCCGCACGAACGGCCTCGCGAACGGCCTCGCGATCGGCCTCGCCATCGACCTCGGGGCCGTCCTCGCCGGCTCGCTCGCGCTCGTGGCCTGGCGGCGGGCTCCCCTGACGGCGCTGGCCGTCAGCACGGCCGCCATGCTCGGCTACGCCGTGCACGCCCAGCCCGGCCCGCCGGCCGCGTTCCCCGTGCTGATCGCGGTGTTCGGCGCGGTCAGGCACGGCCACCGCCTGCTGCCCGCGCTCGCCGCCGCCGTCTTCCTGGGCGCGGGCCTCGCCGCCGACCTCGCCACCGTCACCAACCGGAGCGACAAGGAGATCCTCCAGAGCACGACGCTGCTGCTCGGCTGGTTCGTGGCGGCGGGGGTGGCGGCGACGGTGACGCGGCACCGGCAGGCGTACCTGGAGCAGGCCGAGCAGCGGGCCGCCGAGGCCGAGCGCACCCGCGAGGAGGTCGCCAGGCGGCGGGCGGGCGAGGAGCGGCTGCGCATCGCCCGGGAGCTGCACGACTCGCTCACCCACAGCATCTCCGTCATCAAGGTGCAGGCCGGGGTGGCCGTCCACCTGGCCCGCAAGCGGGGCGAGGAGGTCCCCGCGGCGCTGCTGGCGATCCAGGAGGCGAGCGGTGACGCCATGCGCGAGCTGCGCGCCACCCTGGAGGTGCTGCGCGACGACACCCCGCAGCCGCCCGCCGTGGAGGAGGACGTGCCGAGCGGGCTGGACCGGCTCGACGACCTGGTGCGGCGGGCCCGCTCGATCGGCCTGCCGACCACGGTGACCGTCTCGGGAGCCCGGCGCGCGCTGCCGCCTGAGGTGGACCGGGCCGCGTACCGGATCGTCCAGGAGGCGCTCACCAACGTCTCCCGCCACGCGGGAGCGGCGGCGGCCCGGGTGCGCGTCGAGTACGCGGACGCCGAGCTGGTGGTCCAGGTGGACGACGACGGCAGGGCGTCGGCCGGCGAGCCCCCCGTCCCCGGCACCGGCCTGCGCGGCATGAGCGAGCGCGTGACGGCGCTCGGCGGCCGGCTGCGCACCGAGCCCCGCCCCGAGGGCGGCTTCACCGTCCACGCCGCGCTGCCGCTGCGGGAGCCGGCGTGATCCGCGTGCTGCTCGCCGACGACCAGGCGCTCATCCGCGGCGGCTTCCGCGCCCTGCTGGAGGCCGAGGACGACCTGGAGGTGGTCGCCGAGGCCGCGAACGGCGAGCAGGCCGTCGCACTGGCCCTGGAGCACCGCCCCGACGTGGCGCTGGTCGACATCCAGATGCCGGTCATGGACGGCATCGAGGCCACCCGCCGCATCGCCGCCGACGAGCGCCTGTCCGGCACGCACGTCGTGATCCTCACCAACTACGGCCTCGACGAGTACGTCGTCAACGCCCTGCGCGCCGGCGCCGGCGGCTTCCTGGTGAAGGACACCGAGCCCGCCGACCTGCTCCAGGGCGTGCGCGTGGCGGCCCGTGGCGACGCGCTGCTGTCCCCCGCGATCACCCGCCGCCTGATCGGCGAGTACGTCTCCCGCCGCCCCGGCCCGTCCCCCGAGGCCCTGGGCGTGCTGACCAACCGCGAGCGCGAGGTCACCGCGCTGGTCGCCCGCGGCCTGTCCAACGACGAGATCGCCGCCCATATGGTGATCAGTCCCACCACCGCGAAGACGCACGTCAGCCGGGCGATGACCAAGCTCCGCGCCCGTGACCGCGCGCAACTCGTGGTGTTCGCCTACGAATCCGGGCTGGTCGCCCCCCGGCATGGTGGAATGGACGTGGATCACTAGGGAGGAGCGCTTCGTGGGCATCGTTTCGCGCGGCTTCCAGGGGAGGCGCAGGGACGACGACGACCGGCTGCCTCCCGGCCAGTACCTCGTCGAGGACTTCCCCGTGCTGTCCGCCGGGCCGACGCCGCGGGTGCCGCGCGAGCGGTGGGAGTTCACCGTCGGCACGGAGGACGGCCGGACGCACCGCTGGACGTGGGACGAGCTGATGGCGCTCCCCCAGGAGACGCCGACCGTCGACCTGCACTGCGTCACCAAGTGGTCAAAGCTGGGCACCACGTGGCAGGGCGTCTCCCTCGACGTGCTCTTCGAGGACGTCGAGAGCGCCGCCGACCACGCCCTGGTCCACTCCTACGGCGGCTACACCACCAACCTGCCGGTGGAGGACCTGCTCGACGGCAAGGCGTGGATCGTGCACCGTTTCGACGGCGAGGAGCTGGCACCCCAGCACGGCGGCCCCGCCCGGCTGCTCGTGCCGCACCTCTACCTGTGGAAGTCGGCCAAGTGGGTGCGCGGCATCCACCTGCTCGACGAGGACCATCCGGGCTTCTGGGAGACCGCGGGCTACCACAACTACGGCGACCCGTGGCGCGAGCAGCGTTACGAGGGCGACTGAGGTGCGCGGCCGCCTGCCCTGGCGGGCCGCCCGCCTGCGCGAGGTCAGGGTGGAGACGGCCACCGCGCGCACGCTCGTGTTCGAGGTGCCCGGCTGGCCGGGCCACCTGGCGGGCCAGCACGTGGACGTGCGGCTGACGGCCGGCGACGGCTACACGGCGCAGCGCAGCTACTCGCTGGCCGCGCCGCCGGACGGCGAGCTGGTCGCGCTGACGGTGGAGACCGTGCCGGACGGCGAGGTGTCGCCGTACCTGACCGAGGTGATGGAGCCCGGCGACCTGGTCGAGATCCGGGGGCCGGTGGGCGGCTGGTTCGTCTGGCGGCCGGCGAGCAGGGCCCCGGTGCTGCTGGTCGGCGGCGGGTCCGGGATCGTCCCGCTGATGGCGATGATCAGGGAGCGCCGGCGGGTGGGCAGCCGGGCGCCGTTCCGCCTGGTCTACTCGCTGCGCGACCCGGAGAGCCGCTACTACGCCGAGGAGCTGCGCCGGCCCGATCCCGGCCTGGACGTCACCTACCTCTACACCAGGGCCGCGCCCGACGGCGTGTCCCGCCCGGCCGGGCGGGTCACCCTGGCCGACCTGGCGGAGGGCGGCTGGCCGACCGGGTTCGAGGCCGACTGCTACGTGTGCGGGCCGACCGGGTTCGTGGAGGCCGCCGCCGACCTGCTGCTGGCGCTCGGGCACGCGCCGGAGCGCGTCCGTACCGAACGATTCGGCCCGACCGGAGGGTGACATGACCGCTGACCACCTGGACGGCAACGTCCTGGCCGGCCCGCTCGGCGAGCTCTTCGCCGTGGACCTCACCGCCGCCACCGGCCGCTGCGTCCACTGCGGGCGCACCGGCCCGGTCGGCGAGATGCGCGTCTACGGGCCGGAGCCCGGCCTGGTGGCCCGCTGCCCCGGCTGCGAGGAGGTGCTGATGCGGCTCGTCCGCGGCCCCGGCGCGGCCTGGCTCGACCTGCGCGGCGTGGTGTCCCTGCGGGTGCCCCTGCCCGAGTGAGCATGGCGGGCAGGTGAACATATCGGGTCCTCTCGGCCGTACGTCCGGGACCGGGCCCGCACGGCCCTCCGACTGAGTACACTCGGGCTCGATCCACGGCCGAGATCTGTACGGCGAGGCTCTTGGCCAGGGGGCGGCCTCCCTTCGGCCCTGTCCCTTGGGGAGTCACGTGAGCAGCGGGCTTGTCGACGCGCCGCCCTCCGGGCCGGGCGCGCAGCCGCGCCGGCGCCGCCGCTGGCTGCGGTGGGCGCTGGCGATCTCGGTGACCGTCGTCCTGCTGGTGGTGGGCGTCGCGGTCGGCGTGCTCGCCAAGCTCAACGGCAACATCAAGCACGAGGCCGTCACCGCCGACGACCTCGGCACGACCCGCCCGCCCAAGGTCGCCGGCACCGCCATGAACGTCCTGGTGGTCGGCTCCGACCAGCGCGACGGCAAGAACGCCAGGTACGGCCGCTCCATCGCGGGCGAGCGCACCGACACGATCATGCTGATGCACGTGTCGTCGAAGCGCGACAACGCGATGGTCGTCAGCTTCCCGCGCGACTCGCTCGTGCAGCTTCCGGCCTGCCGGGCCGTGGGCGCGTTCCCCGGGCAGCGGGCGCACCTCGGCATGATCAACGAGTCGTTCAACTCCGGCGGCATCGGCTGCACGTGGAAGACGATCGAGCACCTCACCCACATCCGCATCGACCACTTCGTGAAGGTCGACTTCACCGGCTTCAAGGGCATCGTCAACGCCCTCGGCGGCGTCGAGGTCTGCCTGCCGCAGCGCGTGGACGACAAGAAGGCGCTGCTGCACCTGCCCGCCGGCCGGCAGAAGCTCAACGGCGAGCAGGCGCTCGGCTACGTCCGCGCCCGCTACAGCTTCGGCGACGGCTCCGACATCGGGCGCATCCAGCGGCAGCAGATGTTCATCGCCTCGATGGTGAAGCAGGTGATGAGCGGCGAGACGCTGACCGACCCGGCCAAGCTGTTCGGCCTGCTCGACGCCGCCACCAAGGCGGTCACCACCGACCGCGACCTGACCACCGGTGTGATGAAGGACCTCGCCACCAGCCTCCAGGGGCTCGACGTCGGCAAGATCCGGTTCATCACGACCCCGTGGCACTACTCCCTCACCCAGCCGGGCCGGGTGGAGTGGACACAGCCGCAGGCCAACCGGCTGTTCCAGATCGTCGCCAAGGACCAGAGCGTCGAGGGCGTCAAGGGCGGCCAGGCCAAGGTGGGCCGCTCCAAGATCCAGATCGAGCTGCGCAACGGCACCTGGCGCGGCGGCCTCGGCACCCAGGTCGCCGCCTTCCTCGAACAGCGCGGCTACCACATCACCAAGATCGGCGACACCGCCCGCAAGCCGTACGCGAAGACCACCGTCCTCTACGGCCCCAACGGCGAGACCCGCGTCCCCACTCTCACCGGCGACCTGCTCGGCGCGACGCTGCGCGAGCTGCCCGCGGCCCGGACCAACAACCTGGTCCTGGTGATCGGCGACGACTGGAAGGGTTTGAAGGCGCTGCGCGCCGACGACAGCGAGGCGATCAAGGGCTTCGACGCCACGCACGACTCCTGCGCCACCTGACGACCGTTCCGCGCCGGATAAAGTCCTTTTCGTGCTTTATGGGAGAGCTGGGGAGACCACCGCCGTCACCGCTCTGCTCGACTCGGCCCGCGACGGCGAGGGCGGCGCCCTGGCGCTGCGCGGGCAGGCCGGCGTCGGCAAGTCCGCCCTCCTCGACCTGGCCGCCTCCCTCGCGGTCGCGGACGGGATGCGGGTGCTGCGCGCCGACGGCATCGAACCGGAGTCCGACCTCGCCTTCGCCGCCCTGCACCAGCTCCTGCGGCCGGTGACCGGCCTCCTGGACGCGCTGCCCGGCCCGCAGCGCGACGCGCTGTCCGCCGCCCTCGGCCTCGCGGACACCCCCCACTCCGACCGGTTCCTGGTGGGGGCGGGGGCGCTGTCGCTGCTGGCCGAGGCGGCGGCCCCGGACGGGCTCCTGTGCCTGGTGGACGACGTCCAGTGGGTGGACCGGGCCTCGGCCGACGCCCTGCTGTTCGCGGCCAGGCGGCTGCGCACCGAGCGCGTCGCCGTGCTCTTCTCCGTCCGCGGGGACGCGCCGCTCACGGGCGTGCCGGAGCTGCGGGTCGGCGGCCTGGACGAGGAGAGCTGCGCCGCCCTGCTCGCCACGGGCGGGCCCGTCGCCCCGGACGTCGTACGGCGGCTGGCGGCCCTGACCGGGGGCAACCCGCTCGTGCTGCGCGAGGGCGTGGCCGCGCTGTCGCCCGCGCAGCTCGCCGGGCAGGCGCCCCTGCCGGATCCGCTGCCCGGCGGCGAGCAGCTGTTCGGCGAGCAGGTGGCCAGGCTGTCCCCGGCCGCCCGCCGGTTCCTGCTGCTCGCGTCCCTGGAGGCCGACCTCGCCCTCGTCGTACGGGCCGGAGCGGCCGCCGCGGAGGTGCTGCACGAGGTGGAGGCCGCCGGGCTCGTGACCGTGGCCGACGGGACGGTCAGGTTCCGGCATCCGCTCGTCCGGTCGGCCGCGCACGCCGCCGCCACGTCCGCCGAGGTGCGGGCCGCGCACGCCACCCTGGCCGGCCTGGTGACGGGCGACCGGCGGGCGCTGCACCTGGCCGCGGCCGCCCTGGGCCCGGACGAGCCGATCGCCGCCGAGCTCGCCGCCGCCGCCGGGCGGGCCCGCGAGCGCGGCGGCCACGGGGACGCGGCCACGGCGTTCGCCCGCGCCGCCGAGCTCACCCCCGATCCCCTGCGCAGGGCCGGACGCCTCAAGGACGCCGCCACCGCCGCCTGGCTCGCCGGCCGTCCCGGCCAGGCCCAGAGCCACCTCGCCGAGGCCCGCGAGCTCGCCGAGCGCGGGGAGAGCGGGGAGGGCGGGCTGCTGGAGGAGATCGCGCAGCTGCGCGGCCGGTTCGAGCTGAACAGCGGCGACGCCTCCGAGGCCGTCAGGATCCTCTCCGCGGGCGAGGGCATCGAGCTGCTGGCCGACGCCTCCGAGGCGGCCGGTTATGTGGGCGACGTGCCCGCCATCGTGGAGCTGGGCCGCCGGGCGAGCAGGCACCCGCCCGGCTTCCTCCGCGACGTGGTGACCGGCATCGGCGCCATGCTGGAGGACGGCAGCGGCGGCGAGCTGCTGCGCGGGGCGCTGGCCCGGACCGGCGAGCTGAGCCTGGCGGCGGAGCTGCTGTGGGCGTCGGCGGCGGCGAGCTATCTCGGGGAGTCCGACGTCTCCGCCGAGCTGGTCGAGCGGGCCGGGCGCGTGGCCCGCGTGTCGGGGATGGTGGGGCAGCTCCCGGTCGTGCTGGAGTTCGTGGCCACGGGCGAGCGTTTCAAGGGCCGCCTGGCCGAGAGCGCCGCCGTCGCCGAGGAGGGCCTGCAGCTCGCCCGCGAGGCCGGCTACACCAACTCGGTCGCCGCCCACCTCGCCAACCTGGCCGTCGTGGCCGCGCTGCGCGGCGAGGAGGAACGCTGCCGCGACCTGGCGGAGGAGGCGCTCGCCATCGCCGTCCCGCACCGGATCGGCCTGCGCGCCGGCGTCGCCGGGTACGCGCTGGCGCTCCTGGACCTCGGCCTCGGCCGGTACGCGGCGGCGCACGCCCGGTTCGCGGCGCTCGCCGCGGCCGGACCCGGCGCCGGCCATCCCACGGTGACCTGGCGCTCCACCCCGGACCGGGTGGAGGCCGCCCTCGCGGCGGGCGAGCACGCGGACGCGGCGGAGGCGCTGGCGGCGTACGAGCGGTGGGTGGCGCACGCCGTCACCGACGAGGCGCGGGCGCTGCTGGCCCGCTGCCGCGCCCTGCTCGCCGCCCCCGGAGCGGACGCCGAGCTGTTCGAGGAGGCGCTGAGCCGGCACGGCGAGCCCGTGGAGCGGGCGCGCACCGCGCTGCTGTACGGCGAGCGGCTGCGCCGCGCCCAGCGGCCCGGCCAGGCCAGGAACCACCTGCGGGCGGCGCTGGAGACGTTCGAGCGGCTGGGCGCGGCCCCCTGGGCGGAGCGGGCGCGCGGCGAGCTGCGCGCGGCGGGTGAGGCGGCGGCCCGGCCCGCGGCCGGCGACCCCGAGACCGTGCTGACGCCGCAGGAGCTGCGCATCGCCCGGCTGGTGGCGGAAGGCGCCTCCAGCAAGGAGGTCGCGGCCCGGCTGTTCCTCAGCCCGCGCACCGTGGAGTACCACCTCTACAAGATCTATCCCAAGCTGGGCGTCACGACCCGTACCGAGCTGGCCCGGCTGCTCGTGACGGCCAGTAGTCCTACGGAAGGCGTCCGCGCCCGCGCCCGGCAGGGTTGAGCCCATGACAACGAACATGATCGAGATCAACGGCGGGGACCTGTGGACCGAGGAGTTCGGGGACCCCGCGCACCCGCCGATCCTGCTGGTGATGGGGTCGATGTCGCAGGGCGTCCTGTGGCCGGACGAGCTCGTCGGGCGACTGGTCGCCGCGGGCCGCCGGGTCATCAGGTACGACCACCGCGACACCGGCCGCTCCGCCACCTTCGACTTCGCCGAGCAGCCGTACACCTGGCACGACATCAGGGACGACGTGCTGCGGGTGATGGACGGGTACGGGCTGGAGTCCGCGCATCTCGTCTGCCACTCGGCGGGCGGCCTGCTCGGCCAGTTCATCGCCGTGGAGCGGCCCGAACGGGTGCGCACCCTCACCGTGATCGGCTCCTCGCCGCTGGGCGGGCACGAGGGCGCGACCATCCTGCGGGCGCTCACCGGGCAGCCGCAGCCGGAGGGGAGCCTGCCGCCGCCCCGGCCGGAGTTCGTGGCGTACTACACCAGGATGATCACCGCGCCGCCGCCCGCCGACCGGCGCGAGCAGGTGCGGCGGATGATCGACGAGGCCCGGGTGCTGCACGGCACGGCGCTGCCGTTCGACGAGGACGCCGAGCGCCGGCTCCAGGAACGGGTGCTGGAGCGGGCCCGGGACCTGTCGTCCGTGACCAACCACCGCCTGGCGCACGCGGCCTGCCCCGACTTCGAGCCTGAGGGCGTGCTCGGGCGGGTGCAGGCGCCGACGCTGGTGATCGAGGGCACCCACGAGCCCGCCAAGCCCGGGCACGGAGCCCTCATCGCCGAGCGGATCCCCGGCGCGGAGCTGCTGATGATCGACGGGATGGGGCACACGATGCCGCCCCAGGTCCACGCGGAGCTGGCCGCCGCGATCATCCGTCACACCGCGCCGTGACCCGCCGGGTGGGTCGCCGCCCGGCTCCGGCGCCGCGGGCACGCCCGCCCGGCCGGGCCGGGCGGGTCATCGCCCGCGCTCGGACTCCTGCTCCGAGGCCGTGGACGGGTACAGCTCCTCGCGCCGCGTGTCGGCGCCCAGCTCCTCGCGAAGCCGGTCGTAGTCGATGTTGTGGTTGGCGTACTTCAGCTGGCGAGCGACCTTCGTCTGCTTCGCCTTGGCTCTTCCTCGGCCCATGGCTACTCCCTAGTCCCCGCCGCCATACTATCCAACGACGTTACGACTTGAAGAATTATGCAACCGCACTGGATTAGTCTTGCAGTATGCACGTGGAGGTCTATCAGGCCAAAGCCGACTTCTTCCGTACGCTCGGCCACCCCGCTCGCATCAGAGTGTTGGAGCTTCTTCAGGAAGGGCCCCTACCCGTCAGGGACCTGCTGGCCCAGATCGACATCGAGCCGTCGAGCCTTTCCCAGCAGCTCGCGGTCCTGCGCAGGGCGGGGATCGTGAGCGCCATCCGCGAGGGCAGCACGGTGGTCTACACGCTGGCCACGCCCGAGCTGGCCGATCTGCTCGGCGCCGCCCGCCGGATTCTCACCGACATGCTCGCCGACCAGGGCGAGCTGCTCGCCGAGCTGAGAGCCGAGGTCACCTAGCGGGGCCGCCGCGCGGTGGGGCCGAATGGGCGGAGGGCCAGATCAAGTAGGCTCCTGGCCATGGTCTCCGAGCTGTTCGATCCCAAGGCGTGGCAGGCGGTCGAGGGATTCGACTTCACCGACATCACCTACCACCGGGCGGTCGACCAGGGCACCGTGCGCATCGCCTTCAACCGTCCCGAGGTGCGCAACGCCTTCCGCCCGCAGACGGTGGACGAGCTCTACCGGGCACTCGACCACGCCCGGCAGACGACCGACGTCGGCTGCGTGCTGCTCACCGGCAACGGCCCCTCGCCCAAGGACGGCGGCTGGGCCTTCTGCTCCGGCGGCGACCAGCGCATCCGGGGCAAGGACGGCTACCAGTACGCCGACGGCTCGGCCTCGACCGGCCGCCTGCACATCCTGGAGGTGCAGCGGCTCATCCGCTTCATGCCGAAGGTCGTGATCTGCGTGGTGCCCGGCTGGGCCGCGGGCGGCGGCCACAGCCTCCACGTGGTGGCCGACCTCACGCTGGCCAGCGCCGAGCACGCCCGCTTCAAGCAGACCGACGCCGACGTCGCCAGCTTCGACGGCGGCTTCGGCTCGGCCTACCTCGCCCGCCAGGTCGGGCAGAAGTTCGCGCGGGAGATCTTCTTCCTCGGCGACACCTACACCGCCGAGGACGCCTGCCGCATGGGCATGGTCAACGCCGTGGTGCCGCACGCCGAGCTGGAGAGCACGGCCCTGGAGTGGGCCCGCAAGATCAACGGCAAGTCGCCGACCGCGCAGCGGATGCTCAAGTTCGCCTTCAACCTGATCGACGACGGGATGGTCGGGCAGCAGGTGTTCGCGGGCGAGGCCACGCGGCTCGCCTACATGACGGACGAGGCGGCCGAGGGGCGCGACTCGTTCCTGGAGAAGCGCGAACCCGACTGGTCGCCCTTCCCCTGGCACTTCTAGGGCCGCCGGTCGCCCATGAGGATCGTGGTCCCTGAGGCGCTGACCGCCTCGCACGTCAAATGGGACGGCGAGGCCGGCCGCGCTCAAGCTGCAGCCGGTCAACGACGAGAACGCCACCGAGGCCGTGGGCCTCGCCGCCTGGGACGGCGACGGCGTGGTCCGCCTGCTCGCCGCCGACCCGGCGACCGGCACCCTGCTGCTGGAGCGCCTGCACGCCGGGCGCTCGCTGTCGGCGCTGCCTGACGACCTCGCGGCGCTGGAGATCCTCACCGCCCTCCTCGCCCGCCTGGTCTCCCGTCCCGCCCCGCCCGGCCTGCGCCGCCTGGCGGACATCGCCCAGGACCTGCTCGACGACGTGGACCAGGCGCACACCGCGCTGCCGCGCGAGCGGGACCGCCGCCTGCTGCGCGACTGCGCCGGCGCGCTCGCCGAGGTCGTGGCCGAGCCCGGCGACCGGCTGCTGCACTGGGACCTGCACTACGACAACGTGCTGGCGGCCGACCGCGAGCCGTGGCTGGCCATCGATCCCAAGCCGCTGGCCGGCGACCCCGGCTTCGACCTGCTGCCCGCGCTGCGCAACCGGTGGGACGATTTGGTGGCCACCGGCGACGTGGGGCGGGCGGTGCTGCGCCGCTTCGACCTGATGGCCGCCGGGCTCGGCCTCGACCCCGCCCGCGCGGCCCGCTGGACGCTCGGCCGGGTGCTGCAGAACGCCCTGTGGGACGTCGAGGCCGGGGCGGACCACCTCGACGAGACGCACGTCACGCTCGCCGCGGCGATCCAGCACCGGCTCTAGGCCCTCGGCACGGCCGCCGGCCTCAGGTCCTCGGCACTGCCGCCGCCCTCAGGCCCTCGGCACGGCCGCCGGCCCTAGACCGTGAGGACGATCTTGCCGCGGCCGTGGCCGGTCTCGATCTCGCGGTGCGCGTCCGCCGCCGCCTCCAGCGGGTACGTCCGCCGCACCGTCCAGGCGAAGCGCCCCTCCGCGTACAGCCGCGCGTAGCGCCCCAGCCGCTCGGCCGTGCGCTCACCGCGCGTCACCTGCACGCCCAGCCCGGCGGCCCGCCCGTGCTCGACCAGCGTGACGACGCGGCCGGGGTCGGCGACCAGTTCCAGGGAGACGTCCAGCGCGTGGCCCCCCGCGCCGTCCAGGGCGGCGTCCACGCCGCCGGGCGCGAGGGCCCGCACCCGGTCGGCCAGCCCCTCGCCGTACACGACCGGCTCGGCGCCCAGCTCGCGCAGGTGGTCGTGGTTGACCTCGCGGGCGGTGCCGATCACCCGCACCCCGCGGGTACGGGCGATCTGCGCCGCGGCCGTGCCGACGGCGCCGGCCGCGCCGTGCACGAGCAGCGTCTCCCCTTCCTTCAGCCCGAGCTGGTCGAGGGCCAGTTCGGCGGTCTGCACGCCCGCGGTCAGCCCGCCCGCCACCTCCCACGGCACGCCGGACGGCTTGGGGGCCACGTCGGCGGCGTCCACCACGACGTACTCGGCGTAGGCGAACAGCCGGGAGAAGCCCAGCACCTCGTCCCCGGCGGCCACGCCGCGCACGCCCGCGCCGACCTGGTCCACCACCCCGGCGAACTCGTTGCCCGGGATGCGCGGGAAGTCCACCTCGCCCAGGTACGGCGGCAGCCAGCCGCCGCGCACCGCCGCGTCGAAGGGCTGCACACCGGCGGCCCGTACGCGCACCCGCACCTGGCCAGGACCCGCCTGCGGGGCGGGCAGCTCCATCACCTTCAGCACCTCGGGGCCGCCCGGCGTGGCGAACGCCGCGGCCCTCATCGACTCACTCATGGGCCCAGCGTGCTACCTCAACCGAGGTTGAGATCAAGTCCATCCGACTTTGTATCCCATTTCGGGAACTTTCCTCTTTACTCGTACTTTATCTAGATATAGTCCGTCGAGACATCGATACGGGGATGGACACAACGGGGCAAGATGGGCGAGTTCTTCAGCACGGTGTTGAGTTTTCCGACTGTCGTTTTCAGCTTCCTTCTCGTGGTGGTCGTCGGTTATTGGCTGATCGTCGTCACCGGCGTCCTGGAGCTGGACGACAGCGACGCCGTCTGGCTGGGCCTCGGGGGAGCTCCGGCCGGCGTCACGCTCTCGCTGCTGATCGCGCTCGCCTGGCTGCTGTGCCTGATCGGCAGCCAGGTCGTGAGCGGCGGCCCGCTGATCGCCGTGCCCTTCGCCGCCGCCGGCCTCGCCTGGCTCGTCACCCGCGGCCTGCTCGGACCGCTGCGCAGGCTGGTCCCGGACGGGGACCGGCACTCGCGCGGCGACTTCGTCGGCCAGGCGTGCGTCATCCGGACCGGCTCGGCGACCCCTGACTTCGGCCAGGCCGAGGTCACCGCGGCCGACGGCTCGACAGCCCTGGTGCAGGTCCGTACGACCGGCGCCGACCGCCTGTCCCGCGGCGACCGCGCCCTCATCTTCGACTACGACAAAGACGGCGAATTCTTCTGGGTCATGCCGCATGAAAGCGAGGTTTGATGGACGTCATCTCGACAGGGTTCGGGGTATTCCTGGCGGTTGTCCTGGTGGTGGCGATCGGTCTGATCGTCATCATCGGCCGGCTTTTCCGTAAGGTCGAACAGGGCAAAGCGCTCATCGTCTCGAAAGTCAACAAGGTGGACGTGACGTTCACGGGCGCGGTCGTGCTGCCCGTCGTCCACAAGGCCGAGATCATGGACATCTCGGTCAAGACCATCGAGATCGAGCGGACCGGCCGGGAGGGCCTGATCTGCCGGGACAACATCAGGGCGGACATCAGGATCACCTTCTTCGTCCGGGTGAACAAGACCGCCGAGGACGTCATCAAGGTCGCCCAGGCCATCGGCACCGCCCGCGCCAGCGACGAGGCCACGCTGCAGGCGCTGTTCAACGCGAAGTTCTCCGAGGCGCTGAAGACCGCGGGCAAGCACCTCGACTTCGTCGACCTCTACACCAAGCGGGACGAGTTCCGTGACGAGATCGTCCGGCTCATCGGCACCGACCTCAACGGCTACAGCCTGGAGGACGCCGCCATCGACTACCTGGAGCAGACCAGCATGCTCCAGCTCGACAAGAACAACATCCTCGACGCGCAGGGCATCAGGAAGATCACCGAGCTGACGGCCATCGAGCACGTCCGCACGAACGAGTTCCAGCGCCAGGAGGAGAAGGAGATCACCCGCCAGAACGTCGACGCCCGCGAGGCCATACTCGAACTCCAGCGCCGCCAGGCCGACGCCGAGCTGAAGCAGCGGCGCGAGATCGAGACCGTCAAGGCCCGCGAGGAGGCGGAGATCGCCCGCGTCCAGGCCGAGGAGCGGCTGCGCGCCCAGAGCGCCAACATCAAGGCGGACGAGTCGATCGGCGTCCAGCGCGAGAACCTGGCCCGCGAGGTCGCCGTCGCCGAGAAGAACCGCGAGCGGGTCATCGCCATCGAGAGCGAGCGCATCGAGAAGGACCGCGTCCTGGAGGTCATCGCCCGCGAGCGGGAGACCGAGCTGTCGCGCATCGCCAAGGACAAGGAGGTCCAGTCCGAGAAGCGGCTCATCGCCGAGGTCATCCGCGAGCGCGTCGCCGTCGACAAGACCGTGGCCGAGCAGGAGGAGGCCATCAAGCGGCTGCGCGTGGTCGAGGAGGCCGAGCGCACCCGCCAGCAGGTCGTCATCGCCGCCGAGGCCGAGGCCCAGGAGAACCTGGTCAAGGACATCAAGGCCGCCGAGGCCGCCGAGGCCGCCGCGAAGTTCAGGGCCCGCGAGGAGCTGGTGCTGGCCGAGTCCCGTCAGCAGGCCGCCGAGCTGGAGGCGCGGGCCAAGATCCGGCTCGCCGAGGGCGTGCAGGCCGAGACCGCGGCGAGCGGGCTGGCCCAGGTGCAGGTCAAGGAGCGCGACGCCGCGGCCATCGAGAAGGTCGGCCGCGCCGAGGCCGTCGCGCTGCGCGAGAGGCTGGCCGCCGAGGCCGCCGCCGTGGGCGAGAAGCTGAAGTCGGAGGCCGAAGGCCTCACCGAGAAGGCCGCCGCGCTGGCCGCGCTGGACGAGGCGAGCCGGGCGCACGAGGAGTACCGCCTGCGTCTGGAGGCCGAGAAGGAGATCCGGCTCAAGCACATCGACGTCTCCCGGGCCGTGGCCGAGTCGCAGGCCAGTGTGCTGGCCGCCGGGCTCGCCAACGCCAGCATCGACATCGTGGGCGGCGAGTCGACGTTCTTCGACAAGGTCGTGGGCTCGATCACGGCGGGCAAGGCCGTGGACGGGTTCGTCGAGCACTCACAGATCGCCACGGCGCTCGCGGCGCCGTACGTCAACGGGCAGGCCAGCATCGCCGCCGACCTCGCCCGGGTCGTCGGCGGGGTCAGCACCGAGGACCTGAAGAACGTCACCGTCTCCGCGCTGCTCATGAGGCTCATCCAGGACGGCGGCCCGCAGGCCGGCGCCCTCGGCGAGCTGCTGGACACCGCGCGCCGCCTCGGCCTGGCCGACTCCCCGGTGAACGCGCTGGCCGGGGCCAAGTGAGCGTGACGGACACAGGGCTGGAGGCGGGGACGTACGAAGTCCTGCGCAACCGCCTCCAGGCCCAGGCCAAGGCCCTGGCGGCGGCCGCCGGGGCGCTCAACCGGGAGCGGCTGAAGGTGTTCGGCGGCGCGGAGCTGCGCCTGCTCGGCACCGAGCGCATCCGTACGGAGAACAACTGCGTCCCCAGGGACATCGTCTCCGTCGGCGGCGTGATGCTGTTCGGCTACAACGTCTTCATCGGGCTGAAGCCCGAGACGAGCGTGGCCGACGTGTTCGCCGTGCACCGCTTCACCCGTGACGGCGACGCGTTCACGTTCGCGGCGGACCGGCTGGACGCGCTGGCCGACCCGACGTTCGCGAAGGACTTCGCCGAGCTCTACCGCTACTACAAGGAGACGCGGCTCCAGCAGCTCCGCCGGGTGGACGGCAAGCTGCTGGCGGTGTTCAGGACCGGCCCGGCGGACATTCGGGTGCTGCGCTGGGCCGTGGACGCGGCCGGCGTGCCCACGTACCTGGACAACCGGGGCGAGCGCGACCACGTCTTCCCGCCGTCGCACGACTTCGAGTGGACGCCGACCACCCGCGACGACCACGTTCTGGGCCGGCATCCGCACATCTCGATCCAGGGCGAGGTGTTCGTCGAGACCCTGGGCGGCGACCTGACGATCAAGGTCGAGGACAACACCGAGACCGGGGCGGGCATCTACAGCGAGCCGGTCGACGAGCCGCTGCAGAGCCTCGCCGACGCCGACGTCGAGTACGCCCGCGTGGGACCGCTCGTGCTCATGCGGATCCGGCCGTACAAGGAGACCGAGTGGCGGCACCTGGTCTTCAACACCCGCACGAAGGCCGTCACCCGGCTGGACGGCATCGGCCAGGCGTGCCGGCGCCTGCCCGAGGACCAGGGGCTGATCTTCCCCGGCGGCTACTACCTGTCGACCGGGGTCAGCAGGACGTTCGACACGGACGTGAGCGACCTGGAGTTCGAGCGGACGGTCCGGGCGCCCAACGGTGAGGACGTCCTGTACGTCTTCCACGCCCGGGGCGACGGGCGCTCGCTGCTGCTGCCGTACAACGTGATCAGGAAGGAGGTGGCCACGCCCATCGTCTGTCACGGGTACTCGCTCTTCGACGACGGCACGATGGTGGTCTTCCGCGCCACCTCCGAGGAGCCGACCCGGGTCCACCCGATGCAGGTGTGGCAGACCCCGTACGTCTCCGACACCTACGCCGCCGCCCAGCCCGCCGGCGGGCATCCGCTGGAGCGCATCGGCAACGCGGAGCTGGTGCGCGGCATCTCCGACTGCCTGTCCGTGGCCAGGATGGTCGAGGAGATGGCGCCGTCGGCGGGGACGTTCGAGGGGCTGATCGCCGCCTGCGCGCGGGCCTTCGACTCCTACCACTGGCTCGGCGAGCACGGCCTGCACGGGCCGCTCGCCGACGTACGGGCCACCGCCGAGCAGGTCCTCGACGAGTACGAGAACGTCGAGCAGCTCACCCGCCAGGCCCGCGGCACCCTCGACCAGGTCACGCAGGAGACCACCCACCTGGTCCGGCAGGCCCGCGCCGGCAGCCCCGGGAACGCCGACGCCTGGGTGAGCACGCTCGCCGCGCTGCGCCGCGCGCAGGGCCACCTGGTGACGCTGCGCGAGGTCCGCTACATCGACCTGGCCGCGCTGGACGCGCTGACCGAGTCCGTGGCCGAGGAGCTGGCCGCGACCGGGCGGCGGGCGGTGGGCTTCCTGTCCGGCGCGGACGCCTTCACCTCCTACCACGCCGCCGTCGAGCGGCTCGCCGCCGAGGCCACCGCCATCGCGACGGTCGCCGAGGCCGCGCCCGTCGCCGAGCGGCTGGCCGAGCAGGCCGAGGGGCTTGAGGTGGTCACCGAGGTCGTCGGCTCGCTGGAGATCGCCGACGCGACCGTGCGCACGTCCGTGCTGGCGCGCATCGCCGAGGTCCTGGGCGGCGTCAACCGGGCGCGGGCCCTCCTCGACGGGCGGCGGCGCGAGCTGCTGGGCACCGAGGGGCGGGCCGCGTTCGCCGCCGAGTTCGCCCTGCTCGGCCAGGCCGTGACGGGCGCGCTGGCGGTGGCCGGCACGCCCGCCGCGTGCGACGAGCAGCTCGGCCGGCTCATGCTGCGGCTGGAGGGCCTGGAGTCGCGCTTCGGCGAGTTCGACGACTTCGCCGCGCAGCTCGCCGCCAAGCGGGACGACGTCTACGAGGCGTTCTCGGCGCGCAAGCAGGCGCAGCTCGACGAGCTGGCGCGGCGGGCCGACCGGCTGTTCGCCTCCGCCGACCGGGTGCTGGGGACGATCACCCGGCGGCTGGCGGCGCTGGGGTCCCCGGACGAGGTCAACACCTACTTCGCCACCGACCCGATGGTGGCCAAGGTGCGCTCGACGGCCGGCGAGCTGCGGTCGCTGGGCGACGCCGTACGGGCCGAGGAGCTGGACGGGCGGATCAAGGCCGCCCAGCAGGAGGCCGGCCGGGCCCTGCGGGACCGCCTGGAGCTGTTCTCCGACGGCGGCGAGACCCTGCGCCTCGGCCACCACCGCTTCGCGGTCAACACCCAGCCGATCGACCTGACGCTGGTCCCGCACGACGGCACCATGCACTTCGCCGTCACCGGCACCGACTACCGCTCCCCCACGCCCGCCTCCTTTGCCGACACCCGGCCGTTCTGGGACCAGCTCCTCGTCTCGGAGACCGCGGAGGTCTACCGCGCCGAGCACCTGGCCGCCTCCCTCCTGCCCGTCGTCGCCCCCGGCGCGCCGCTCGCCGACCTCGTACGGCAGGCCGCCGAATCCCGCTACGACGAGGGCTACGAGCGCGGCGTCCACGACCACGACGCGACCGCCATCCTGGACACGCTGGTCCGCCTGCGCGAGGGCGCCGGGCTGCTGCGCTACCCGCCCGAGGCGCGGGCCCTGGCCCAGCTCTTCTGGGCCTTCGGCGCCGACGACGTTTCACGTAAAACATTCGCCACGCGGGCCGTGTCGCTGGCGCGCGCCCGCGACCTGTTCGGCCCCACGCCCGCGCTGGACGCCCTGGCCGGCGAGCTGGGGACGCTGATCGCCGCCTTCGCGGCGGAGCTGGGCACGGGTGCGGCGGAAGACACGGCGGCGGCCGGCGAGTACCTGGTCGAGGAGCTGGGAAGCGGCCCGGACGGATTCGTGACCGGCAAGGCGGCCCGCGACGTCCTCGACGGGTTCCGCGCCGGCCTCGGCCCGGTCAGGACGCGGGAGTTCGAGGAGGACCTGCGCGCGGTGCCGCTCCCCGAGCGGGTGCAACTCGCCCACGCCTGGCTGACCGCCTACCACCAGGGGCCGGAGACGGCCGAGGCCGTCGCCGTGCTGCTCTGCGGCGACCTGCCGCGCCACGACTCCAGCGCCGCCACCACCGCCACGGTGACCGGCCTGCTCGGCGCCCACCCCCGCGTCAAGGACCGCGCGCTGGACGTCCGGCTGGAGGAGTTCCTGCCGCGCACCCGCCGCTTCATGGAGGAGCGGGTGCCGGCCTACCGGGCGTACCAGCGCCGCCGCACCGAGCTGGTCGAGGCCGAGCGGGCCCGGCTGCGCCTGGACGAGTACAAGCCGAAGGTGATGAGCGCGTTCGTCCGCAACCGCCTGCTCGACGAGGTCTACCTGCCGCTGATCGGCGACAACCTGGCCAAGCAGCTCGGCGCGGCGGGGGCGGGCAAACGCACCGACCAGATGGGGCTGCTCCTGCTCATCTCCCCGCCCGGCTACGGCAAGACGACCCTCATGGAGTACGTGGCCAGCCGCCTCGGCCTCGTCTTCGTCAAGGTGAACGGCCCCGCGCTCGGCCACCAGGTCACCTCGCTCGACCCGGCCGAGGCCCCCGACGCCACCGCCAGGCAGGAGGTCGAGAAGATCTCCTTCGCGCTGGAGACGGGCAACAACACGCTGCTCTACCTGGACGACATCCAGCACACCTCGCCGGAGCTGCTGCAGAAGTTCATCTCGCTGTGCGACGCCCAGCGCCGCATCGAGGGCGTCTGGAACGGCCGCACCCGCACCTACGACCTGCGCGGCAAGCGGTTCGCGGTCTGCATGGCGGGCAACCCGTACACCGAGTCCGGCCGCCGCTTCCGCATCCCGGACATGCTGGCCAACCGGGCCGACGTCTGGAACCTGGGCGACGTGCTGTCCGGCAGGGACGAGCTGTTCGCGCTCAGCTACGTCGACAACGCGCTCACCAGCAACCCGGTGCTGGCCCCGCTCGCCGGCCGCGACCACGCGGACGTGGAGCTGCTGATCCGGCTGGCGAAGGGCGACCCGGCGGCCCGCGCCGACCAGCTCAGGCACCCGTACACCAAGCCGGAGCTGGAGCAGATCCTCGCCGTCCTCGCCAAGCTCGTACGGGCCCAGGAGGTCGTGCTGGCCAACAACCGGGCCTACATCGCCTCGGCCGGGCAGTCGGACGCGGCCCGCACCGAGCCGCCGTACCGGCTGCAGGGCTCCTACCGGAACATGAACAAGCTGGCCGAGCGGATCGTCCCCGCCATGAACGAGGACGAGCTGGAGGCCGTGATCGACGACCACTACCTGGGCGAGGCGCAGACGCTCACCTCCGACGCCGAGGCGAACCTGCTCAAGCTGGCCGAGCTGCGCGGCCGGCTCACCCCGGCGCAGGCCGAGAGGTGGGCGGAGATCAAACGCGCCTACCTGAAGGCCAAGGCGCTCGGCGGCGCGGAGGACGACCCGGCCACCCGCACGGTGGGCGCGATCGGCCTGCTGGCCGACCGGGTGGGCGAGGTCGGCACGGCCATCAGGGAGGCCGGTCGCGCTCTATAGAGCCGCGGCCACCGATGCGGGGCTCGCGGGCAGCAGCGGAAGCCGTACGTCCGGGGTCGGGATGAGGCCCCGGGCGTGCAGGACGCCCTTCAGCACGGTCGGGTTGGGCTCGGCGAACAGCGCGGCCGACAGGGCGGCCAGCCGGTGCCCGAGCGCGCGGGCGCGGGGCACGTCGCCCGCGTGCCAGGCGTCGGCCAGGTCGGCGAACTCGCGCGTGCGCAGGTGGGCCGAGGCGAGGATGCCGCCCGCCGCGCCCAGCGCCAGCATCGGCGAGACGTACAGGTCGTCGCCGCACAGCACCTCGAACCCGGGGGGCGGGTCGCCCAGCAGGTCGAGCGCGTCCTGGTCGAGGCCGCCCGTCGCGTACTTGACCCCGGCGACCATCGGGTGCGCCGCCAGCCGGCGCAGCGTCGCCGCCCCCACCTGCTGCCCGGTCCGGTAGGGGATGTGGTAGATCACCAGCGGCACCGGCGTCTCCTCCGCCAGCGCCGTGAAGTGCGCCTCGACGCCGCGCTCGCCGGGCCGCAGGAACGACGGGACGGTCACCAGCGCCGCCCCCGCCCCCTCCGGCAGGGCGCGCAGCGCGCGGGCCGTCGTCCGGGTGTCGCTCGCGCTCATCCCCACCGTGAGCAGCGCCCCGCGCTCCGCGCAGGCGCGGGCGCAGGTCTCGATCACCAGGGCCCGCTCCTCCTGGTCGAGCGCGGCGGCCTCGCCGGTGGTGCCGAGCGCGACCAGCCCGGCCGCGCCGTCGTCCAGGACCTGGCGGGCGAGCTTCCCGACGGCGTCGGCGGCCACCTCGCCCTCCGGCGTGAACGGGGTGACCAGCGGCACGTGGATTCCTCTCAACATGTCTCCGAGCCTGGCCCGTGCCGACCCTTAAGGTCCAGTTCGGATTCGTGACGTGGAACGTAAGCTCGTCTTATGCTCGATCCCCGCAAGCTGCACCTGCTCCGCGAGCTGGCCAGGCGCGGCACCATCGCCGCGGTCGCCGAGGCGGTCACCTTCACGCCGTCGGCCGTCTCCCAGCAGCTCAGCGCGCTCGAACGCGAGGCCGGCGTGCCGCTGCTGGAACGCACGGGCCGCCGGGTCGCCCTCACCCCCGCCGGTCACCTGCTCGTCGAGCACGCGCAGGCCGTGCTCGAACAGCTCGACCGCGCCTCGGCCGCGCTCGCCGCCGTCCGGGGCGGCCCGTCCGGCCCGCTGCGGATCGGCGCGTTCCCGACCGCCGCCCGCGCCCTGCTGCCGGCCGCGCTGGCGGCCCTCGCCGCCGGGCACCCCGGGCTGGAGCCGATGGTGGCCGAGATCGACCCCGCCGACGTCTCGGCCGCGCTGGGGGCGGGCGAGCTGGACGTGGCGCTCGTCCACGAGTACGACTTCGTCCCGCCCGTCACCGACGGCTCCGTCAGCGCCGAGCCGCTGTTCGCCGAGCCCATGTACCTGACGAACCACCCGTCGCTGGCCGCGGCGCGCGAGGAGGCGTGGATCACCGGCAAGCCGGGGACGCTCTGCCACGCCATGGCGGTGCGGGCCTGCCAGGCGGCCGGGTTCGAGCCGCGGGTGCGGCACCACGTGGACGACTTCGACGCGGTGCTCGCCTTCGTGGCGGCCGGGCAGGGCGTGGCGCTCGTCCCTCATCTGGCCGCCGCCGCGCCCCCGGCCGGCGTCACCCTCACCCGCCTGCCGCTGAGCCGCCGCACGCTCGCCGCCTACCGCCGCGGCCACGCCGCCCACCCGGCGATCCGCGCCGCCGTCACCGCCTTCCGCACCGCCACCCCCACCCTGCCGCCAGCCCGGTGACCGGACCCTTCAGAGGTCGAGGACGGCCTCGGCGATCGCCTGGGACCCGGCCGAGTCCCGGTCGTAGTCACCGGCGGTCACCGCCATCACCAGCTCCTCACCGGGCACCACCACGAGAAGCTGCCCGCCGTTCCCGATGCCCTGGATCCTGCGGCGCTCCTCCTCGACCACGTACCAGTGGTAGCCGTAGGTGAAGGACCCGTCGATCGGCACCCGCGACCGCAGCGCCTCCCGCAGCCAGCCCTCCGGGACGATCCCGCGCCCGCCGTCGAGCACGAGCTGCCCGAGGGCGGCCAGGTCCACCGGCCGCAGCCGCAGCCCGGCGGCGGCCGACGCCACCCCGTCGCCGCCCTTCGTCCACGCGAAGTCCGTGATGCCGAGCGGCCCGAACAGCGCCTCGGCCGCGTACTCCTCGACCGGCCGCCCCGTCCCCCTGGCGATGATCCCGCCGAGCAGGGCGGTCGCGCCGCCGCAGTAGCGCCACCGCTTGCCCGGCTCCTCGGCGACCGGCCGCTCCAGCACGTACCGGTAGCGGTCGGGGGCCAGCTCCATGGCGATCTCGCTGTTGGCGGGGCTGGTGTAGGGGGCGTCCTCGTTCCAGTCGAGCCCGAGCGTCATGGTCAGCGCGTGCTCGATCGTCAGGTGCGCCTTGCCGGGGTCCTCCGCCAGGTCCCGGTGCTCGGGGAACTGCGCCATCAGCCCCGCCCCCGGCTCGGGCACGAGGCCGTCGCCGAGCGCGATGCCGTACAGCAGCGCCACCACGCTCTTGCTGACCGACCGCAGGTCGTGCAGGGTGTCCCGGTCGAACGTGACGTGCCCGAGCGGCTCACCCAGCCGGTGGTCCGGCCCCGCGCCGTACCGCTCCAGGACGACCTTCCCGCCGCGCATCACCACCAGCCCGTGCAACCCAGGCGCCCGCCCGTCCCGCACCACGGCCTCGACCCGCTCATCGACCTCCATGGCTCCTCCTCAACAAAGTATGATCGTCTCTTACTAAGATAGAGTCTTACTATGACAGCAGAATTCTCCGGACGCGAGCACGAGCTGCGGGTGCTACGCGAGCAGCTTCATCTCGTTCTCGCCGGAAAGCTGACCACGCGTGGCAGGGCTCTGCTCGTGACCGGCCGTCGGCGCGTGGGCAAGTCCCGTCTGGTGCAGGAGTTCTGCGACCGTTCCCGCCTGCCTTACATGGTCTTCCAAGCCTCACGCGGGCGCTCGCCCGCCGCCGAACGCAGTGACTTCATCGACGCTGTGTCGTGCGCCGGACTGCCGGACGCGGCACTGATCAGCGGCAACCGCCCACAGGACTGGAACGCGGCCCTGCGCGCCCTGGCCATCGCGGTCGGAGACACCCCTTGCGTCGTCGTCCTCGACGAGGTGCCCTGGCTCGTGGAGCAGGACCCCGAGTTCGAGGGGGCGTTGCAGACGGTCTGGGACAGGTTCCTGTCGGCCAGACCGATCCTGCTGATCTTGGTCGGCAGCGACCTGACGACGATGGAGGCACTGCAGGAGTACGGACGGCCGTTCTTCGGGCGGGCCGGCCACACCACCGTCAGGCCGCTCCACCTGGGCGACGTCGCGGCCATGACGGGCCTGCCCGCCGCGGACGCCGTCGACGCCTTCCTCCTGACCGGCGGCTTTCCCGAGATCGTGAGCTCGTGGGAGCCGGGCATGTCCCGGGAGGAGTTCCTGCGGCGGAGTCTCGCCTCTCCTCTGTCACCCCTCCTCGCCGCCGGTCAGCTCACGCTGCTCGGCGAGTTCCCGGGAGGCGGCCACGCGCGTACGATCCTGGAGGCGATCGGCACCGGCGAGCGCACCTTCGCCGGCATCGCCGCGAGGACGGGAGGCGCCGCGCCACTGCCCGCCGGCACCCTCTCTCCGATCCTCGCCACACTTGCCGCCAAGCAGGTCGTCGCCGCCGACCTGCCGCTGTCCACCAGGCAGGACACCAAGAACAAGCGCTACCGGATCGCCGACCCCTACCTGCGCTTCTGGCTGACCTTCCTGCAGCGCGCGATCGCCGACAGCGAGCGTGGCCGTCCCGACCTCGCGCTGCGCCGCATCGGGCGGTCGTGGACGAGCTGGCGTGGCCGGGCGGTCGAGCCGGTGATCCGCGAGACCCTCGCCCGCGCGCTGCCGGACGAGGACTGGCCCGGCACGGAGGAGGTCGGCGGTTGGTGGAACCGGCAGAACAACCCGGAGGTGGACCTGGTCGGCGCCGACAGAGGTCCGGTCGCGAGCGAGGTGCACTTCGTCGGATCGATCAAGTGGCTGGAGAACCGCCCGTTCGACCGGCACGATCACGAGGCGCTCGTCCGGAGCAAGCCCTTCGTGCCGGGGACGGGCGACCGCACGCCTCTCGTCGCCGTCTCGCGGGCCGGCGCCGAGCCGGGCCTGCCCCTCGACCGGGTCTGGTCGCCGGAGGATCTGGTAGCCGCCTGGAGTTAGCTCGGTGGGCCGAGTTCGGTCAGTGCCGCCCGCCAGGGGTCGGGGTCGGCGTCGTCCGGCGGGGGCAGGACGCGGACGCCGTCGGCGCGCAGGTCGGCGACCGCGCGGCGGAACGGCAGCCGGGAGGCGAGGGCGTCGTTGACGAAGGGCAGCACGACGACGGGGATGCCGAGCCCCGGCGCCTCGGCCAGCACCCCCAGCGCGTACGTGTCCGCCACCCCCAGCGCGAGCTTGTTGACCGTGTTGTACGTCGCCGGCGCCACGATCATGGCGTCCGCCCGCGGCGGCTTCGGCTCGGACGGCTTGCGGTAGCGGCTGCGTACCGGCCGCCCGGTCCGCGCCTCCAAGGCGGGGACGTCGAGGAAGTCCAGGGCCGCCGGCGTGGCGACGACCTGCACGGTCCAGCCGAGTCGCTGCGCGCCGGCGACGAGCCGGGCGACGTCGCCGGCCGCGTAGGCGGCGCACACGATGACGTACAGCACCTTGCCCGGCGACTCGATCACCTCGCCAGCATCGCACGCCCCCGGCGGTCAGGTGGACGGGGCCCCGGCGGCCGACAGCGGGGCCGCGATGTCCTCCAGCCCCTTGCGTTCGGCCTTGACG
The DNA here is from genome assembly GCF_019397265.1 of Nonomuraea coxensis DSM 45129. NCBI lineage: Bacteria > Bacillati > Actinomycetota > Actinomycetes > Streptosporangiales > Streptosporangiaceae > Nonomuraea > Nonomuraea coxensis. The sequence goes on from NZ_CP068985.1 coordinate 8,968,528, forward strand.
CCGAGGAACACCTCCACCAGGCCGCCGGCGATCATCACCAGCCCGCCGATGACGAACGCGAGCGCCGTGTCGCCCGGCACGCCGCTCTCCACGAGCGAGGAGAAGACCAGCGGGCCCGCGATGCCGCCCGCGGCGGTGCCGACCGCGAAGAAGAACGCGATGGCCATGGCCCTGGTCTCCATCGGGAAGATCTCGCTCACGGTCAGATAGGCCGAGCTGGCTCCCGCCGAGGCCACGAACAGCACCACGCTCCAGCACGCGGTCAGCGTCACCGCGGTCAGGGCGCCCTGGTCGAACAGCCAGGCGGTGCCGAGCAGCAGCACCCCGGAGCCGATGTAGGTGGCCGAGATCATCGGCACCCGCCCGACGGTGTCGAAGAGGTGGCCGAGCAGCAGCGGGCCGAGGAAGTTGCCGACCGCGATGACCGCGAAGTAGTAGCCGGTGTGCGTCTCGATGCCGTAGAAGGTGGACAGGATCTGCGCGTACCCGAAGGTGATCGCGTTGTAGAGGAACGCCTGGCCGATGAAGAGCGACAGGCCGAGCACGGTGCGCTTGGGGTAGAGCGCGACCATCGTGTGCGCGATCCGGACGAAGCCGATCGACCTGCGCTGGTGGATGGTCATCGACCGGGAGGGCTCCGGCAGGTCGCCGTCGGTTGACCGGCAGGTCGTTGAGCAGCGGCACGGTCAGCAGGGCGCCGCCCGCCGCGCCGAGCCAGTAGCTGCCGTTGATGATGATGTCGATGCGGCCCCGGTGCCTGCTCGGGATCAGCTCGTCGATGGCGGAGTTGATGGCCGCGTACTCGCCGCCGATGCCGAAACCCGTCATGAACCGCCACAGGAAGAACCACCACGCGCTGAACGAGAACGCCGTCATCAGCGTCGCCGCCAGGTAGACGAGCAGCGTGACGAGGAACAGCTTCTTGCGGCCGAACCGGTCGGTCAGCCAGCCGAAGAACAGCGCCCCCGAGCAGGCTCCCGCGACGTAGAGCGCGGCGGCGGTGCCCGCGACCTGGGCCTGCGTGATGTCGAGGCCGCTGCCCGGCTTGGCGAGCTGGGCGGACAGGTTTCCGACGATGGTGACCTCGAGCCCGTCGAGGATCCAGACGGTGCCCAGTCCTATGACGATCATCCAGTGCCAGCGGGACCAGGGGAGCCGGTCCAGCCGGGCGGGCACCTTGGTGGTGACGGTGCCGACCTCCACGTCGCTCACAAGGGATCTCGATACCCCTGAAAGACCGGTCTAGACGGGCTTCCTGGCCTCCACGAGGCCGGTGCCGAACCACGGTCCGCCGTACCAGAACCGCCAGCCGGCGTCGCGGCGGCGCACGTCCACGACGCCGAGCTCGCGCAGGGTCTCCTCGTACGCGGCCGTGTGCTGGAAGTCGGCGAGGAGCAGCAGCCCGCCGGGCCGCAGCACCCGGTACGCCTCCCGCACGGCCCGCGCCCGCCCCTCCGCGCCGGGGATGTTGTGCACCGCCTGGCTGGAGACGACCACGTCGAACGCCGCGTCGCCGAAGGGCAGGTCGCGCAGGTCGCCGGTGACCAGCTCGACGCGGTCGGAGACGCCTTCGGCCTCGGCGTTGGCGCGGGTGCGCGCCTCGGCGTTGCCCGACTGGTCGGCCGAGCGCCACAGGTCGACGCCCGTGGCCCGGCCCCTGGGCAGCCGCTGGGCGGCCATGAGCAGCACCGCGCCGCGGCCGCAGCCGAGGTCGAGCAGCCGCTCGTCGCCCTTGAGGCGGCGCAGTTCCTCGGCCCAGACGGCGAACTTGCCGTGCCGGGTGGTGTAGAGGTAGCTGGCCGCGCTGGCCAGCGTGTAGAGCCCGCCGAGGAGGAAGGCGAGGCCCGCGAGGAGGATGTCGAGGGCGTACGAGACCGCCGCGAGAGCCACCAGCACGATCGCTCCGAGGAGCAACCCGGTCAGGGCCCACGGCGCGTCGAAGCCATAGCTGCCGTGTCGCTTGCTCACACTCACGTTATATCGCAAGATAGGGATTTGACGGCGACTTGACGTGACCCTTCCCTTTCGTACCGGCAATCACGCACATCCCATTACTAGGGTGACCGGGATGGATAGACAGCGGGGATTCGGCCTCGGCGCCAGCATCGCGTTGACGCTGGCCTCGGCCGTGTTGTGGGGAGTCGCGCACCTGGCCACCGAGCGGCGCAGGGCCGGGATCGCGCTCATGGCGGCGCACGTCCTGACGCTCGCCGCGATCCTCGTCGTGTTCACCGGCTTCAGCACGCGCCTGCTCTCGCTGGCCGTCCAGCCCCGCTGGCTGATCGGGCTCACCGCCGGCCTGGTGGTGCTCGCGCTGGCCTGGACATTCGTGATCGTCTGGTCGTTCGTCCTGGTCCGCCCGCCGCGCGCGGACCTCGTCGGCCGGGTGCTCACCACGTCGCTGACCATCGCCCTCTGCGCGCTCGTGCTCGGGCCGACCGTCTACGCCGCCCGCCTCGCCTACGTCTCGCGCGACGTCGTGAACACCCTGTTCCCGGTCGCCGGCAGCTCCCCGGTCATCTCGCAGGACCCGTGGAACGGCGCCCAGCGGGTCAACTTCCTGCTGCTCGGCGCGGACTCGGCGCCGGGGCGGCCGGGGGTGCGTACCGACAGCATGACCGTGGCCAGCGTGGACGTGCGGACCGGCGCGACCACGCTGTTCGGCCTGCCGCGCAACCTCCAGCGGGTGCCGCTCCCCAAGGGCCCGGCCCGCGACCGCTTCCCCTTCGGCTTCACCGGCTCCGGCCCCGACACCCCCGGCCTCCTCAACGAGATCTACCAGTACGCCGAGGACCACCCCGACATGGTGCCGGGCGTCGGGCGCGGCAGGCGCGGCCCGGCCCTCATCAAGGAGACCGTCGGCGGCATCCTCGGCCTCCAGGTGCCCTACTACGCGATGGTGGACATGAAGGGCTTCGCCGAGATGATCGACGCCATCGGCGGCGTCGAGGTCACGGTCAAGGAGCCCATCGTGTACGGCCGCTACCGCGAGGGCCTGCTCCCCGCCGGCACCCGGAGGCTGACCGGCCAGCAGGCCCTGTGGTTCGGCCGCTCGCGCACCGACAGCGACGACTACGTCCGCATGGGCCGCCAGAAGTGCCTGCTCAACGCGGTGGCCAAGCAGGCCGATCCGCTGACCGTGCTCAACAGCTTCGAGCGCCTGGCCGCCGCCACGAAGCGGGCGATCTCCACCGACCTGCCGCAGGACCTGCTGCCGGCCGTCGTGGAGCTGTCCCAGAAGGTCAAGGACAAGAAGATCCACAGCCTCAGCTTCGTCCCGCCGCTCATCAGCACCGTCTACCCGGACTGGTCGCTGATCCGCCGCAAGGTGTCCGACGCCTTGGACGAGCCGCGTTCGACCAGGTCGGGCCAGGTGTTCGCGCACGAGCAGAGCCCCGACGACCCGGTCAGCCTCGACGCCGCCTGCCGATAGTCCTATATCCCTACTTGACGTATCGGGAACTATGCCTTTTGATACTGGGCATAGCCGACTTATTAAGTAGGAATAGAGGGCTGGGCATGAACGCTCGCAGGGTGCTGGCCGCACTGGCGCTGATCGCACTCGCCGGGGGAACGGCCGCGTGCGGGAGCGACACCACGAGCGCCGGCGACGGCGGCGGGACCGCCACCGAGGTCCGCCTCGGCTTCTTCCCGAACATCACCCACGCCACCGCGCTGGTGGGCGTCGAGAAGGGCCTCTACGCGAAGGACCTGGGCGTCCCGGTCAAGACCAGCACGTTCAACGCCGGCCCCGCCGCGATCGAGGCGCTGTTCTCCGGCGCCATCGACGCCACCTACATCGGCCCGAACCCGGCGATCAACGCCTGGCAGAAGTCCAAGGGCCAGGCCATCAAGATCGTCGCCGGCGCCGCGTCCGGCGGCGTCTTCCTGGTCGTCAAGCCGGGCATCGACGACGTCGAGGACCTCAAGGGCAAGAAGATCGCCACCCCGCAGCTCGGCAACACCCAGGACGTGGCCCTGCGCTACTGGCTCAGCAGCAAGGGGATCAAGACCGACACCAAGGGCGGCGGCGAGGTCCACATCGTGCCGCAGGAGAACTCCCAGACCCTCCAGACCTTCGCCACCGGCGACATCGACGGCGCGTGGGTGCCCGAGCCGTTCGCCAGCCGCCTGGTCCTGGAGAGCGGCGGCAAGATCCTGCTGGACGAGCGCGACCTCTGGCCGGACAAGCAGTTCGTGATCACCCACCTGATCGTCCGTCAGGAGTGGGCCAAGCAGCACCCCGACCTGGTGAAGAAGCTGCTCCAAGCGCACGTCGCGGCCAACAAGATCATCGCCGACGATCCCGACGGCGCCGCGCAGACCGCCAACGCCGCCATCGAGAAGCTCACCCAGAAGCCGCTCAAGCCCGAGGTGCTGAAGAGCGCCTTCAAGAACATCACCTTCACCAACGACCCGATCGCCTCCTCGCTCACCCTCAGCGCCAAGCACGCCGAGGAGGTCGGGCTGCTCGAACCGGTGGACCTCAACGGCATCTACGACCTCGGCCCGCTCAACGAGATCCTGGCGGCGGCCGGCCAGCAGGCCGTCGCGGACAAGTGAGGTGAGATGAGCACCACCCAGCTCGGCGCCGGCCCCGGCACGGACGCGGCCGTCCGCCTGGAGTCCGTCTCCAAGACCTACGGCCACGGCAGGAACGCCCTGCTCGCGCTCGACCAGGTGTCCCTCCACGTCCGGCCCGGCGAGTTCGTCTGCATCCTCGGCGCCTCCGGCTGCGGCAAGAGCACGATGTTGTCGCTGGTCGCCGGGCTCGACCGGCCGAGCGCCGGGCAGATCTCCACGAACGGCCACAAGGTCGCGATGATGTTCCAGGACCCGGCGCTGTTCCCGTGGCTGACCGTCGCGGCGAACGTCGAGCTGGCCTTCCGCGCCGACGGCGTCCCCAAGGCCGAGCGCAGGGCCAGGGCCGCGGAGTTCCTGGAGCTGGTGCACCTCGGCGGCTTCGGCCGCAAGCGCCCGCACGAGCTGTCGGGCGGCATGCGCCAGCGCGTGGCGCTCGCCCGCGCGCTCGCGCAGTCCTCGTCCTCCTCGGAGGGCTCGGCGGTGCTGCTCATGGACGAGCCGTTCGGCGCGCTCGACGCCATGACCCGCGACCTGCTCCACGACGAGCTGGAGCGGATCTGGCGGGAGCGGTCGCTGTCGGTGCTGTTCGTCACCCACAACGTGCGCGAGGCCGTCCGCCTCGGTGACCGGGTCGTGCTGCTGAGCAGCCGGCCCGGCCGGGTGGAGGAGGAGTTCGCCGTCGAGCTGGAGCGGCCCCGCCGCACCGACTCCGCCGAGGTCGCCACGCTCGCCGCGCGGATCACCGACCGGCTGAAGGAAGAGGTCGCCCGGCATGGCCGTTGACACGCAGCACGCCCGGCGGATCGCCGGGCTCGACGCGCTGGAGCTGGGCGGCGAGCGGCGGGCCGGGCTTCCCGCCCGGCTGTGGGCGCGCCTCTGGCCGATGCTCACCGCCGTCGCGCTGGTGCTGGTGGCCTGGCAGCTCGTCGTCATGAGCGGGCGCTGGCCCGAGTACGTCTTCGCCGGGCCGGTCGAGACCTTCCAGGCCATGGGGGAACGCTTCGGCGAGGCCGACTTCTACCGGGCCGTCGCCACCACCATGCGGCGGGCGTTCACCGGGTTCGCGCTGGCGGTGCTGGTCGGCCTGGTGGTCGGGGCGGCGGTGTCGCGGGTGAAGGTGCTGCGGGCGGCGTTCGGGGCGCTCATCACCGGGCTGCAGACGATGCCGTCGATCGCCTGGTTCCCGTTCGCGATCCTGCTGTTCGGGCTGACGGAGAGCGCGATCACGTTCGTGGTGATCCTGGGGGCGGCGCCGTCCATCGCCAACGGGCTGATCACCGGCGTGGACTACACGCCGCCGCTGCTGCTGCGGGCCGGGCACGTGCTCGGGTTCCGGCGGCTCAGCCTCTACCGGCACGTGATCCTGCCGGCGTCGCTGCCGTCGTTCCTCGCGGGGCTGAAGCAGGGGTGGGCCTTCGCCTGGCGCTCGCTGATGGCGGGCGAGCTCATGGTGATCATCGCCTACCAGTCCTCGCTGGGCGAGCAGCTCGCCTACGCCCGCGAGGTGTCCGACTCGCCGGGCCTGATCGGCACGATGATCATCATCCTGTCCATCGGCATCGTCATCGACCTGCTCTTCGAGGCGGCCGACGGGGCACTGCGCCGCCGCTGGGGCCTCGACCAAAGGTGATGCGGCTCTCGGCGAGAACCGACTACGCGCTGCGGGCGGTCAGCGAGCTGGCCGCCGCGCCTCCCGGGCCGGTGCCGGCCGAGCGCATCGCCGCGGCGCAGAGGATCCCCCGCAGGTTCCTGGACAACATCCTGCTCCAGCTCCGGCGGGCCGGGCTCATCCACAGCATGCGCGGCCCCGAGGGCGGCTACTGGCTGGCCCGCCCGGCCGAGGAGATCACGCTGGCCGACGTGATCGTGGTGATCGAGGGACGCCCGGAGTTCCAGGGGCACGGCGGGTATCCCGGGGCGGCCGGGCCGCTGGCCGCCGTGTGGGCGGCCCTGCGCGAGCACGAGGAACGGCTGCTCGCCGAGACCACGTTCGCGCAGATCGTGGCCGCCCGCTGACGCGCTCTTCCGAACTCCCTGCTCACGGGGCTCAGGTGTGGCATGATGCTGTCGACAGAACGACAACGATTTTCATCCTCACTCTGGAGGTCCCGTGAGAGTGGCCTTCGTCGGCAAGGGCGGCAGCGGCAAGACGACGATGTCGGCGCTGTTCGCCAGGCACCTCGCCGCCCAGGGCGCGCCGGTGGTCGCCATCGACGCCGACATCAACCAGCACCTGGCTCTCGTCCTCGGCCTCGACCGGCAGCCCGAGCCCCTCGGCGAGCACCTCACCGAGATCAAGGAGCGCCTGCGCGGCGACAACCCGCGCATCCCGTCCGCGGCCGACATGATCAAGACCACTCCGCCCGGCCGCGGCTCCCGCCTGCTGAGCTTCGACGACCTCGCCGCCGACCCCTACGGGCTGACCACGCCCGACGGCGTCCGGCTGCTCGCCGCCGGCGCGTTCAACGCCGACGACCTCGGCGTGGCCTGCTACCACTCCAAGATCGGCGCGGTGGAGCTGCTGCTCAACCACCTGGTCGACGGCCCTGGCGAATACGTCGTCGTCGACATGACCGCCGGCGCCGACTCCTTCGCCTCGGGCCTGTTCACCCGCTTCGACCTGACCTTCCTCGTCGCCGAGCCCACCCGCCAGGGCGTGAGCGTCTACCGCCAATACCGTGAGCACGCCGCCGCCCACGACGTCGCCGTCGCGGTCGTCGGCAACAAGGTCCACGGGCCCGACGACGTCGAGTTCCTGCGCGCGCACGCGGGCGACGACCTGCTCGGCTGGATGGAGCACTCCCCCGCCGTCCGCGCGATGGAGCAGGGCCGCCACGTCGCGCTCGACGACCTGGAGCCGGCCAACGCCGACACGCTCAGCCTGCTGCGCAAGAGCGTGGACGAGCGCGACAAGGACTGGGCGCGCTTCGGCCGCCAGGCGGTCGAGTTCCACCTGCGCAACGCGCGGGCCTGGGCCAACGAGCGGCTCGGGCGTGACCTCGCCGATCAGGTCGATCCCGGCTTCGTCTATGGCCCGTGACGACCATGAAGCTGTGCCCGTCAGGCATCTGGAGAGTCACCATTTTTCAACCTAGCGTCATTGATGACCCCCTTCGAGAGGAGAAAGCAGCATGTCGCTGACCGTTCCGAACGATCTGCTCGACCAGGCCAGGACCGGTGAGATCGACGACGCCGCGTTCGTCGCGTGCGTACGCGACTCCCTGCCCTACGCGTGGTCGCTGATCAGCGAGCTGGTCAAGGAGCGTGAGCACAGCGGGGCCGACTTCGCCGACAACCAGGTGCCGCCGCCGTCCGAGGAGGCCCGCGGCCAGCTCCTGCGCTGCCTGGCGAGCGATTCCATGCGCGGCGCGCTGGAGCGTCACTTCGGGGTGCGGCTGGCCTTCCAGAACTGCCACCGGGTCGCCGTCTTCGACCCCGCGGCCACGAAGGCGCTGGCCGAGTTCGTCACCCCGAGGGCACAGATCCTCAACCAGAAACCGGAGCTGGTGGACTGCTGAGGTCCCCGGACGGCGAGCCGGCCCCGCCCGGCTCGCCGGAGCCCTCCGGCGTGCCGCCGCGCAGCAGCGGCAGCACCTCGGCCCCGAACCTGCGGATGTTCTCCAGCGTCCGCCGGTGCTCACCGATGCCCTCCACCAGCAGGATGACGTGCCCGATCCCGGTGCGTTCCGCAGTGCGCAGGATCGTCTCGGCGCAGTGCTCGGGCGAGCCCACCGGGTGGATGCGGGTGAGCAGGTCCACATACGCGCCGACGTCCCGCGACGGGCGCGGCCGGCCGTCCACCGGCCGGTAACCCGCCAGGCCGGGGCCGAGCCAGCGGGGCATCGACTCCTTCAGCTCGCGCACCGCCCGCGCGGTGGAGTCGGCGACGTGCCCGACGGCCGCCGCCACGTGCCGGACCCTACGGGCCCGCTCCCCGCCTGCGGCCGCGTGCTTCTCGTACGCGGCGACCGCCGCGGCCTTCTCCTCGTCGCCGACGTGCAGCCCGAGCAGCATCGGCAGGCCGCGCGCCGCGGCCAGCGCCACGCTCGCCGGCGACGTGCAGGCGACCACCGGGCGCAGGGGGGCGCGCGGCACGACGCGCACCTCGCGGAAGCGGAAGAACTCCCCGTCGGCGGCCACCCGTTCGCCCGAGAGCGCGGCGAGCAGCAGGTCCAGCGACTCCGCGAAGCCGCGCTCGTAACGCTCCAGCCCCGTGCCGAACACCTCCAGGTCCACCCACGGCCCGCCCCGGCCCACGCCCAGCGTGAACCGCCCGCCGGACAGGTGGTGCAGCATCGCGGCCTGCTCGGCCAGCGCCACCGGGTGCTGCGTGGACAGCACGCTCACCGCCGTGCCGAGGCCGATGCGCGTGGTACGGCCCGCCGCGACGGCCATCAGCGTGGTCGCCGACGGGCACACCCCGTACGACATGAAGTGGTGCTCGGCCACCCAGGCGTCGTCGAAGCCCGCCTCCTCGGCCGCGACGACCAGCTCGACCGCGTCGGCCAGCACCCGCCCGGCCTCCCGGCCGGGGAACTGCGCGGCGACGACGAAGATGCCTGTGCGCACGCCCCCGATGATGACCGATCAGCCGGGGCCCGCCCAGCCTCGTTCAGCCGAAGAGCGCGGCCTGGCCCTCGCCGGCCAGCGGGTCGCGATGCCGCTTGAGGTGCCGCCACTGCGGCAGGTCGTCCAGGTAGGACCACGACAGCCGGTGGTGGACGGTGGGGCCGAGGCGGGCGAGGGCCTCCTGGTGGAGCGGCGAGGGGTAGCCGGCGTTGTCGGCGAAGCCGTAGTCGTCGCAGCCGAGCGCCGCCATGTGGGCGTCGCGCCGCACCTTGGCCAGCACCGACGCCGCCGCCACCGACACGCTGGCCGCGTCGCCCCTGACCTCCAGCCGCACCGGCCAGGGAGCGCCGATGTAGTCGTGCTTGCCGTCGAGGATCACCGCGTCGGGGCGGACCGGCAGCGCCTCCAGGGCGCGGCGGGCGGCCCTGCGCAGCGCCTCGGTCATGCCGAGCGTGTCGATCTCCTCGTGCGTGGCCTCGCCGAAGCCGATGCCGGCCGCCCAGGCGGCCACCTCGGCGGCGAGCGGCCCGCGCCGGGCGGGGGTGAGCTGCTTGGAGTCGGTCAGCCCCGCCGGGGGCTCGGACAGGTCGGTGACGACCGCGCAGACGGTGACCGGGCCGGCCCACGCGCCCCGGCCCACCTCGTCCACGCCCGCGACCGTGCGGACGCTGGGCTGGGCGAGCAGGAGCTGCTCGATGTCGTACGTCGGCGCCATGGCAGCAGACGCTACCGCTCATTCCCCGAGCGGGCTGCCGAGATGGCTGTCGAAGGAGCCGCCGTCCGGCGCGTCGCCCGGCCTCTGCCGTTCGGCGGCCCGCACCGGGTCCAGGTCGGCGGCGATGTAGCGGGCGGCCACGTGGATCGCGCGCAACGTCACCGACACCGACGGCCGGTGCACGCTGGAACCCCGGGCGACCGCGTGCACGTCGCGGCCGACGGGGTTGCCGGGGATCGGCCGTACGGCGAGCCCGCGCACGCCGGCCGCGAGCGCGAGCGCGGGCACGGCGGCGATGCCGATGCCCTTGGCGACGAGCGACAGGATGGTGGTCAGCCCTTCGAACTCCCACGGCGTGGGCCGGATGCCGCCCACGTCCACCAGCAGCCGGTCCACCGCGAGGCGCGACGGCTCGCCGTCGGGCGTCGCCATCCACGGCTCGTCGCGCAGCTCCCGCAGGTCGAGCGGCACGTCGGGGTCGGCCAGGCGGTGCCGGCGCGGCACGACCAGCACCAGCGGGTCGCGCAGCAGCGGGAAGACGCGCAGGCTGTCGCTGTCGCGGACCCGGCCGTACCAGTCGTCGACGAGGGCGATGTCCACCTCGCCTGAGCGCACCTCGCGCATGCCGCGCCCGGAGCGGGCCTGGCCGAGCCGCAGGGTGAGGCCGGTGTGGCGGCGCAGCGAGCGGGCCAGCGCGGGCGCGAAGGCCACCGCCGCCGTGGGGAAGGCGGTCACCACGACCCGCCCTGACGGGGTGCCGGCGTGCGCCGACAGGTCGGACTCGGCCTCCTCGACCATGGACAGGATGCGCTCGGCGTGCGTGACCAGCCGGCGGCCGGCGTCGGTCAGCTCGGCGCTGCGCGCGGTGCGGTCGATGAGCGCGGTGCCGGCCTCGCGTTCGAGCGCCTGGAGCTGCTGCGAGACGGCTGAGGGGCTGTAGCCGAGCGCGGCGGCGGCCGCCGCGATGCTGCCCCGGCGAGCGAACTCGCAAATCAGGGCCAATCGCCGCAATTCGAGCATCAGACTTCCTTACGCCCACCCACGAAAAGCCTCGCTTGTGGTGATGCCTTCATCCAATCACGCTGGGAACGTGACAGCCATGACGGTTACCCTGTCCGCCACCCTGGCGGCCAACGAGGACATCGAGCGAAGACGGCGCGCCGGGGAGCGCGTGCTCCACCTGGCCTTCGGCGAGGCGGGGCTGCCCGTCCACCCGGCGCTGCGCGACCGGCTGGCCGCCGCCTCCGAGCACAACGGCTACGGGCCGGTCGCCGGCGCGGCCGCGCTGCGGGAGTCGGCGGCGGGCTACTGGGCGCGGCGCGGGCTCCGTACCGACCCCGAGCTGGTCGTCTGCGGGCCGGGCAGCAAGTCCCTGCTCTACGGCCTGCTGCTCGCGATCGGCGGCGACATCGTGCTGCCCATGCCGAGCTGGGTCAGCTACGCCGCGCAGGCCGACCTCGTCGGGTCCCGTCCCATCCTGGTGCCCGCACCGCCGGGAGAGGGCGGCGTGCCCGACCCCGAGCGGGTCGCCGCCGAGGTGCGCGCCGCCCGCGCGGCCGGCCGGACCGTCAGCTCCGTGCTGGTCACGCTGCCGGACAACCCGACCGGCCGGCTGGCCTCGCCGGAGAGCGTCGCCCGCCTGGTGGAGGTGGCGCGGGAGCTCGACCTGACGATCATCTCGGACGAGATCTACCGCGACCTGGTGCACGACCCCGCGCTCCCCTACGCCTCGCCGGCCGACCTCGCGCCCGAACGCACGGTGATCACCACGGGGCTGAGCAAGAGCCTGGCGCTCGGCGGCTGGCGGATCGGGGTGGCCCGGCTGCCCACGGGCACGCACGCGCTGCGCGGCAAGCTGCTGGCCGTGGCGAGCGAGATCTGGTCCGCGCCGGCCGCTCCCGTGCAGGAGGCCGCGGCCTACGCCTTCGGCGAGCCGGAGGAACTGGTGGAACGGGTGACGCTCAGCCGCCGGCTGCACGGCACGCTCGCGCGCGCGGTGCACGAGCGCTTCGCCGCCGCCGGGGCCCTGGTGCCGGAGCCGCAGGGCGGCTTCTACCTCTACCCCGACCTCGGCCCCCTCGGGCCGGGCGGCTCGGCCGAGGTGACCAAGCTGCTGCTGGAGGAGCACGGCATCGGCGTGCTGCCGGGGCACGCCTTCGGCGACGACCCGGCCGCGGCCCGCGTACGGGTGGCCGTCAGCCTGCTCTACGGCTCCTCGCCCGAGCAGCGGATGACCGCTCTGACCAGCGACGACCCGCTCCGGCTCCCCTGGATCGCGGACAGCCTCGACCACCTTTCCCGCGGCCTGGCGGACCTCGCCCTCGCCCGCGCGTGAACCGGGCCGGGCCACCGGCCCGCCACCATGTCACGGTTAGGCGAATTTCTCCCCAAGAGCGGGTTGAACGTCCCCCAAAAGGGGCCTCTGACCTGGGAAAACAGTCCACTCACGGAAACCCGGGAAAGATCTTCCCAAGGGCATGGTCACACGCACCCCGCGCACCCCTCATCATGTGCACATGCCCGCTCTTGTCACCTTGTCCGGGCGCCTCGTGCGCCTGGAGCCTCTCAGCCTCGCGGCGGTCGATGACCTCGTCGCCGCGGCGAGTGAAGACCGTGCCACGTACGCCTTCACTCGCGTCCCGGACGGCCGGGACGAGATGGTCTCCTATGTGGAGGCCGCCATGGCTGAGCAGGCGGAGGGCCGCACGCTGCCCTTCGCCATCCGGTGGCTGAACACCGACCGCGTGGTCGGTGCCACCCGTCTCATGCACCTGGAGTATTGGCAGGGCCCCATGCCCTGGCCTCCGGGTACGCGCGGCGCGGTGGGCGACATCCCGTCCGTGGCGGACATCGGTTACACCTGGCTGGGCGCGAGCGCCCAGGGCACGGGTGTCAACCGGGAGAGCAAGTTCCTCATGCTCTCGCACGCCTTCGAGACCTGGGACGTCCACCGCATCACTCTCAAAGCAGACGTACGCAACACCAAGTCCCGGGCCGCCATCGAGGCCCTCGGCGCACACTTCGACGGGGTGCGGCGAGCGGACAGCCGAGGCGCCGACAACACGGTCCGAGATACCGCGTTCTACTCGATACTGAACTCCGAATGGCCGCTCGTCCGCGAGCGTCTGCTCAGCCGGATGGGACTGTTCGAGGCAGCCTGAGTCTCCGTTCACCGCGGCCCCGCCCACACGACCGGGCGGGGCCTGTATTTTTTCGGCCCCGCCCGCGCTCTGCATGAGGGCGTACTCGATCTAGGTGACGACCGAACATCGATCTATCATTTGGTAACAAAACGTTCCATTGGCTGGGAGACAGACGGCATGGCTGGTCAGAGCGGTGAAGGCGGCCTGTGGTTCGCCGTCCTCGGTCCTGTCCGCGCGTGGCGGGACGGCCAGGAGCTCGACCTGGGCACCCCGCTCCAGCGGTCCATCCTCGGGATGCTGCTGCTGCGCGAGGGCCGCGCGGTCACTCCCAACGAGATGATCGACGCCGTGTGGGGCGAGGACGCGCCGCCGCGGGCCCTCGGCGCGCTGCGCACCTACGTCTCCAGGCTCCGCACCGTGCTCGAACCCGACCGGGTCGCCCGCTCCCGACCCGAACTGCTGACCTCCATCGGCCGCGGCTACGCGCTGCGCCTGCCCGACGACGCCCTCGACCTGACCCGCTTCGAGCGGCGCATCGCCGAGGCCGAGACCGCGCGCAGGGCCGGCCGCCCGCGCGAGGCCGCCGACGGCCTGCGCGCCGCGCTCGCCCTGTTCGAGGGCGAGCCGCTGGCCGGCACCGTCGGCCCGTACGCCGAGCACCAGCGCGACCGCCTGGCCGAGCGCCGCCTCAGCGTCGTCGAGACCCTCATGGACGTCGACCTGGAGCTCGGCGACCACGCCTCGGTCGTCTCCGAGCTGATCGCGCTCACCGCCGACCACCCGCTGCGCGAGCGGCTGCGCGCCCAGCTCATGCTGGCCCTCTACCGGTGCGGCCGGCAGGGCGACGCGCTCAACGTCTTCACCGAGACCCGCGAGGCGCTGATCGACGAGCTGGGCATCGAGCCCGGCCCCGAGCTGGCCGCGCTCCACCAGCGCATCCTGACCGCCGACCCCGCCCTCGCCCTGCCCCCGGTCCCCGCCGAGGAGCCCGGGTCCGCGAGGTCCGCCGACGGGGCCGGCGAGGAGCCCCAGCCCGGCGAGGAGGAGCCGCCCGCGGCCCCCGAGCTGCCGAGGCCCGCCCAGCTCCCCGCCGCGGTCACCGACTTCACCGGCCGCAAGGAGCAGGCCACCCGGCTGCGCTCGCTGCTGTCCACCGCCTCCGCCGAGGGCCTGCCCCTGGTGGCGATCTCCGGCATCGGCGGCGTCGGCAAGACCACGCTCGCCGTGCACGTCGCCCACCAGGTGGACGAGATCTTCCCCGACGGCCAGCTCTACGCCGACCTGCGCGGCTACGGCGACGGCGCGACCGCGCCGGAGTCCGCCCTCGGCGGCTTCCTGCGCGCGCTCGGCATCCCGCCGGACGTCATCCCCGACGGCCTCGCCGAGCGCTCGGCCCTCTACCGCTCGCTCCTCGCCGAGCGGCGCGTCCTGGTGCTGCTCGACAACGCCCACGACGCCGACCAGGTCAGCCCGCTGCTGCCGGGCTCCCCCGGCTGCGCCGCGATCGTGACCAGCCGGGTCAAGCTGGCCGACCTGCCCGCCGCCCGGCTCGTGGACCTCGACGTGATGGAGCCGGACGAGGCCCTGTCGCTGTTCGCCGCCGTCGCGGGGCCCGAGCGCGTCGCGGCCGAGCACGGCGCCGCCATGGACGTCGTCGCCGCCTGCGGGTTCCTGCCGCTCGCGGTGCGCATCGTGGCCGCCCGCCTGGCCGCCCGCCCGTCCTGGACGGTCGCCTCGCTGGCGCCCCGCCTGGCCGACGAGCAGCGCCGCCTCGACGAGATGCGGGTCGGCAACCTGGCCGTCGAGGCCACCTTCGCGCTCGGCTACGGCCAGCTCGCGCCCGCGCAGGCCCGCGCGTTCCGGCTGCTGTCGCTGCCGAGCGGGCCCGACATCTCCTCGGAGGCCGCGGCGGCGGTGCTGGCGCTGCCCGCGTACGAGACCGAGGCGCTGCTGGAGTCGCTGGTGGACGCCAGCCTCCTGGAGGCCCCCGGCCCCGGCCGCTACCGCTACCACGACCTGCTGAGGCTGTTCGCCCGCCGCGAGCTGGACAAGGCCGAGCGGCCCGAGGCGCTGGCCCTCGCGCTGGGCCGGCTGCTCGGCTTCTACCTGGCCTCCGCCCAGTCGGCGCACCGGCTGGCCTACGAGGGCAGCGCCATCGCCGACAACCTGGCGGTGACCGGCACCGGCCGTACGTTCACCACGGTCGACGAGGCCGTGGCGTGGCTGATCGCCGAGGGCGACTCGCTGTTCGCCGCCATCGGCCAGACCGCCGCCTCCGCCCGCGCGGGCGAGCAGTTGCTGCCCGCCGGCGACCTGCTGGTGGCGATGGAGCCGCTGCTGGAGTCCGGCACCCACACCCGCGAGTTCGACCAGGGCACCAGGGCGGTGCTGGCGGCCGCGCTGCGGATCGGCGACCCCGGCAGCGAGCTGCGCTCCCGCTACGTGCTGGGCCGGGTGCTGTTCGCCGCCAACCGGCTGCGCGAGGCCGAGGAGCAGTTCCGGCGGGTGCGCGAGCTGTCGGCCGAGCGCGCCGAGAAGGTCGTCACCGGCGAGGTGCTCAACGCCCTGGCCGTGGTCGTCGGCCGGCAGCGCAGGCACGCCGAGGCGCTGGCGCTGTTCGAGGCGGCCATGACCTGGTATCGCGAGAACGGCGTGCCCGCCGGCGAGGCGCTGGTGCTCAGCTACTCCGCCCGCGACCACCTGGGCCTCGGCCGGCCCGACGACGCCATCGCGGCGGCCGAGAAGGGCCTGGCGATCTTCACCGAGATGGGCAGCGGCGCCGGCACCGCCCGCGCCCGCTACCACCTCGGCATCGTGCTGTCGCGGGTGGGCCGCCTCACCGAGGCCGTCCACCACCACGCCGAGTGCCTGGCCTTCTTCCGGGCCAGCAAGCAGCGGGTCTGGGAGCAGCGGGTGTGCTCACGCCTGGCCGAGACGTTCATCACCGCCGAACGCTATCCGGAGGCCGTCCGCCACGCCGAGCAGGCCCTCGTCGTCTCCCGCGACATCGGCCACCCCTACGGCGAGGCGCTGTCGCTGACCGTGCTCGGCAAGGCCCTGCGCGGGCTCGGCGACCTCTCCAGGAGCCTCGCCTGCCTGCGGCAGGCGTACGACGTCTTCTCCCGGCTCGGCGCCCCCGAGGCCGGCGATCTCAAGGTCCTGCTGGACGGCGTGCCCCACGGCGCCGTCGTCGAGACCTGAGTACAGCTCGTCGTCCAGACGTGTCATCCACACATGGTTGATCAAGGCTGTCCTCGGCATTCACGATCGGCGCTCGTGATCGGCTGATGAGCAGCCCGGCCGGTCATCCTCACCGCCGCGCTTCGCTAGGGGGCCCGGTCATCCGGATGCTCCACGCGACGGCCAGCCGCCTCACTGTCAGACGACCGGCCGGACCCGACACGGCCCTCGAACCCCCCAGGTCCGTGTCGTAGGTCACAGTCTTCACTCGGGGAGTCAACGTCCGATCAATGCCGGATCAAAGCAGGAAATAGCCCTCCGCGATGAGCGGCCTGATGGCGTCGGCGTCCGGCATCTCACCCTGTCCGACCAGCTCGGCGATCACGTTGAGCAGCGGGCCGAGGGCCAGCTCGCCGTCGCACACGCCCGCCAGCGCGGCCTCCACGGTGCCGACCTCCCTGCTGCGCCGCAGACCCTGCGTCTGGCGCAGCACGATGCGGATCGGGTCCTCCGCGCCGGGCAGGCCGACGCGCTCGTCGAGCAGGCCGACGGCGGTGCGCAGCCGGGCCGAGTCGAGGGCGGGCGTGCGGTGGGCGGCGGCGATCGCGTCGAGCACGTCGTCGACGTAGTCACCGACCGGGAGCACGACCTGGTGGTCGAGGTGCTCCACGCGGACGACCGGATCGAGGCTGCCGGACGCGCGCATGGTGATCCAGCCGAAGCCGATGCCCTCGACCTTGTGCTCGTCGAACCAGGACAGCCATTGGTCGTAGAGCTCGGTGTAGCGGGGGGTGCCCTGCCGGGCGGCGTCACGCAGCCACAGCTCGACGTATTCGGCCGGGTCCTGGACGTCGCGCTGCACCACCCAGCCGTCGCAGCCGGTCTCGCGCAGCCAGCCGCCCACCCGGTCGTGCCAGTCCTCGCCCTCGACGTGCAGCCAGTTGGCCAGGAAGTGAGCCTGGCCACCGGGGTTGAGGTGGCGGGGCGTGCGGCGGACCAGCTCGCGGCAGAAGGCGTCGCCGGCCTCGCCCGACTCGCGGTAGGTCAGCTTCCCCTCGCCGCCGGGCGCGATGACGAACGGCGGATTGCTCACGATCAGGTCGAACCGCTCGTCCTCGACCGGGTCGTACAGGGAGCCCGTCCGCGCCTCCACGCCCTCGACGCCGGACAGCGCCCAGCTCAGCCGGGCCAGCTCCAGGGCGCGCGGGTTGAGGTCGGTGGCGACGACCCGCTCGGCCCGCCCGGCGAGGTGCAGCACCTGGACGCCGCAGCCGGTGCCGAGGTCGAGCGCGCTGCCCACCGGGCGGCGGGTGGCGAGCTGGGCCAGGTTGGCCGAGGCCCCGCCGGCCCCCACGACGTGGTCGGGCCGCAGCGGCGGGTCGCCGGGCCGCACCTTGCGGTCGGAGACGAGGTAGCCGCCGGTCTCCCAGGGCTGCAGGTGGACCGTCGCCCGCACCTCGCCGTCGCCGGCCTCCTCGACCAGGCCAGAGTCCAGGACCTCCGGGCCGAGCGCCGCGGCGGGGACGGGGACCCCGAGCCACCACAGCCTGATCAGCGTCGCCAGGGGGTCGCCGCCGGCGGTCGCGCGCAGGGCGGGCACCAGCTCCTCGCGGGCCAGGGCCGAGGCGGCCATGCTGCCGAGCCGTTCGCGTACGCCGTCGATCGTGTAGCCGGTGTCGAGGAGGAGTTGGCGCAGTCGTTCCACCCGCCCATCCTTTCACCGTGGGCGCATGGGCATGATCCGACACCGTCAGTGCCCATACTGTTACACAAGTACCCAACCGAACTGCAAGCGATGGGCAAGCGGGGCGCGGTATCTCTAGGGTGCACGGTACGACTCCCTTAGGAGTGGGTCTCATGCTGATCCCTTGTTTGGCCTGCGAGTCCCGCTTCGCGCCCGACGAGTACTTCAACGCCTGCTCCGACTACAACCGCGGCCTCGACCTGGTGTCCTGGACGTGCCCTCGCTGCGGCAACCACGACGACCTGCGGGTGCTGCCCGGCGAGCTGGGCTTCGGCTATCCGCACCGCGGGCGGTTCGACGTGCACGACCGGGTGCGGGTGCCCGGGCTGCGCCGCCAGCGGGGCGAGCTGCGGCTGGACATCTCTTTGGAGCGCTCCAGCTGGCGCGTCCACACCCGGTTGCGCCAGCCCGTCTGACGGGGGCTCAGGCCGGCCGGGCGAACGGCACGCCCGGCGCCTCGCCGCTCAGCACCCGCTCGATGTCGGCCACCAGCGCCTCGGCCAGCTCCTCGCGCGTCTCCCCGGTGGCCTCGCCGAGCCGGGGCGTCAGCACCACGTTCGGCAGCTTGATCAGCGGATGCGACGGATCCAGCCACTCACCCTCAAAATGGTCGAGGCCGGCGCCGCCCACCTGCCCCAGGCGCAGCGCCTCCACCAGGGCGGTCAGGTCGTGCAGCGCGCCGCGCGAGGTGTTGAGGTAGATCGCGCCCGGCCGCATCGCGCCGAACTCGGCGTAGCCGAACATGCCGCGCGTCTCGGCGGTCAGCGGCACGTGCAGCGAGACCACGTCGGACTCGGCGAGCAGCGCGGCGAAGGTGTGGGTGGCCGCGGCGACGCCGGGGTCGCAGGCGATCACCCGCATGCCGAGCCCCTCGCACCGCCAGCGCATGGCCTCGCCGACCCGGCCGAGCCCGATGATGCCGAGCGTGCGGCCGGCGAGCCGGCGTCCGCGATGGCGCTGGGAGGGGGGCACCTTGCCGCGGTGGGCGCGGCCTCCGCGCATCTCGCCGTCGGCGGTGACGATGTGCCTGCTGACCGCGAAGAGCAGCGCCAGCGTCAGCTCGGCCACCGCGTCGGCGTCGCGGTCGCCGGCGTGCAGGACGGGGACGCCGCGCTCGGCGGCGAGGTCGAGGTCGACGCTCGTGGGCGGGCCCATGACCGCCACGACGTCGAGGTCGAGGTCGAGGACCGAGGCACGGACCTGGTCCCCGTCGGTGACGAGCACGGTGGCGCCGGTCGCGACGACCAGATCGGCCAGCCGCTCGTCGGTGAAGCCGAGGTCCGGGCGCTCGGGAACCTCGGTCAGCTCGGCCACCTCGGCCAGGCGGGCGAGCGCGCGCTCCGGCAAGGCGGGCAGGACCAGAGCCCGAGGTCGTCTCACAAGCAGCACGATAACACCACGAATCGTGCTCGCTCCCTCGCTCCCCGTATTCCGGGGAGCGTCACCCGGGGGGCTGGCGGAGGCTGTGCCAGGCGGCCTCGCCCAGCCCCTTGATCTCCTCCTCGGTCGGCGTGTGCGCCCCCGCGAACCACAGCCGGCACATCTCCTGCGCCGGGCCCAGCCACAGGACGTAGCACATGGTCGGGTGCACCGGCTGGAGCAGCCCGTTCTTCATGTGCGGCCGCCACCAGTCGGACACCTGGCGGAAGAACGCCCGCCGGGCCTCGGCGACCTCCGCCCCGCCCGGCTCCTGCTTGCGCGGGGGCCGCTCGCTGATGAGCAGCCGGGCCCGCTCGGGATGTTCGCCGGCCCAGCGCATGTGGAAGGCGACGACGGCCTCGATGCCGGCGCGCGCGTCCTCGTGCTCGGTCAGCTCCGAGAGGAAGGCCGCCTGGTAGGCGTCGAGGATCTCGGCGTAGAGGACGCCGAAGACGTGCTCTTTGCTGGCGAAGTGGTGGTAGAAGCTGCCGACGCTGACACCGCTCTCCTCGCGGAGGCTGGCCAGCGTCGTGGCCGACACCCCGTCCTGGCTGAAGCGGCGGAGGGCGCCCTCGATGATGCGGGTCCGGCCGTCGCGTCCGTTCTTGACACTCTTCACACTGTCAATGGTGTGGCAACAGAACCTTGTTCCGCAAATAGGACGGCCGGATCGATCATAGCGGTCACTTCGACCGAACCGGAGCACACCCTCATCCGGGCGTCCGGCCACACCCTGCGGACCAGCCGCAGCGCCCGGCGGTTCTCCCCCATGACGTCCATGGCGACGGTCCGCGCGCCCAGGACGAAGGCCCTGAGCAGGAGCGTACGGACCAGCCGGGGACCGAGCCCACGCCCCTGCCAGTCGTCGGTGACGACGACCGCGATCTCCACGTCGGCGGCCTCGCCCCGGTAGCTCATGGCGTGCCCGACGATCTCGCCGTCCGGCGTGGTCGCCACCAGCACGTCGCGCCGCTCGTTCACCGCGACCAGGGCGCGGATGAGGCTCGCGGCGGGCGAGGCGCAGCCGGTGAAGAAGCGCAGGGTCTGCGTGTGCAGCGACAGCCCGGTCACGAAGCGGCGGACCCGTTCCTCGTCGTCGGGCCCGGCGGGCCGGATCTGAGTTCCCAACATGGACCCAGCCTGCCCGGTCGGACCTGAGTCTGTCAATCGAACTCAGATATAATGAAAAGATGAACGTTCCCTTCCGGGTGGACAACTGCTCGATCGAGCGCACCCTGGACATCGTCGGGGAGAAATGGACCTTCCTGGTGCTGCGCGAGGCGTTCAGCGGCGTGCGGCGCTTCGCCGACATGCAGGCCATCACCGGGGCCCCCCGCCAGGTCCTCAGCGCCCGCCTGGCCCGTCTGGTGGAGGAGGGGCTGCTGCGCAAGGAGCCCTACCGCGAGCCCGGCCAGCGGCAGCGCGACGAATACCGCCTCACCGACAAGGGCCGCGACCTCTACCCGCTGCTGGTCGCGCTCATGCACTGGGGAGACAGATACCTGGCGGACGACGACGGCCCGCCCGTGCTGCTCACCCACCGCGACTGCGGCGCGCCCATCGAACTGCACTTCCGCTGTACCGACGGCCACGAGGTGACCGGGCCGCGCGAGGTCACCCCGGTGCCCGGCGCCGGCGCGCGGGCCAGAACCGCCTGATCAGGGCGAGGCGCGTACGAGGGCACCGGCAGCTTTGCCTACCCTGGAGAGCGTGTACCGGATCCTGCTGACGCGCCGATGGCTCGGGCTCACCCTGGTGGTGCTGCTCGTCATCCCCGCCTTCGTCTTCCTCGGGCGCTGGCAGTACGGGCGCTTCGAGGAGCGGTCGGCCAACAGCGAGCGGGTCACCGCCAACATCGAGGCCGCCCCGGTGCCGCTGGAGCGGCTGGCCGCCCCCGGCGGGCGGGTCGACGCCGCCGACCGGTTCCGGCGGGTGAGCGTGGCCGGCTCCTACGACCCCGCGCACGCGCTCGTCGCACGCCGCCGGCCGCAGAACGGCCGCCCCGGCTTCTACGTCCTGACCCCGCTCGTCACCGCCGACGGCACGGGCGTGCTGGTCAACCGGGGCTGGGTCCCGGCCGGCGCGACCGCCGACACCCCACCGGCCGTGCCCCCGCCGCCCGCCGGACAGGTAACTGTCACCGGCCGGCTACGGCAGAGCGAGACCACGGCGTCGTCCGGCATCCGCGAGGTCTCCGGCCTGCCGGCCGGGCAGGTGCTGCTGATCAACGCGGGGTCGATCGGCCGGCAGGTGCCGTACCGGCTGCTGGACGGCTACGTCGAGCTCATCTCCCAGGAGCCGGCCGGCACGCCGGCGCCCGAGCCGGTCCCCGCGCCCGACGTGGGCGCCGGCGGCGGGCTCAACCTCGCCTACGCCTTCCAGTGGTGGCTGTTCATCGGCGTGGCGATCGGCGGCTGGATCCTGCTCCTGCGCCGCGAGCTGGCCGAACAGCGCGACGGGCAGCGGCCCGGCACGCCCGCCGAGCCCGAGGAGGCGCGGACCCCGGCGACGTAAGGTGATGGGGTGATCCGCCACATCGAGTTCGCCAACCTCTGCAACTTCCGTGACATGGGTGGATACCCCACCGCCGACGGCCGCGCCGTCCAGTGGCAGCGGCTCTACCGGGCCGACTCGCTCGGCTGGCTCGACCGGGACGACCTGGCCGTCTTCCGCGCGCTGCGCGTGCGTACGGTCATCGACCTGCGCCACCCGTTCGAGATCGAAAGGATGGGGCGGGTCCCCGAGAGCGAGGGGCAGCGCTACCACAACCTGCCCATCGAGGGCCGCCGCTGGGACGTCAACGCCTACGACGAGGCGCTCGGCGTGGCCCGCTACCTCGCCGACCGCTACCTGGAGGTCACCGAGGACGGCGTCGCCAACCTGCGCACGGCCCTGGAGACGATCGCCGACGCCGGCAACGCGCCCGTGGTGATCCACTGCGCGGCCGGCAAGGACCGCACCGGCGTGCTGGCCGCGCTGGTGCTCTCGCTCATAGGGGTGAGCGAGGACGACATCGTGGCGGACTACGCGCTCACCGGCCTGGTCACCGAGCGCTTCATCGCCGACTGGCGGCGGCGGCACCCCGACGCGGCGCTCTGGCCGGGCTTCGGGCTCGCCCCGGCCGAGGCGATGCGCTTCTTCCTGACCGATCTGGCGGCCAGGCACGGCTCGCCCGAGCGGTACGTCTCGCAGGTCGTGGGCCTCTCCCCCGACGCGGTCGGCGAGCTGCGCCGGCACCTGCTGACTGAAACCCGGCCGCGAGGGTAGAGGGCGCCGCAGGGTCCGCGCGAGCAGCATCCTCGCCGGAACGGGCGGACCCGACCCGCCCGGGATCGTCCGGCGATCCCCCTCCCCGGCGATCCCGGGCCCGGCGAGACCCCGGCTGTCCGGCGGGTTCGGAGACCCAACGGATACGTCGCAGCTTGTTCGACGTTATCCCGTCGTCGTACGGTTACCTGCGTGACTACGCCGCTGCTCCCCGACCCTGAACCCCGGCGGCGCGACTATGTGATCATCTCAGCCGACGATCACCTGATCGAGCCGCCCGACCTCTTCGACGACCGACTGCCGGAGAAATACGCCGACGTCGCGCCCAAGGTCGTGGAGACGGAGGCGGGTCACCAGGTCTGGCGTTACGGCGGCGCCACCTACCCGTGCGCCGGCATCGACGTCGGCGCCGGCCTGCCCCGTGAGCAGTGGACGCTCGATCCGGTCCGTTTCGAGAACATGCGCCCCGGTTGTCACGACATCGAGGCCCGCGTCCAGGACATGGACGTGGCCGGCATCTGGGCCGCGCTGTGCTTCCCCGGCATGCTCGCCCAGCAGGCCGGCATGCCGTTCGCGAGGACCCGCGACCAGGAGCTCGGCCTCGCGCTGGTGCGCGCGTGGAACGACTGGCACATCGACGTGTGGGCGGGCACCTACCCCGAGCGGATCATCGGCCTGCAGCTCCCGTGGCTGCCCGACCCCGACGTGGCCGCCAAGGAGATCCGGGCCAACGCCGCGCGCGGCTTCAAGGCCGTGGTCTTCCCCGAGTTCCCCAACCGGATGCGGCTGCCGTCGATCCACACCGGCCACTGGGACCCGTTCTTCGCCGCCTGCGAGGAGACGGGCACCGTCGTGTGCCTGCACACCAGCGACTCCTCGTGGTCGCCCGTGCCCTCCCCCGACACGCCCATCGAGGCCATCACCACGCTGATGCCCACCACCGCCATGTTCGCCTGCGCCGACTGGCTGTGGTCGGGAGTGCCGCTGCGCTTCCCCTCGCTGCGCGTCCTCATCGTGGAGGGCGGCGTGGGCTGGCTGCCGCTGCTGGCCGAGCGCGCCGACTACGCCCTCGACCACCCGGTGGCGGGCGAGGCGTCCTGGGACGGCGGGCTCAAGCCGAGCGAGGTGCTGCGCCGCAACTTCTTCTTCGGCACGCGCGACGACCACGCGCTGTCGGGGGTGCGGCTCGCGGTCGGGCTCGACCACGTGCTGCAGGAGAGCGGCTATCCGCACTCCGACTCGACCTGGCCCGACACGCAGAAGGCCGTCGCGCGCAACCTCGGCCCGCTGCCGCCCGCGGACATCGCCCGGGTGGCGTACGGCAACGCGGCCCGCCTGTTCGGGCACCCGCTGCCGTCGCGGGCCTGGCTGCGCATGGAGGAGATCTAGACCTCCCCCTCCACCCTGCCGAGGATGATCCGGCGCTCGTGCTCGACGTAGCGGCCGCTCTCGCCGAGGAGGGCGGTCGCCAGCCACAGGAACACGCCGAAGTCGTCGGCGACGCCGATCAGCGTGAGGAAGTCGGGGACGATGTCGATCGGCGAGATGATGTAGACCACGCCGAGGGCGATGAGGCCGAGCCGGCCCTTGCCCATGCCGCCGTACTCTCCGCGCATCACCGCGCGCACCATGCGCGGGATGGCGCGCACCCTGGTCATCAGAGCGGGCGATCCAGGCTTGGTCACCTCGCGGTACGTGCGCCACGCCGCCGCTGCCCGTGCTGCCTTAGCCATCATGCCAACCCCCTACCCCCGGTTTTTCACGATATAACGCGACGCGGAGGTGAGAGGTTCCTGACGATCAGCCCATGGCGTCGTGCGTGAAGGGCCGGGCCCGCTCGATCTGGGCCGCCACCCGGACGAGCAGGTCCTCCCTCCCGTACGCCGCCACGAGCTGCACGCCGACGGGCAGCCCCGCGGCCGTCCTGTGCAGCGGCAGGGAGATCGCCGGCTGGCCGGTGGCGTTGACCGGCGAGGTGAACGCCACCGCGTGCGCCGTCCTGCCGAGCGCGAGGGTGAGGTCGTCGGCCGGGATCCAGCCGAGCGGGAACGGCGCGACGCCGAGCGACGGCATCAGCAGCAGGTCGTGGCCGGCGCTCCACCAGGCGGCCATGCGGCGCCGGAAGGCGTCCGTCCACTGCGTGGAGCGGAGGTGCTGGGCGGCGGTGCGGTCGCGCGCGGCGGCCACCATGGCGGCGTTGCGCGGCTCCAGCTCCTCCGGCCCGACCGGCTTGCCGCGCAGCTCGCCGAGACCGTCGACCGTGGCGGCCAGGTTCTCGGCCACGATCGCGCCGAAGTGGCCGGGGAAGTCCGGGTCGGCGAGCGCTTCAGGGCCGCCGGGCGTCACGTCGTGGCCCAGCGACTCCAGCAGGGCCGCCGCCGCGGCGACCGCCTCCGCCGGCTCCCGCGCCTCAGGGACGCCGGCCCTGGGGTGGGCGGTGAGGTAGCCGACGCGCAGCCGGCCGGGGTCGCGTCCGGCCTCGGCGGCGAGCGGGCCGGGCAGCGCGGGCGCGTCGTACGGGTCGCCCGCGTGGAGCCCGGCGACCACGTCGAGCGCCGCGGCGGTGTCGCGCACGGTCCTGGTGACGAATCCGGGGCAGGAGAAGCCGCTCCAGCCCTCTCCGAGCGCCGGCCCGAGGCTGACCCGCCCCCGCGACGGTTTGAGCCCCACGAGGCCGCACAGGGACGCGGGGATGCGGATGGAGCCGCCGCCGTCGCTCGCCGTGGCCAGCGCCACCATGCCGGCCGCCACGGCCGCCGCCGAGCCGCCGCTGGAGCCGCCCGCCGAGTACGCCGGATCGTACGGGTTGCGGGTCGGCCCGAACGCCGCCGGCTCGGTGGTGATCGTGCTGCCGAACTCGGGCGTGTTCGTCCGCCCGAGGATGACGAACCCGGCCTCGCGCAGCCGCGTCACGCCGTAGCCGTCCCCGGCGTCCTCGACGCCGTCGCGGACCGCGGAGCCCGCCGCGTACGGCTCGCCCGCCTGCCGCCAGCCGAGGTCCTTCAGCAGGATCGGCACCCCGGCGAAGGGCGCCTCGCGCGGCAGGCGCTCCAGCTCGGCGAGCGCCCGCTCGAACCGGGGGAAGATCACCGCGTTGAGCTCGCCGTCGCGGGCCTCGATCGCGGCGATGGCGGCCTCGGCCAGCTCGCGGGGCGACAGCTCGCCGGTCCTGATCGCCGCGGCCTGCCCGACCGCGTCCAGCCTCAGCGCGTCATGCACGGTCCGCCTCCGCCGCCTTGGGCGACAGGTCGCGTACGGCCTGGTCGATGGGGATCTCGCCGCCCGGGATGGGGGCGAGGATGGGGGTGTCGAGGCCGTTGGCGACGTACTCGCGGATCCTGGCCCGGCAGGTGGCGGCGTCGCCGTGCACGATGAGGTCGTCCACCACCTCGTCGGGGATGGCCTTGAGCGCCGCCTGGCGGTCGCCGGCCGCCCACGCCTCGTGCATCGGGCGCAGGATCTCGCCGCGGCCGAGCCAGTCGTGGAAGGCGGCGTACACGGGGACGGTCAGGTAGCTCGCCAGCATCCAGCGGGCCAGCTCGCGGACCTTGTCGGTGTCCTCGCTCACGCACACGAACAGCCGGGCGATCAGCTCGGTGCCGGGGCCGGCCTCGGCGCGCACCTTGCGTACGTCGGCGGGCGAGAGCCAGTTGGTGATCGCGCCGTCGGCCTCCTCGGCGGCCAGGCGCAGCATGCGGGGGCGCAGCGCGGCCAGCACGATCTTCGGCGGCGTCTTCGGGGCCCGCTCCAGCTTGAAGCCCTTGATCTCGAACGTCTCGTACGCCTCCGTCACCTTCTCCCCCGCCAGCGCCTTCTTGAGGAAGCGCAGGGTGTCGCGGGTGCGGGCGTAGGGCTTGGTGAAGGAGCCGGCGTTCCAGCGTTCGACGATCGCCGGGGAGGAGGCGCCGATGCCCAGCACGAACCGGCCGGGCGCGAGGTCGGCGACCGTGGCCGCGGACATGGCCAGCAGCCCCGGGCCGCGCGTGGAGACGGGGACGATGGCGCTGCCCAGCCGGATCCCGGGCGCCCACTCGGCGGCGAGGGCGAGCGGCGTGAACCCGTCCACGCCGTTGACCTCGGCCGACCAGGCGTCCGTGTAGCCGAGTCCGGGCAGCTCGGCGATCAGCTCCCGCGACCTCGCGAGCGAGCGGTCGTAGAAGGGGATGGTCATGCCCCAGTTCCGGGTCATCGGCGCGCCTCCAGAATGATGTTCCGACGAGCCGACCATACCAACCGTTTGGTATGCCCCCTAGGCCCGCAGCTCGTGCACGGCCGCGATGAAGTCCTGCGTGATGCCGCGCAGCCCCGGCAGGTGCGACAGCCCGACCAGCCGGTCCACCAGCGGCACCGTCACCTCGATCAGCCGGTACGTCCGCGCGCACCCCGGCGAGGTGTCGTGCACCCAGAACAGCACCATCCCCATCGACAGCAGCCACAGCAGCTCCGGCAGCTCCTCGCGCAGCTCGGCGTTCATCCGGTCGGCCGACCCCTCGACGACCTCGCGGTAGAGCGCGATGGACGCCTCACGCGCCGGCGACGACTGCTTGCTGAACGGGCTCAGCGGGTTGGTCGGCTCGGCCGCGTGCTTGAAGAACTTCACGGCGAACTCGTGGTACGGCTCGGAAACGCGGACCCACTCGCGCAGCACCCCGCTCAGCCTGGCCGCGAACGACGTCTCGGTGGCCAGGAACTCCCCGCAGGCCGCCTCGTGCTCGGCCTGGGCGCGGTCGTAATACGCCTGGATCAACGCCTCCTTGCTGTCGAAGTAGTAGTAGGCGTTGCCCACGGACACCCCGGCCTCGGCGGCGATGGCGCGCATCGTGGTCCTGTCGAAGCCACGCTCCCTGAACAGTCGCAAGGCCGTCTCGACGATGACCTCTCGGGTGCTCTCCGATCCTCGGTTTCGGGCTTCGGACACGTTCGTCACTGTACGTCGTGAAACGCGGTTCAGTCATGAAGCCGCACGGTGATCACCGCCACAAGGCAAAGTTGCCTCCGCGGCGCGAGTTATCTCATGGGAATGGTGGGATTGTCGTTTGTGGCGGAAGGGCTATTTCCGCGAAAAAGGCATCGACATGTGGATACGTGGAACAGCACGACTCACCGTGGTCGCGCTCCTCGGCATTGAGATCACCATAATCGCATTGGCCTCGGCCGCCGCCGCCGCGTCCCACCCCGGAGGGACGCGGACCGCGAGCGGCACGACCGACACCGGCGCCCGCGACGGGACACCGCAGCCGGAGCAGCCCGTCTTCCTGACGGCGCTCACGGATGTGCTGGGGCCCCGCGCGGACCGCGCGGCCTTCGACCGCGTCGCGCTTCTCCAGCGGCGTCTGGAGGCGCTCGACGGTCCCGGCCGGCCACCGCGCCACGACGCCCGCCTCCCGCGGGGCGACGTGTGGGCCCCGCGGGGCGACGTGTGGGTCCCGCACGGCGACGTGTGGGCCTGGCACGGCGACCAGTGGGACACGGTCGGCGACATGCTCGCCCCGTTCGGCGACGTCCGCGTCCCGCGGGGCGACCTCACCCACCCGCGGGGCACCGCCGAGGGCCCCGCGCGGCCACCGTTCTCCGTGTACGAGAACCGCGAGCCGTCCGGCGAGCAGGCGAACACCCGCGCGCGCGAGCGGTCCGGCCGCCCGTCGGCCGAGGCTCCGCGCAGCCCTGTCCGCACCGGCGTGGTACGGATGCCGCGGGCCCGCCCGCACGTCGTCCACAACCGCTCCCGGGTGCTCGGCAAGCAGGGCCGCGTGGACCTCACGCGCGTGCTGCCCCGCCAGGCGGCGATCCGCATGTCGCACGCGACGGCGGACGGCTGGCTCAGGAGCGCCGGGCTGCGCATGAGGTCGACCGGCAACTGCACCGACAAGCACCGCCACCACTGCACCTCGCTGGACAGGGTGCGGACCGGCACGGTCGCCCGGATCATCCAGCTCAAGCAGGAGAGCCGCTGCCCCATCCAGGTCACCGGCGGCACGGAGGACGGCCACGCGCCCGGCCAGTTCAGCCACGGCAACGGCTACAAGCTCGACATCAGCCACAACTCCTGCATCGACCGCTACATCACGACGAAACACAAGAAGTCGGGAGTGCGCGGCGACGGCGCCCGCCTCTACCGCTCGTCCTCGGGCACGACGTTCGCCGACGAGTCCGACCACTGGGACATCCTGTTCCGGTGACAGGACACCCGGACGGCAACGGACGTGGACGGCACGGAAGTGGACGGAAACGGACGTGGACGCCGCACCGGTCGTGCGACGCCCACCCCCGAAGTGCGACCGGCCCGGCTACAGCTCGCCCGCGACCAGCTCGGCGATCTCCGCCGCGTTGAGCGCGGCGCCCTTGCGCAGGTTGTCACCGCACACGAACAGGTCGAGCGTGTTGGGGAAGTCGATCGCCTGGCGGATGCGGCCGACGTAGGTCGGGTCGTTGCCCACCACGTCGAGCGGCGTCGGGTAGACGCCGTTGGCCGGGTCGTCCATGAGGACCACCGTCGGCGCCGCCTCCAGCACCCGGTGCGCGTCGGCGACCGTGATCGGGCGCTCGAAGCGCGCGTGCACGGCCAGCGAGTGCGTGGTGATCACCGGCACCCTGACGCAGGTCGCCGAGACCTTGAGGTCGGGGATGCCGAGGATCTTGCGGGACTCGTTGCGGAGCTTGAGCTCCTCGGAGGCCCAGCCGTCGTCCTTGAGCGAGCCGGCCCACGGCACCACGTTGAACGCGATCGGCGCCGGGAACGGCGAGTCCGCGGGCAGCTTGTTGGCCAGCGCCTTGCGCACGTCGCCGGCCGCCTGGCCGATCGCGCGGTCGCCGGCCAGCGCCTCGACCTCGTCGTACAGGCGGGCCGAGCCGGCCACGCCCGCGCCCGAGACCGCCTGGTAGGAGGCCACGACCAGCTCGGTCAGGGTGTACTCGGCGTGCAGCGCGCCCATCGCCGCCATCATCGACAGCGTCGTGCAGTTGGGCGTGGAGATGATGCCCCGCGGGCGCTCGCGCGCGTCGAGCGGGTTGACCTCGGGCACCACCAGCGGCACGTCGGGGTCCATCCGGAACGTGCCGGACTTGTCGATGGCGATCGCGCCGCGCTCGGCCGCGATCGGCACCCACACGGCCGACACCTCGTCGGGCACGTCGAAGATCGCGATGTCGATGCCGTCGAACACCTCGGGCGCGAGCGCCTGCACCACGACGTCCTCGCCACGCACCCTGAGCACCTTGCCGGCCGAGCGCGGGGAGGCGACGAGGCGGATCTCGCCCCAGATGTCCTCGCGCGTCGACACGATGTCACGCATGACGGTGCCCACGGCGCCGGTGGCGCCGATCAGCGCGAGATTGGGCCTGCTCATCGTCCAGTACCTCCGTACACCGTTGCTTCGACCTGGTCGGCGTCGAGGTCGAAGGCGCGGTGCGCGGCCGCCACGGCCGCGTCGACGCCGTCCTGCTCGACGACCACTGAGATGCGGATCTCGGACGTCGAGATCATCTCGATGTTGACCCCCGCGTCGGCGATGGCCGCGAAGAACGTCGCCGTGACGCCGGGGTGCGAGCGCATGCCCGCGCCGATCAGCGACACCTTCCCGATCTGGTCATCGAAGAGCAGCGACTCGAACCCGATGCGCTCCTGGATCTTCTTCAGCGCGCTCAGCGCCGTCTGGGCGTCGGCGGCGGGCAGCGTGAACGAGATGTCCGTACGGCCCGTGGCCGCGGCCGAGACGTTCTGCACGATCATGTCGATGTTGATCTCGGCGTCGGCCAGCGTTTTGAAGATGAAGGCAGCCTCACCGACCTTGTCGGGCACCCCGACAACAGTGATCTTGGCCTCGCTCCGGTCGTGCGCGACGCCGGAGATGATCGGCTGCTCCATCTCGGTTCCTTCGGTGTAAGGGTCGGAGACGACCCACGTCCCTTCCTTCGTGCTGAAAGAGCTCCGGACGTGGATCGGCAGGTCGAAGCGGCGGGCGTACTCGACGCACCGCAGGTGCAGGATCTTCGCGCCGCAGGCGGCCATCTCCATCATCTCGTCGTACGAGATCCTGGGGATCTTGCGGGCCGGGGGCACGATGCGGGGGTCGGCGGTGAAGATGCCGTCCACGTCGGTGTAGATCTCGCACACGTCGGCGTCGAGCGCCGCCGCGAGCGCCACCGCCGTGGTGTCCGAGCCGCCGCGGCCCAGCGTGGTGATGTCCTTGGTGTTCTGCGACACGCCCTGGAACCCGGCCACGATCGCGATGTGGCCCTGGGCGATCGCCTCCTGTATGCGGCCGGGCGTCACGTCGATGATGCGCGCCTTGCCGTGCGTGGAGTCGGTGATCACACCGGCCTGCGAGCCGGTGAACGAGCGGGCCTCGTGGCCGAGGTTGGCGATCGCCATCGCCAGCAGGGCCATCGAGATGCGCTCGCCCGAGGTCAGCAGCATGTCGAGCTCGCGGCCCGGAGGCAGCGGCGACACCTGCTCGGCCAGGTCGAGCAGCTCGTCCGTCGTGTCACCCATCGCGGAGACGATCACGACCACGTCGTTGCCGGCTTTTTTCGTCGCGACGATCCGCTGCGCGACCCGCTTGATGCAGGACGCGTCGGCGACGGACGAACCACCGTACTTTTGCACAACGAGCGCCACGAGAGTCTCCCGGTTCGGACTGTGAGCTGCCAGTCTACTTGGGTCGTCTCATGCGCCCGCTGCGTCATATCACTATGTGGACCGATATGTCTTGTGCTGCGGGACTTTCAGACCGTGGTCGCCTCTCCCGCGGCGTCAAGGGTGGACTCCTCCGCCACGTCGAGGCGCGAGTGCGCGGCCAGCGCCTGCAGCGCCCGCATCGCGGCGCCCGCGTGGTTGCCCCAGGTGTTGAAGTAGGAGTACTGCCACCACCACAGCGCCTCGTGCGGCCGCCCGGCGCGGAAGTGCCGCAGGCCGTGGATGAGGTCGGCGGCGACCGCGGTCAGGTCGTCGGACAGCCGGTAGGGGGTGACGCCCGTGTCCTTGTACGGGTCGAACACCTCCGCGTAGTCGTCCACCGGCCCGAGCCGCTCGGCCAGCGCCGTGCGCACGCCGTCGATGTCGGGGTCCTCGCTCATCGCCGGCTCGTAGTTGCCGGAGAGGATGACGTCACGGCTGGCGCCGAGCTTGGCGCCCGCGAGGCTCACCTGAGCGACCTCGACCAGCAGCAGCGACCAGATCGCGTCGCCGGCCTCCCCGCCGGCGACCCTGGTCAGCCCGTCCACGTAGTCCTGCGCGTGCCTGGAGATCTCCTCGGCGAGCGCGCTCCACTCGTCAGACATCCAGCAGCCTCCGTCCTTCGAACGCGCGGCCCAAGGTCACCTCGTCGGCGTACTCCAGATCGCCGCCGACGGGCAGCCCGCTGGCCAGTCGTGTCACTTTGATGCCCATCGGCTTGACCAGACGGGCGAGGTAGGTCGCCGTCGCCTCACCCTCGAGATTGGGGTCGGTGGCGAGGATGAGCTCGGTCACCCGGCCGTCGGCCAGACGGGTCATGAGCTCGCGGATGCGCAGGTCGTCGGGGCCGATGCCGTCGATCGGGCTGATCGCGCCGCCGAGCACGTGGTAGGTGCCGCGGAACTCGCGGGTCTTCTCGATCGCCACGACGTCCTTCGACTCCTCGACCACGCAGATCACGTGCGTGTCGCGCCGCGCGTCACGGCAGATGCGGCACTCCTCCTCGGAGGCCACGTTGCCGCACACCCGGCAGAAGCGGGTCTTCTCCTTGACCTCCAGCAGCGCGTGCGCCAGCCGCTTGACGTCGGCTGGATCGGCCGCGAGCAGGTGGAACGCGATCCGCTGCGCGCTCTTGGGACCGACGCCGGGCAGCAGGCCCAGCTCGTCGATCAGGTTTTGGACGACCCCTTCGTACATGCCTAGAACCCTGGCAACTGTCCGAGGCCGCCGCCGCCGAGCCCCTGGGCCAGCGGACCGAGCTTCTCCTGCTGCAGGTCGGCCGCCGCGCGCACGGCGTCGCGGACCGCCGCGATCACCAGGTCGGCGATCGTGTCGGCCGTGTCCTGCGGATCGGCGGCGTCGATCACGCTCGGGTCGATCTTCAGCTCCAGCAGCTCGCCCGACCCGTTGACGACGGCCGTCACCAGGCCACCGCCGGATGAGCCCTCGATCTGCGCGTCGTTGAGCTCCTGCTGGGCGCTCACGAGCTGCTGCTGCATGAGCTGGGCCTGCTCCAGCAGCTGCTGCAGGTTGACATCCCCTGGGTTCACCGTCGTGCGCTCCTCGTGGCTCCGCGTTCGTGACTGCCACGAGCCTACGGTGTTTGGGCGGCGACATGTACTGCGGGGACACCCCATGTTTCGCCATCGACCGCCCTCGGGCCGTGACCGGGGCGCGTGGACGGCCTGTTGCCCGTGCCGCCCGCCCTGTCGTGGAAGCGATGTCGTACCTGCCATGCCTGTGGTCCGCGTGGTGTTATGGCCGGATCCCGGCCCCCCTCCAGTGTCCGAGACCCGGCCATCACGCCGGCGGAGCGGCCGCACCACGCCGACGCGTCGGAACGAAACGCTAGGCGAGCCAACGTTGCACACAGGTTGCGCTCGTTCAGACACCCTCCGCGATCCCTCGAACGGGTTGCGCGGATCGGTCGCAAGGCGGATGCTCTATACGACTACTTGGAGTGACCGATGAGCTACGGCCCTCTCGACGCCTGCTCCTGCCTTCTCCCCGGGGGCCATGAAGCCGCGGCCACCGGCGGGGTCCGGCGGGACCCGCCCCGCCGCCTCATCCAGGACTCCTGGCGCCGCTCGCTGGCCGCCGGGATCGACCCCGAGGCCAGCGGCGCGCCCCTCGTCTACGACGCCGAGCACCTCGACGACGTCCGCCGCGCCCACCCGCTGCGCCCCCTGGTGCCGCTGCTCGCCGCCACCCTCGCCGACCTGACCACCCGTACCGGCCACATCATGATCATCAGTGACGGGCATGGCCGGGTGCTGTGGCGCGACGGCGACGCCGCGGTCCTGCGCCGCGCCGACCAGATCGGGCTGTCCGGCGGGCACGAGTGGGGCGAGCCGGCGGTCGGCACCAACGGCATCGGCACCGCGCTCGCCGCCGGCCGTCCCGTGCACGTCTACTCCGAGGAACACCTGATGCGGGTGCTGCGCGTCTGGTCGTGCAGCGGCGCCCCGATCACCGACCCCGACTCCGGCCTCGTCATCGGCTGCGTCGACGTCAGCGGCGTCTCCCGCTCGCTCCACCCCGCCACGGTCGCCCTCGTCGGGGCCGCGGCCAAGCTCGCCGAGAGCCAGCTCGCGCTGCGCATGCACGAGCGCGACGAACGTCTGCGGCGGCGCTACGAGTCGCTGCGGGTGCGGCCCGGCGTCCTGCTCTCCCCCACCGGCCGGGTCATCTGCGGCGACCCCGGCGGGCGCCTCGGCGAGCGCGTCCCCCTCTGGGACGACCCCGCCGACGACACCGCGCTGCCCGCCGCCGCGCCGCCCTGGGGGCCGGCCCCCTCGGCCCGCCTCCCCGGAGGCCGGCTCGGCTCCGCATCCGTCCCTGGCTCCGCGTCCGGGGTCGGCCTCCTCCGCCCGCCCACCCACGCCGGGCGCCCGCGGCTGTCCGGGCAGCGCATGATCCTGCGCGACGGCAGCGTGGCCATGCTGGAGCCCTTCTCCGAGGGCTACCTCCTCCGCGCCGTCCCGGCCACCGCGCCGGCCACGCTCACCCTGTCGTTCCTCGGCGAGAGCGTGCCGTCCGTCACGTTCGGCGACCACGAACGCCCCCTGTCGCTCCGCCACGCCGAGATCCTCGCCCTCCTCGCGCTCCACCCCCACGGGCTGACGGCCGAGCAACTGTCGTTCCACGTGTACGGCGACGCGGGCAACCCCGTCACCATCCGGGCCGAGATCCACCGGCTGCGGACGCAGCTCGGCAAGGCCATCTCCGCGAAGCCGTACCGGCTGGCCTGCCCGGTGGAGGCCGACTTCCTCACCCTGCGCCGCAGCCTGGCCGCCAAGGACGCCTCCGCCCTGGCCCGCGCCTACAAAGGGCCCCTCCTGCCGCGCTCGGAATCACCCGAGATCCGCCGCGAACGGGACGAGCTGGAAGCCCAGGTCCGCGCCTGCCTTCTCCGCCACGGCTCGCCGGAGCACCTGTGGGCGTACGCGCAGACGTCCAACGGCCGCGACGACTACGAGATCCTCGAACGCCTCGCCGCCCTCCACCCCACCGACACCCGCGCCGCCGCCGCCCGCACCCGCCTCCTCCCCTGAGCGGGGGCGAAGCCCGTCAGGTGTGGTCGATCTCGCCGATCACGCGGGCGCCGAGTTCGCGTTCCAGCAGCGCCATGCCCGAGACCGCGTCCACGTCGGCGTCCGCGTCGTTCAGCGGGTCGACCTCGTCCGAGTCCGGCCCCTTGGCGCGTCCAGGGACGACGTCCGGCCAGGCGGCCGCTCCGCCGCGGCCGCCCGAGGACCGGGGACCGGCCTGGGCCGCCGCCTTGGCCGCGGAACGGGCCGCGGCCAGACCGGCGCTCGGCGTGGCGCCGGCCGGCATCGTACGGGTCGGGTCGGGCGACGGCGGCAGGCTCGGGCCGGGGTCGTCCGGGGCGTCGGGCCAGGACTCGTCCGTGGTGGGACGCGCGGGAGCGGCGACCGCGACGGCCGCCGCCGGAGGCTGCCCGGGGTCCTGAGCGCCCTGGTCGCCCTGGCCGTCGTGGGAGCCGGCGTGCGAGGACGTACGGCCCTGGTGCCCCGACCCGCCCTGAGCGGAGGGAGCCGGGCTCGGGACGTCGGGCGCGGGCGGCGGGTTGTACGCCGGCTGCGCGGGCGGACGCCCGCCACCACGCCCGGCCGACGACGACGGCGGTGGCGGCCCGTTCCCGACGACCGCCTCCACCCGCCAGGTCCCGCCGAGCACGTCGCTCAGCGCGCTGGCCACGACGGCGTCCTTGCCTCCGCCCGTGAAGTTCTTCATCGCGCCGACCTGGCCGAACCCCAGGGTGACCACGTTGCCTTCCACGCCCACCACCTGGGCGTTGGTGCTCACGTTGGCCCAGACCACGATGCTGCGCTGCTTGAGCGCCGCCAGCACGGCGGGCCACTGCTGCTGCATGACCGCCGCCCCGGCCTGCCCGCCTCCTGCGGGTGCCGCTTGAACGGGTGGGGCGGACGCGGCGGCAGCCGGAGCCGCCGGAGCGCCTGGACGGGCCGGCTCAGGCCAGTCGTCCGCCGCGGCCGGGGCAGCGGCGGGACCCTGGTCCCCAGCCGAAGCCCCCTGCCCAGAAGACCCGCCACTCCCGTACGGCGAGGTTCCGCCGCCCTGACCCTGGGTGGTCCCGCCCGCCTGACCCTGGGTGGTCCCGCCGGCCTGACCTTGGTTGATCCCGCCCTGGCCCGGCGCGGACCCGCCGGCCTGGGCCGGCGAGGCGTCACCCTGAGCCATGCCCTGGGCCGGAGCGCCGGGGCCACCGCCCGCCGAGGGCCCCGCGGTCGCGAGGCGCGCCGAAGCCGCCCCGGGCCGCGGAATCACCACCCCACCAGCACCGGCGACCCCGGAGGCCGCAGGCGCGGCGGGGGCGGTGGTGGCCCGGGCGGCCATGGCCGCGACGGTGCCGCCGCGCTCAAGCCGTTCGAGGCGGGCCAGCAGCGCCGCCTCCCCCTGCGCGGCCCCCGGCAGCAGCACCCGGGCGCACATCAGCTCCAGCAGCAGCCGCGGCGAGGTGGCGCCGCGCATCTCGGTCAGCCCGGCGTTGAACACCTCGGCGGCCCTGGTCAGCTCGGCGGGCCCCATGGACGCGGCCTGCTGCACGAGCCGCTCCAGCTCGTCGGCGGGCCGGTCGAGCAGGCCGCTGGTGGCCGCCTCGGGGACGTTCGCCAGGATCACCAGGTCGCGGAAGCGTTCGAGCAGGTCGGCGGCGAAGCGGCGCGGGTCGTGGCCGCCCTCGATGACCCGGTTGACCGCCTGGAACACCTTTCCGCCGTCACGGGCCGCGAACGCGTGGACGACCTCGTCGAGCAGGTCGCCGTCGGTGTAGCCGAGCAGGGAGACGGCCTTGGCGTACGTGATGCCGTCCTCCTCGGCCCCGGCGAGGAGCTGGTCGAGGATGGACAGCGAGTCGCGCGCGGACCCGGCTCCCACCCGCACGACGAGCGGCAGCGCGGCCGGCTCGAAGGGGACGTTCTCGGAGGTGAGGATCTCCTCCAGCAGCCCGCGCAGCGTCGCGGGCGGCATGAGCCGGAACGGGTAGTGGTGCGTACGCGACTTGATCGTGCCGATGACCTTCTCGGGCTCGGTCGTCGCGAAGATGAACTTCAGGTGCGGCGGAGGCTCCTCGACGAGCTTGAGCAGCGCGTTGAACCCCTCGCGGGTCACCATGTGCGCCTCGTCGATGATGTAGATCTTGAACCGCGCCGAGACGGGGGCGAAGAACGCCCGCTCGCGCAGGTCGCGCGCGTCGTCCACACCGCCGTGGGAGGCGGCGTCGATCTCGATGACGTCGAGGTGGCCGGGGCCGGTGGGGGCGAGGGCGACGCAGGAGTCGCAGACGCCGCACGGGTCGGGGGTCGGGCCCTTCTCGCAGTTGAGCGAACGCGCCAGGATGCGGGCGCTGGAGGTCTTGCCGCAGCCGCGCGGGCCGCTGAACAGGTAGGCGTGGTTGACGCGGCCGGTACGGAGTGCCTGCCGCAGGGGGTCGGTGACGTGTTCCTGCCCCTTGACCTCCGCGAAGGTCCCGGGCCGGTACTTGCGATAAAGCGCAAGGCTCATGCGACCATCCCGCCTGCGAGGGGGCTCTCAACGAAGAGACCCCCCGCACACCCGCCAGAGCCCGCTTATCCTTGCTGCCTTCCGGCCCTGGGGAGGTTCACAGGATGACGCCGCGCGAGGGGTCCTACGACAGTCTAGCCCGACCCGGCAGTGCTCGCTCCATCTCCGGCCCTCTCGTAAAAGGTGGTCTGGACACCGCGAGAAGTCCGGTAAGCTCGTCGGCGGAGGATTCGCCTAGTGGCCGAGGGCGCACGCTTGGAAAGCGTGTATAGGGCAACCTATCAGGGGTTCAAATCCCCTATCCTCCGCGCCTGGTTGAGGCAGTAAACGCGAAGGGGCCGACCCCATCCAAGTCGGCCCCTTCGCTATCTGGGTCTCAGTCGGCCTCTTCGGGGCTCCTTGCCGCCTCCTGAATGACACCGTCTGTCACGTGCTGATACCGCACCGGAACAGCGCGACGGCTCGGGTGCCGATCTTGAAGGATCCTTGGGGACGTGGCCCGTGGTCCAAGGGAATCTTGCGGCCCCGCGCTGTCACGGCAATCACGCTGCCGTGCGGGAGCACAGCCGTCAGAGCGTCGACCATGCCGGTGACTCCTGCCGTCGCCCCGCGGCCGCGCCATTGGGTCTGTTCGCCATAGGGTACGTCGGTGATCACGATGTCGGGTGCACGGTGTCCGAGTGCCCGCTGGAGCTGGTCGGTGTCGAACACGTCGGCTTGGCGCACCGCGTGCGGCACATCCCCTCCGGCGGCGTCGAGCTCGACGGCGAGACGGCGGGCAGCCTGCGCCGCCGAGCCGTACGCCGCCTTGTCGAAGCGCGCGGAGCGCGCCTCGAGATCGGCGGCGCGGGTCTCCAGGCCGGCCCGGCTCAGCAGGGCGAGATTGCGTTCGGCCAGGCTCAGCGCCTCGGGGTCGAGGTCGGAGGCCAGCACAGAGGCGATCCGGTCCCGGTGCAACAACGCCAGAACGGTCAGCAGGTAACCACTGCCGCAGCACGGGTCCCAAACCACGGCGGGCCGGTCGTCGCCACGCAGGACCAGCGCGCGCTGGAAGATCTCGCTGGCCAGCCGGACAGGGAATGCGGGAAACCCTGCGGCGGAGTGCAGCACCGAGCCGCTGGCCAGATCCCGATAGTCGGTCCGGACGGTTGCGTGGCGATAGCTCATCGGGTGCGGCTCGTTCCGTGGTTGCGTTGGCGGGCGGCCTCGTACAACACGACGGTCGCCGCGCTGGCGGCGTTCAGGGAGCTGGCCGAGCCGGCCATCGGGATGCGCGCCATCGTGTCGCACGCCTGCCGCCATCCCGCGCTCAGCCCGCTCGTCTCGTTCCCGATGACCAGCAGGGTGGGGGCGGTCAGGTCCAGGTCGGCGACGTCGAGGGTGCCGTTCTCATCGGTGCCCACCACCGTCAGCGGCAGCCCCCGGGCGCGTAGCTCTGCGACCCACGCCAGCACCTCCCGGTGCGAGTGGGACCGCACCACCGGCAGTGCCAGCAGCGACCCGGTGGAAGCCCGCACGGATCGGGGATCGTAGGGGTCGGCGGCGTGGCCGGTGACGATCAGACCCGCGCCGCCGAACGCGTCCAGCGAGCGTGCCATCGTCCCGATGTTGCCGGGGCTGTTCGGCCGGTCGAACACCGCGCCCAGGAAGGCCGGCCCCACCGGGATACGGGACAGCTCATCGTCCGGCAGCTCGGCCACCGCCACCAGCTCGGGTACGTCCTCGTCCTTGCCGCCCAGCTCCCGTAACAGGTCGGCGGCCATGGCCACCCGCTCGCCGCCGGCCGCCTTCAGCATCTGCTTCGCCCAGTTCGACAGCGGCCGCTCGGCGGCATAGATGAGCGCATGCACCGGCCAGCCGAACTCGACCGCGAGGGTGATCGGGCGCACACCCTGAATAAGGAACTCCCCGGCCCGCTGCCGCTTGGCCCGGTTTCCCAGCAGCGCCTGCCACTGCTGAAACCGCGCGTTCGCACGCGTGATGTGCAGTTCCCCCGATACCGATCGCCCCCGATGCATCACGCTCTACAGAATATGATCAGTTCCCCGGGCGATGACAGATCTGGTGACGCTCGCGAAGCGCTTCGGGCCGTCCCATGCGACACAACTGTTCCTGGCCTAGGCCCCTTTCGCTATGCCGGGCCTCCGCCGGGTGCGTCACGCCGGTAGGTGTAGAGGATGAGCCCCTTGTGGAGCCTGCCGACCTTGTCGTACAGCGCGCGAGCCGGGGCGTCTTCCAGCGTGTTCCAGTAGAGACCTGGGAAGCCGCGTTCCTTGGCGTCCCGCGCCGTCCAGTCGATCATCGCCGTCGCGATGCCGCGCCGCCTGGCTTCCGCGTCCACGAACAGGTCCGCCAGATAGCATCTCCCGGCTTGCCAGACGCCGGCGTGGAACAGGTAGTGCGCGATGCCGACCATCCTGCCGTCCAGCCGGGCCGCGATCCCGCGTATCTGCTCGTCGTCGAGCAGGCGTCGCCAGGTTCGCGCGTAGTCGTCGTCGCCGCGTTCGACCTTGAAGTACGCGTCCTTGCCGCGGGCCAGTGATTCCCAGCGGGCGCGGTCGGACTCGGTCAGGAAGCCGATTTCGATCATGGTGCCCACTCTCGCACTCCTGGCGCCCGTTGACACGCAGCCAAGCGGCTGCCTATGGTGAAAATGCAGCCGGTTGGCTGCATGTCTGGAGTGACAGAGATGGACGAGGTATTCAAGGCGCTGGCCGACGCCAGTCGCCGGCGGCTGCTCGACAGCCTCAACGCCCGCAACGGGCAGACCCTGCGGGAGCTGTGCGCCGGGCTGGACATGGCGCGGCAGTCGGTGAGCAAGCATCTGGCGGTGCTGGAGGCGGCCAACCTCGTGACCACCGTGTGGCGGGGCCGGGAGAAGCTGCACTATCTCAACGCCGCGCCCATCAACGAGATCGCCGAACGCTGGATCAGCCGTTACGACCAGGCCCGGGTCGACGCCCTGGCTGATCTGAAGAGAGTTCTGGAGGAGACGACCCCGATGGACAAGCCCGAGTTCGTGTACACGACCTACATCGGCACCACGCCCGAGCGACTGTGGCAGGCGCTGACCGACCCCGCCTTCACCGAGCGCTACTGGGCGACGACGTTCAAGACCGACTGGGCGCCCGGGTCCGAGATGACCTGGGACAACCACGGGGTGGTGATCAGCGATCCCGAGCAGGTCGTCCTGGAGTCCGAGCCCTGCCGCCGGCTGTCGTACACCTGGCACACCTTCACGCCGGAGATCGCGCGGCGGTTCGAGTGGGACGAGGAGTTCCGCGCCAAGCTGGCCGGTGAGCGGCGGTCGAAGGTCACGTTCGAGATCGAGCCGGTCGGCGACAAGGTCAAGCTGACCGTCATCCACGACGGCTTCGACCCCGGCAGCACCGTGGCGCAGATGGTCAGCGAGGGGTGGCCCGAGGTGGTCGCCGGGCTCAAGACCCTCCTGGAGACCGGCGCCCCGCTGCCGGGCTGACAGCGGCCACGGCCTCGTTCAGGACAGGTCGAGGACCGTCATGCCGAGCTTCGCGCGCCCGACGACCACGAACCGGCCGCCGTACCCGGTGGCGCGCAGCGCCGGCTCCGAGAACGGGCCCCCGACCATGTCCAGCACGACCCCGGCGCCCTTCGGGCACAGCTCCC
This sequence comes from Nonomuraea coxensis DSM 45129, assembly GCF_019397265.1. Lineage (NCBI taxonomy): Bacteria > Bacillati > Actinomycetota > Actinomycetes > Streptosporangiales > Streptosporangiaceae > Nonomuraea > Nonomuraea coxensis. The sequence goes on from NZ_CP068985.1 coordinate 9,009,516, forward strand.
TGAGCGCGCGCTTGAGATCGCCGGCGCTGTAGTCGACCAGTTCGTCGGCGCCCAGGTCCCGGCAGAACTCCAGCTTCGCGGCGCTCGACGCGCAGGCGATCACCCGGGCGCCGAGGGACTTGCCGATCCCGCTCGGCGTACGCGCCGACGAACGCCATCCCGTGCACGCGGTCCCCCACCGCGAACCGGGAGCAGCCCGGCCCCACCGCCGCCACGACGCCGGCCACGTTGTTGCCCGGAATGTACGGCACCGGCACCGGGATCTGGTAGACGCCCTTCGCGATGAGGGTGTCGACGAAGTCCACCGACGCCGCCTTCACCTCGACGAGCACCTGGCCGGGACCCGGCGCCGGGTCGGGCACCTCCTGGACGGCCAGACTCGTCAGATCGCCGGTTTCGGTGCAGAGCAGAGCGCGCATGGCCGGCTCCCGCCTCTCAGTCGTCGTCGCCGCGTGCCTGGCAAGCTAACGCACCGGCGCGCGGCCATGACCGGCCGCCCGCTGAACCAAGGTGCGGCGGCGGCGCCGTCACGATCCTTGTCGTGGACGATGCGGCCACGTACCGCACAGCTCACGTCACAGGGCCTCTGACACCGCGTCCCAGGCGTTATGCCGTCTTCGTCGCCTCACGATCGCGCGGGCGACCGGGCGACCTACGATCGAGACGTCCGGCCCACCCCCTCCCGGAGGATGAACGCGTATGGCCGAGTCGTACCGGGTCGAGGCGATCCCGCAGCCGGTGTCCCTCGCGCGGATCTGCATGTGGGTGCAGGCGGGGCTGGGCATGGTCGGGCTGCTCCTGCTGCTCATGCTGGTGGGCGGGATGGAGGGGAACGCGGCGGGGGCGGCGCTGCTGCTGTTCGCCGTTCCGCTGGGCGCGATCCTGCTGCTCGGGCTCGCCGCCTACCGGATGACCTCGCGGCGCCGCTGGGTGCGCGTGGCGGGGCTGGTCGTCGAGTCGGTGCTGGTGCTCAACGGGCTCTGGTCGCTGCTCGACGAGGTCAGCGTCGGCACGCTGGCGAACATGGCGCTGGCCGCGGCGGTGGTGTGGCTGCTGTTCACCCGCCAGTCGGCGGCCTGGTTCGACCGGTAGCCGCGGCCGGGCACGCCGCGCCCGCTTCTCCGGTGGAATCTCACGTCCACTTCTGGGAAGTGTGTTCGTCGGGCACCCCCGGAAGGACTTTGGGCGATGGACTTCAAGGACCAGGTTGACCTCGACGCCTCCCAGGTCGAGGACGCGGGCAGGGGCGGAGGCGGCTTCTCCGCCGGCGGTTTCCCCGGCGGCATGGTGATCGGTGGCGGCGGCATCGTCAGCCTGATCGTGCTGGTGCTGGTGTTCGTGCTGAACAACGTCGGCGGAGGCGGCGGCGAGGGCCAGCCCTCGCAGCGCCAGCCCGCCGCCGACCTGTCCGAGCAGTGCAGGACCGGCAAGGACGCCGACCAGAACGAACGCTGCCGGGTCGTCGGCGTCGTCAACAGCATCCAGGGCTACTGGAAGGGCGAGCTGTCCGGCGACTACAGCCAGGCCAAGACCGTGCTGTTCACCGAGCGGGTCAACACCGGCTGCGGCACCGCCGACTCGGCCGTCGGCCCCTTCTACTGCCCGAACGACCGGCGCGTCTACCTCGACCTCAGCTTCTTCGACCAGCTCCACAGCCAGTTCGGGGCCAAGGGCGGGCCGTTCGCGCAGGCGTACGTGATCGCCCACGAGTACGGCCACCACGTCCAGAACCTGCTCGGCCAGCTCGACAACGGCAACAGCTCGGTCCCCGTCGAGCTGCAGGCCGACTGCTACGCCGGCGTCTGGGCGCGCAACGCGGTCGAGACCGGCTTCTACGAGAAGCCGTTCACGGACGCCGACATCGCCGAGGCGCTCGACGCGGCGGCGGCCGTGGGCGACGACAGAATTCAGCAGCGTTCGCAGGGCAGGGTCGATCCTGAATCGTTCACGCACGGCTCCTCGCAGCAGCGCGTGGCGGCCTTCCAGCGCGGTTACCAGAACGGCGGGCCCAGCGATTGCGCGCAGTCCAGCCTGGGGTGATGCCGGCCGCCAGCGCGAGGAATGGGATTTCACCCTAAAATCAGCAGGGTGATCTTCAAGCAAGTCGGCGACGGACGCCCATATCCCGACCACGGTCTGACCAACCGGGAGTGGGCGCAGATCCCTCCACGGCAGGTCCGGCTCGACTCGTTGATCACCACGAAGGCCATGCTGGACCTGCACTCGCTGCTCGCCGCCGACTCCACTTTCTACGGGGACCTCTTCCCGCACGTGGTGCAGTGGCAGGGCGAGCTCTATCTGGAGGACGGTCTGCACCGCGCCCTGCGGGCGGCCCTGCACCAGCGGACCATCCTGCACGCGAGGGTTTTCGAACTGGCCGACTGAGCACCGGCGGGCAATGAAGAAAGGGAGTCGCGAAACGCGGCTCTCTTTTGTTATGCCAACCATGAGGGAGTCCCGGGCGTCGAAGCAGAGCCTTTCACCATCATTTGAGGGAGCGCCGTGTCCTACCCACCGCCACCGCCGACCTACGGGTACGGACATGGGTACGGCTACGGGCATCCACAGGAGCCCCTGCCGCCCGACCGGGGCAATCTCGCGCTGGTCGTGCTGCTCGCGATCGGGCTGCCGCTGCTCGTGCTGAGCGGCGCGGGATCGGTCTACTTCGTGCTCACCGCCGGCGAGGCGAGCGTGGCCGCCCGGCAGGCGACGGAGTCGGGGAGCGGCGACGACTCCCCGGACGTCCTGTTCGACCAGGACCCGAGCCAGTCACCGTCGCCGTCGTCGTCGCCTGTCCCGTCGGGCACGTCCCCCGCCGCCGCCGCGCTCGGACAGCCGCTCACCCTGACCGGCACCGATCCCGGGGTGAGCGTCGCCGTCACCGTCGAGCAGCTCGTCTCCCCCGCCACCCCGGCGGACGAGCTGTTCAAGCCGGCGACGGGCAACCGCTTCGTGGCCGTCCAGCTCGCCCTGGTCAACCAGGGCCAGTCCGCCTACAGCGACACGCTCGGCGTCGGCGCGCTGCTCGTGGACGCCTCGGGCCAGGAGTACCGGGCGAACGCGACCGCGCGGGTGCGCGAGGCCCAGCCGTTCGACGGCGCCGGGACGGTCACGGTCGGCGCGGGCGAGAGCAGGAGGGGCGCGCTCGTGTTCGAGATCCCGGAGACGGCCACTCCGGCGACGTTCAGGTTCGCGCTGGACGGCGGCCTCGCCCCGCAGAAGGGCGAGTGGCGGCTCGGCTGAAGGCAGGGCGGTCCGGGGAACGCAGAAGGGCCCCCGGTGGTCCGGAGGCCCTTCGGCGATGCGCGGTGGTGGTGGGATTTGAACCCACGGATGAGTTGCCCCATCACACGCTTTCGAGGCGTGCGCCCTCGGCCACTAGGCGACACCACCGCGACAGAGCTTACCGGATTCTGCGAGTGGCAAAGAACCTCTTGAGAAGGGCGGAAGACTCCTCCGCCAGAACGCCCATGACGACCTCGGGCCGATGGTTGAGCCTGCGGTCGCGTACGACGTCCCAGAGCGAGCCCACGGCCCCGCCCTTCTCGTCCACGGCCCCGTACACCACACGCTCGACCCGGGCCAGCACGGCGGCTCCCGCGCACATCGTGCACGGCTCCAGGGTCACCACGAGCGTGCAGCCGGTCAGCCGCCACTCCCCGCGCGCCGCGGCGGCCCTGCGCAGCGCGAGCACCTCGGCGTGGGCGGTGGGGTCGGCGGCGGACTCGCGGTCGTTGCCGGCCGCGGCCAGCGGCTCGCCGCGCTCGTCGAGGACGACCGCGCCCACGGGGATCTCGCCTCTGTCCGCGGCCGCGGCGGCCTCGGCCAGGGCCAGGCGCATGGCCTCCTCGTACGTCACCCGCCAGGACCCCGGGACGGCGCGGCTCAGCGCAGCCGGTCGAGCTCGTCGGCGAAGGACAGCCGCTCGGCGATCACCGACAGGATGTCGGCCGGCAGCAGGCCCTCCTCCATGCTGAGCTCCAGCAGTTCCTCCGAGCTCACGCCGAGGTCGCTCAGCAGCTCGAAGTCGCCCGCCGGGCGCACGCCGAGCCCGTTGCCCTCCTTGTCGGGCGCGACGCCGGCGAACTCGGCGAACAGCTCGCCCAGCCGGTCGGAGACGATGGCGTGCGCGTCGGACAGGAAGACCCGCGGCTCGTCGTCCCCGCGGTAGCGCACGAGGGCGAACCATTCGTCCTCGACCTCGACGCACAGGAGGGCCAGCTCGTCGCCGGTCAGCCCCAGGCTCTCCGTCACGGCGTCGCCGAAGTCGTCGACGATCTCGGCTTCGCTCAGATCGACCTCGGCACCGCTCCAGCCGTCAGAGGTCCGCACAAAGGCCGCAGAGAAGGTGTTGGCCGCCATGTCCGCGCTCCAGGGGGGTCAGCCGAAGACCGATTCGATGGCACGCTCGAACGGCTCGGAGAAGCCGAGCCGCGCGGCGATGCTGGACAGCACGTCTTCGGGCAACAGGTCGATGTCGCCGGAGAGGATGCCCAGCTCCATCTCGTCCAACCCGAGATCGGCGAAGATCGACAGATCCCCGGCGGGGAGCACGGTCTCCTCGTCCTGGAGGATCTCGTCGAGCTCCTCCTCGTCGGGCACCGGTACGTCCAGATATTCGAGCACCTGGCGGGCCAGCGGGAAGTCCCAGGAGGCGGCGATGTCGGACAGGAAGACGTCCACCCGGTCGCCGAGGCCCCGCAGCGCCACGAAGAACTCGTCGCCCACGGCGACCAGCGCGATCGTGCCGCTCTCGCTCGGCTGCTGCTTCAGCACCTGGATCAGGCCGTGCAGGTCGGAGGTGAGGGCGACGGGCAGCAGCTCGGCATGCCACCGTTCGTCCTCGCGATAGACCACGATGGCGAAGTCGAGCGCATCTTCGTCCGTCATCGCCATCCCCACCCGATTTCTGACACGACAGATTTCACCAGCACCCAATCGTTCCAGAACCGGGCACCCCGCGCGTGCCTCTCCGACCAAATTGTGATCAAAACCAAAACCGCGAGGTGCCGCGGCGTCTCCCAGGGGATACCGTTGGGCCCCATGGAAACCCTCGTCGTCGACCATCCGCTCGTGGCCCACAAGCTCACCGCGCTGCGCGATGCCGGCACCGACTCGCCGACGTTCCGCAGGCTCGCCGACGAGCTGGTGACCCTGCTGGCCTACGAGGCCACGCGCGACGTGCGGATCACCGACGTCACCGTCCGGACCCCCGTCGCCACCGCCCACGGCGTGCGGCTGGCCAAGCCCTATCCCCTGGTCGTGCCGATCCTGCGGGCCGGGCTCGGCATGCTCGACGGCATGACCCGGCTGCTGCCGACGGCCGAGGTCGGGTTCCTCGGGATGATCCGCAACGAGTCCACCCTCCAGGCGGAGACGTACGCCACGCGCCTGCCCGACGACCTGTCCGGCCGGCAGTGCTTCGTGGTCGACCCGATGCTCGCCACCGGCGGCACGCTGGCGGCGGCCGTGCAGTTCCTCTTCGACCGGGGCGCCGTCGACGTCACCGCCATCTGCCTGCTGGCCGCCCCCGAGGGCCTCGCCTACATGGACAAGGTGTTCGCCAACTCCGGCAAGCCCATCCGCGTCGTGACCGCGGCCCTCGACGAGCGGCTCAACGAGAACGGCTACATCGTGCCCGGCCTCGGGGACGCGGGCGACCGCCTCTACGGCGTCGTCTGACCCTTCCCGCCGCGCTTTTGGACCGGTCCCGCGTCCCGTTCGCGAGGCCGGTTTTCGTCACGCCCGGTCGTCACTTCGTTACATACTGTGGTTAGGTGGGTACGAAGAGACGCGAAGGCAACTTCCGCATGCGCGTGGGGGAGCATGATGAGCGACATGCTGGCCGGCGAGGTGTCCTCGTGAACGAGCACACCGAGGCCGATCCGATGCCGTACGCCGAGGTCGAGGCGGTGCTGCGCGACGAGTTCGCGGGCGTCCACTCCTCGGCCACGGTAACGCGCTGCGTCGAGGCGGCGCACTACGGCGCGCTGGAGGTCACCGGCTACGCCCATCCCAGCCTCGTCGAGCGCATCGCGCGCAAGCATCTTCACGTGCTGGCTCTGGTGGCCAGCGAGCGTGGTTGAACCAAGATCAAAACTAACCCGCCAAGTCACCTTTACCCGGGCACCCGGGTGGGTAATGTATACGGCGGGAGTGGGTAAGTGGCTCGGAGGCGACGACGGTGCAGGTCAAAAAAGTCCTCACATACAGCGGCATCGGTTTTGTCGCTTACTACCTGTTGGCCCGACCAGCTGATGCCGCTGACGCGGTGAAGGGGGCGTTCGACACGGTGTTCAACGCAGCCGACTCACTGGCGCAGTTCGTGAACAGCCTCTCATGAGACTGGTGACCCACGGGGACTCCGCCCCGGCGTCGGTCAACCGTTACCTCCTCCCCCAGGAACAGCAAGTCCTCATGGTGCGGCGTCACCCCGCCATCCTGCTCCGCCCGGTCGCCGAGGTCTTCGGCGGCCTGGTCGTCGCCGGGTTGCTCAGCAAGTTCTTCGGCGGCACCTCGGCGGGTGGCACGGCGCTGGTCGTCGTGTGGTGGCTGTGGCTCCTGCTGCTGGTCCGTTTCGTATGGAAGGTCGCGGAGTGGTCGGTCGACTACTTCGTGGTGACCTCCAAGCGGATGCTGCTCACCACCGGGCTCATCACCCGCAAGGTCGCGATGATGCCGCTGGGCAAGGTCACCGACATGAGCTTCCAGCGCTCGCTGCTCGGGCGCATGCTCGGTTACGGCGAGTTCATCCTGGAGTCCGCAGGTCAGGACCAGGCTCTGTCAACGGTCGAGTACATTCCGTATCCGGAGACCCTCTACCTCGAGGTCTGCCAGATGCTTTTCCCCAGCAAGGACGACAGCGACGATTAATCTCCGCACGGCAAATTCTTCACGCGGGGATACCAGATTCGGCTACTTCATGCAATCATTGCGTGTTGTTGACCCTTCCCCGCCTTGAGAGATGAGATGCCGAGTCAGGGAACCATCGGTGACCGCGTCCGTGGATTGCGGCTGAACAGGCGGATGTCGCAGGCCCAGCTGGCCGGACCCGACCTGTCTGACAGTTATGTCTCGCTCATCGAGTCGGGCAAGCGCACGCCGACTCCTGTCGTGGCCCGGCTGCTGGCCGAGCGGCTCGGATGCACCACCGAGTTCCTCCTTCACGGGATCGAGCCTCGGCAGCGCATCGACACCGAGCTCGGGCTGCGGCACGCCGAGCTTGAGCTCCAGCACGGCGATCCCGCCGTCGCCGCCGACCGCTTCACCGAGATCGTGAAGGCGGCCGACGAGGAGAACGCCATGCTGACGGCGCAGGCCCGGTTCGGGCGGGCGCGGGCGTTGGAGGCGCAGGGCCGTCTCGGCCAGGCGGTGGAGGCGTTCGAGCGGCTGCGCAGGGAGGCCGCGGCGCACCCCGAGCGGCTGGCCGACCTGCCGCTGACCATCGCGCTGAGCCGCTGCTACCAGCGGGCCGGCGACCGGCTGCGCGCCCGCGACCTGGCCGCGCACGCCCTTGAGCAGGCCGAGCGCCTCAACGTGGCCGAGGGCGAGATCGCGGTCGACCTGGCGGCGGCGCTGGTCGAGGCGCGCGGCGAGAACGACAGCGACTCCCCCGAGCTGGCCTACGTCAAGAAGGTCCTCGACGCGACCGGCGTTTCCCCGGTTGTGGACCGTTCCGGCGAGATCCGGTCGCTGTGGGAGGCGAGCACGGCCGCGGCGGGGGGCGAGGACTCCGCGCTGGCGGTGCGGCTGGCCGACGACGCGATCATGGCCGGCCGCGAGACGCGGCTGGCGCTGCAGCTGGCGCGGGCCGCCACCCACTGGGCCAGGATGGCCACGGCTCCGCCGGAGGAGGCCGAGCGGCTGGTGTCGGCCGCGTCCGCGGTCTTCGCCGCCTTCCCGTCGGCGACCGCCGCCTACGCCGAGAGCCTGGTCGTGCACGCCCGGGTGCGGCTGCGTTCCGGTGACACGGTGCGCGCGGCGGAGCTGGCCGGTCAGGCGCTGGGCCTGACGGGCGAGGAGTCCGGCACGGCGGCCGCCGAGGCGCGTCTGGTGCTCGCCACCGTGGCGCTGGAGCTGGGCGGCAGCGCCGAGGCCGACCTCGCCACCGCTCACCGGCTGCTGAGCGCGCTCGACCGGCCGGTGTTCGGCACCGACCGGCAGGCCGCGCGGTGCTGGCGGGAGCTGGGCGACCTGCACGGCCGGGTGGGTGCCGTCGCGCAGCAGAGCGCCGCGTACCGTAAGGCACTCGAAGCCGCCGGAGTGCGGTCGGCCATGGCAGAGGTGGTGGCCGAGTCGACCGTGGCCCGCTGAATTCCTCCGGGAGCTCCAGATTTGGCGTTCCGAGTCTGGAATAATTAGGGTCTACCAGTCATTGACTCATGGGATGACTGGTTTCCCCGGAGGAGGCGGACTGTGAGTCTGCGTACGGCGCAGCGGGCTTCGCTCGTCGACCAGGTGATCGATCAGCTCAAGGAGCAGATCACCTCAGGGTCGTGGCCGATGAACGGCAAGATTCCGACCGAGACCGTGCTGGCCGAGCAGCTCGGGGTCGGGCGCAACACCGTTCGCGAGGCCGTGCGCGCGCTCACGCACGCCGGGCTGCTGGAGTGCCGTCAGGGCGACGGCACCTACGTCCGGGCCACCAGCGAGCTGTCCGGCGCCATGCTGCGCCGGCTCCGGCAGGCCGAGCAACTGGAGATCCTGGAGGTGCGGCGCGCGCTTGAGGTCGAGTCCGCGCGCCTCGCCGCCACCCGTCGCACCGACGAGGACATCGCCGGCATCGAGGCCGCCCTGGCCGAGCGGGAACGCGCGTGGGACCTCGACGACCCCGACTACTTCGTCGAGGCCGACCTCGCCTTCCACATGGCGGTCGCGCACGCCACCCACAACCTCGTCCTCATCGACCTGTACGAGGACTTCTCCGCGGCGCTTCGGGCCAGCATCACGGCGGCGGGCACGTCGCTGAACAAGAGCTACATCCCGCACGACGCGATCGCCCGCGCCATAGCGGCCGGCGACGCCACGGCGGCCGAGCGGGCCGGCCACGCCTGCATGGAGCACATCCTCATCGCCCTCACCGAGTCCGCCGACTCCTGACGGCGGGGCTGAGGTGCGCAGGAGCCGGCGTCAACGCGAGCAGCCCGACCTCGGCATCCTGTCCAGCCGGACGCTGTTCGCCCTGCAGCGTGAGTTGTTCACCCGGCTGGGCGAGCAGGGGCATCCGCGGCTCAGGCCACGCCACGGCGCCGTGCTCGCCTACCTCGACGAGGAGGGCAGCAGGGCCACCGAGCTGGCCGCCCAGTCGGGGCAGCACAAGCAGGTGATCGGCACCCTGGTGGACGAGCTGGTCGAGCTCGGCTACGTGGAGCGACGACGGGATCCCGCCGACCGCCGCGCCAAGCTGATCGTGCCCACCGAGAAGGGGTGCGACTTCATGGCCAGGTCGGACGCCGTGCTCGCCGAGATGGAGGCCGGGCACGCGCGGGCCGTGGGCGAGGAGGCGTACGCGGAGTTCAAGCGGGTGTTCAAGCTCGTCGCCGAACGCCAGAGCGCCTGGCAGGGCCGGTGAGGCCCCGCCCGGCTCAGGTCTGCCGCAGGGACATCACGAGGTAGCGGAAGGCCGGCTGGGCGTCGCCCGGGACGTCCTGGATGAGGGCGGGCCGGGTGGGCGACTCCATGTTGAGACGGGCCAGCTCGCCCTCGATGCCCACCAGCCCGTCGAGCAGGAACTGCGACTGGAAGGCGATCTGGATGTCGTCGCCGCGCAGCTCGCACGGCACGACCTCGGTGCCGCGGCCGACGTCGCCGCCGCCGGCCTGGATGAGCACCTGTCCCTGCGTGAACGACAGCCGGATCGCGGTGTTGCGCTCGGCCACCAGCGCCACGCGCTTGATCGCGTTGACGAACGGGCCCACCGCCAGGTCGGCCCTGATCGACCAGTCGCTGGTCAGCCGGGCGCGGTAGTCGATGAACTGCTCGTCGAGCAGCCGCACGGTCGTGCTGCGCCCGACGCTCTCGAATCCGGCCACCCCGTCGCCCATGGCCACCGCCACCTCGCCGCCGCGCAGCGACTTGGCCACCTCGACCAGCACCCGCGCCGGCACCATCGCCGAGACGGACACGTCGGGCGCGGCCGGACGCCAGGTGAAGTCGCGGGCCGCGATGCGGTAGCGGTCGGTGGCCGCCATCGCGACCGACTCGCCGTCGATGTCGACCCTGATGCCGGTGAGCATCGGCAGCGTGTCGTCGCGGCTGGCGGCCGGGGCGACCTGGCCGACGGCCGAGGCGAACACGCCGCCGCCCACCGCGCCGACGACCGGCGGCATCGCGGGCAGGGTCGGGAAGTCCTCGACGGGCATGGTGACGAGCCCGAACTCGGCGCTGCCGCAGGTGAGCACCGCCTCGGGCCCTTCGGTGACGATCTCCACGTCGTCGGCGGGCAGGCTGCGGCTGATCTCGGCCAGCAGCCGGCCCGGGATGAGCACGCTGCCCTCCTCGGCCACGTCGGCGTCGATCGCGGCCCGCGCGGAGACGTCGTAGTCGAACGCCGACAGCGTCAGCTCCTCGCCGGCCTCCAGCAGCAGCCCGGACAGGACGGGCACCACAGGGCGGCTGGGCAGGACTCGGGCAGCCCATGCCACCGCTTCCGCCAGGACATCGCGGTTGACCCGGATTTTCACCTGTTACACCCCTTCGTCGCCGTGCCCCTACGAAAATAGCCGAGGCGACCGACAACCCCGGGCCGACCGTGGCACCCGTGATACGGGAGAGTCAGGTGCGGCTCTGGAGGTAGGCGAGGACGGCGAGCACCCGGCGGTTGTCGTCGTCCGAGGGGGCGAGGCCGAGCTTGGCGAAGATGTTGGCGGTGTGCTTGGCGACGGCGCTCTCGCTGAGGTAGAGCCGCTGGGAGATCGCCGCGTTGGAGCGGCCCTCCGCCATGGCCTCCAGCACCTCACGTTCGCGGGGCGTGAGCGCGGCGAGCGGCTCGCGGCGGGCGTTGCTGGCCAGCAGCTTGGCGATGACCTCCGGGTCCATCGCGGTGCCGCCCTCGGCCACCCTGCGTACGGCGTCGACGAACTGCTCGGCGTTGAAGACGCGGTCCTTCAGCAGGTAGCCGATGCCGCCGGAGCCGTCGGCGAGCAGCTCGCGGGCGTACAGCTGCTCGACGTGCTGCGACAGCACGAGGATCGGCAGGCCGGGCACCGACGTCCTGGCCGCCAGCGCGGCCTGGAGGCCCTCGTCGGTGAACGTGGGCGGCAGGCGCACGTCCACGATCGAGACGTCAGGCCGCAGCTCCAGCAGCCCCTTGAGCAGCTCGGGCCCGCTGTCCACCGCTCCCACGACGGTGAAGCCGTGCGCCTGGAGCAGGTGCACCAGGCCGTCCCTGAGCAGGTAGAGGTCTTCGGCGATGAGCACGTTCATGGGCACCAGGGTTTGGTCGGGGTGGCCTCGATCATCCAGCGCTCCCGGTTGTGCACGGCAGGGATGCGGATCGCCATGATGTGCATGGCGAGCCCGAGCGCGATCATCGCGATGATGGTCGGCCACTGCCAGGGCTCCGGCAGGTGGAGGGCGAGGAACCAGGTCTTCTCGTCGAAGTTGATGATCTTGAAGATGGCCGCCACGAAGCCCTGCGGGAAGGTCGGGCACCAGGCGGTCGCCCACAGCAGCCCGACGATGATCATCTTGTGGCGGGGCAGCTTGGGCAGGTCCGACGCCCAGTGCTGGGGCAGCACCTTGGGCAGGTGCATCGTGACCGTGGTGGGGCCGCCCTGCGGGCTGTTCAGCGCGAGCACCCCGTCGAAGGCGGCCAGGCGCCGCTCGATGCCGGCCAGTCCGCTGCCCTTCGCCGGGTCGGCGCCGCCCATGCCGTCGTCGGTGACCGTGATGCGCAGGTCGGCCTCCCTGGAGCTGATGTCCACGGCCGCCGTACGGGCGTCGCCGTGCCGGGCGGCGTTCGACAGCAGCTCGCTGACCGCGAAGTACGCCGCGGCCTCCACGGGCGCGTCCGGGCGGTGCGGCAGGTCCACGTCCACAGACACCTCCATGGGGCTGTCGATGGCGAGAGCGCGTACGGCGTCGCCGAGCCCGCGCTCGGCCAGCACCGGCGGATGGATGCCGCGGATGACCCTGCGCAGCTCGGTCAGCGTCTCCGAGGACGCCTCGCGGGCCTTGGCCAGCAGCGCCTTGGCCGCGGACGGATCCCGGTCCACGAGCTGCTCGACCGCGCCGAGCGTCATGCCGATGGCGACCAGCCGCGCCTGCGTGCCGTCGTGCAGGTCGCGCTCGATCCTGCGCATCTCGGCGGCCTGCGAGTCGGTGGCCAGGTTACGGGTGCGCTTGAGGTGGGTGACCTGGTTGGCCAGGCGGCTGTTGGCGGTCGCGCCGAGCAGCAGGTCGCTCCAGAGCGCGTACAGGCGCAGGCCCTGGGCCGGGAGCAGCAGGAACACCGGCGCCAGCGTCAGCTTCATCAGCGGGTCCAGCACCAGCCAGCAGTTGTCGCGCCAGGTGGCCGGGTCGGTGAGCAGCCACTTCCAGCGGTCGTTCCAGGCGGGGACGCGCGGGGTCTTGTAGAGGGTGCGGTCGTAGCGGTAGAAGCCGTCGGCCTGCGGCACCGGGGGCGGCGGCTTCGGCAGGTAGGGGGCCTCGATGGCGAGGCCCGTCCAGCGCCGCATGAGCCGCCGGTTGAGCTCGGCCACCCGGCGCACCATGCGGACCTGCGGCGGGAAGAGGAACACCAGCCCCAGCGCCACCGACAGCACCAGCATCAGGAGGGACAGGACGATCAGCGGCACCTGGACGACGAGCAGCGCGAGCAGCGTCGCCACCCGGCCGTACCTCCTCAACATGCTCCCAGTGTGCCCAAGCCACGACCTTCAGGGCACTGCACCTAGGTACACCCTTGCCCGGCATCCAGCCGCATTCCCCGGTGGACACGGCGTTCCTACCGTCGTAGCCATGAAAATCATCGAGGTCAGGAACCTGCGCAAGCAGTACCCCCGGCACCTGGCGGTCGACGACGTGTCGTTCGAGGTCGCCGAGGGCGAGATCTTCGGCATCCTCGGGCCCAACGGCGCCGGCAAGACCACGACGGTCGAGTGCGTGGCCGGTCTGCGGGCGCCGGACGGCGGCACCGTACGGGTGGCCGGGCTCGACCCCCGCCGCGACCGCGCCGCGCTGCGCGAAGTGCTCGGCATGCAGCTCCAGAGCGCCAACCTGCCGGAGAAGATCAAGGTGTGGGAGGCCCTGGACCTCTACGCCTCCTTCTATCCCGACCCGGCCGACTGGAACGAGCTGCTGGAGCGGGTGGGGCTCGGTCACAAGCGGCACACCACGTTCAAGAAGCTCTCCGGCGGGCAGCGCCAGCGGCTGTCCGTGGCGCTGGCGCTGGTCGGGCGGCCCCGCGTGGCCGTCCTCGACGAGCTGACCACCGGCCTCGACCCGCAGGCCCGCCGCGACACCTGGGAACTCGTCGAGCAGGTCCGCGCCTCCGGGGTGACGATCGTGCTGGTCACCCACTTCATGGAGGAGGCCGAACGGCTCTGCGACCGGCTCGCGCTCATCGACGCGGGCAGGGTCGTCGCCACCGACACGCCCGCGGGGCTGGTCCGGCAGGTCGGCGGGGAGCAACGGGTGCGCTTCCGGCCTTCCGCGCCGGTCGCGGACGACGTGCTGCTCGGCCTGCCGGACGTACGCGCCGTCGAGCGGAGCGGCGACCAGGTCGTCGTCAGCGGCGCCGGCAACCTCGCCGCCACCGTCGCCCTCGCCCTCGCCCAGCACCAGATCGTGCCCGGGGACCTGCGCATCGAGCAGGCCACGCTGGACGACGCGTTCCTCGCGCTGACCGGAAGGAAGCTGTCATGAAGAAGATGCTCCTCGTGGAGACCAAGCTCTACCTGCGCGACTGGCCGTCGCTGGCGTTCACCATCGCGCTGCCGGTCGCCCTCCTCGTCGTCCTGGGGCTCACCATCCCCGGCATGGGCGAGGCGACCGACACCGGCGAGCGGTACCGTGACGCCCAGTGGCCGAGCCTCATGGTCCTGCTCTCGCTGCTCACGCTGGTGTGCAGCGTGCTTCCCGCGGTGCTCACCACCTACCGCGAGCAGGGGGTGCTGCGGCGGATGTCCACGACGCCGGTGAGCCCCGCCCGGATGCTGGCCGTGCAGCTCGTCATCAACCTGGCCATCGCGGTCGTGGCCACGGCCATCCTCATCGGCGGGGCCATGATGGCCCTCGACGCCGCGCCTCCTCGGCAGTGGCCGGGCTTCGTGCTGGTGTTCCTGCTCGGCACGGCGGCGCTCATGGCGATGGGGCTGGTCATCGCGGCTCTCGCGCCCAACGGCAAGGCGGCGCCCGGGATCGGGTCGCTCGTCATGTTCCCGCTGATGTTCGTCGCGGGCATGTGGATCCCCTACCAGGCCATGCCGGAGGCCCTCCGCACCGTGAGCGACTACTCCGTGGCGGGGCCGTTCGCCCAGGCGCTCAAGGACACCTGGGCGGGCCACGCGCCGGAGCCGCTGCACCTGATCGTGATGGCCGCCGGGCTGGTGGTCTTCGGCGGGCTCGCCGTACGGCTGTTCCGGTGGGAGTGACAGGGGTCAGGTCACCGGCGTGCCCAGACCGGAGGCGCGCCGGTGACGTTGCTCATCAGCGAGTAGAGCGACGAGGCGGCGGCGATGAACAGGCGGTTGCGCTTCGGGCCGCCGAAGACCAGGTTGGCGGCGGGCTCGGGCAGCAGCAGCCGGCCGATCAGGGTGCCGTCGGGGTCGTAGCAGTGCACCGCCTTCCCGACCACCGCCCAGACCCGGCCGGTGGCGTCCAGCCGCAGGCCGTCGAAGGCGTCCTTCTCCGCGCCCTCGGCGAAGACCTTGCCGCCCGCCAGCGTGCCGTCCTCGCGCACCTCGAACACGCGCAGGTGCCGCCGCCGGGTGTCGGCCACGTAGAGCAGGCTCTCGTCCAGGGAGAACGCCAGGCCGTTGGGGCGGTCGAAGTCGTCGGCGACGATGCGCGTCTCGCCGGTCACCGGGTCGGCGCGGTAGACGTGACAGCCGTCGATCTCCTGCTCGGCGGCGACGCCCTCGTAGTCGCTGGTGATCCCGTACGGGGGGTCGGTGAACCAGACGGAGCCGTCGGAGCGGACCACCACGTCGTTCGGGCTGTTGAAGCGCCTGCCCTGCCAGCGGTCGGCGATCACCGTGACCGAGCCGTCGTGCTCGGTGCGGGTGACCCGGCGGCCGCCCTGCTCGCAGGAGACCAGCCGGCCCTCGCGGTCGAGGGTGTTGCCGTTGACGTAGCCGGCGGGCTGCCGGAACGGCCCGACCAGGCCCGTCGGCTCGTCCCAGCGCAACAGGCGGTCGTTGGGGATGTCGCTCCACACCAGGAACCGGCCGGCCGGGAAGTACACGGGGCCCTCGCCCCAGCGGGTGCCGGTGTGCAGCACCTCGGTGCGGTAGTCGCCGCCGATGCCGGCGGCCCGCTCGTCGAGCACCTCGAACTGCGTGGGGATGGTGTCCGTCATGGCGACCACCCTACGAACGCGGCCCGCCCCGCTGAAGATGCTTCTTCACGAACCTCAACTAAGCTTCCGGTATGACCAAGGTCGCCTGGAACACCAAGGAGCTCACGGTCGGGCAGCTGGCCGAGCGCAGCGGCGTCGCCGTCTCGGCCCTGCACTTCTACGAGGCCAAGGGCCTCATCAGGAGCCGCCGCACGGCCGGCAACCAGCGCCGCTACAGCCGCGACAGCCTGCGCAGGGTCGCCTTCATCCGGCTGGCGCAGCGCATCGGCATCCCGCTCAAGACCATCAAGGACGCGCTGGACGAGCTGCCCGACGAGCGCACCCCCACCCGCGCCGACTGGGCCAGGCTCTCCGCCGCCTGGCGCGGCGAGCTGGACGACCGCATCCTGCAGCTCCAGCGGCTGCGCGACGACCTCACCGACTGCATCGGCTGCGGCTGCCTGTCGCTGGACCTGTGCCCCGTCGCCAACCCGTACGACCGGCTCGGCGAGGAGGGGCCGGGAGCGCGGCGCATCGACACCCGGCTGTCCCCGCCGCCCGGCGCGTGCTGCGTCCCGGCCGGCGACTGACCCCGGCCGGCCCGGCCAGAGTGGACCCCTGGCGAGCCCGGCCGGAGGACGGACGCTAGCCGGCCGCCTTCTGGGCGGGCGGGACGATGAGGGTGGGCCGGCGCGCGTGGTGCAGCACGTGGTTGGACACGCTGCCCAGCAGCACCGAACGCACCCCGGCCAGACCCCGCGAGCCCGTGACGACGAGCGAGGCGTCGAGCTCGTCGGCCACGTCCACGATCGTCTTCCACACGGACTCGTTGTCGGCCACGGCCCGGTGGGTCACCTCGGCGATGCCCGACGCGACGGCCAGCTCGGCGCCCTCCTTGGCGCTCGCCTCGGCCTGGGCGCGCGCCTCGTCCTCGGCCTCGGGCGTGAGCACGCCGGCGGCGAGCGGGTATTTCCGCAGCTGCACGAGCAGCGGCTCCCACACGGTCAGGACGACGACGGGCTCGGCGGCGAGATGCTTGGCGGCGAACTCGATCGCGGCGCGCGCGTCGGCCGAGCCGTCGTAGGCGACAAGGATGGTCATGGCGTGCTTCCCTTCACTCCGGTCATTTGGTGCAGCGCCGGGATGATCAGCTCCATTCCGCCCACTTCTGTCTGCTTCGTCACATGTAGGGTCCGCGCTTGCGTGAGCATTCGCTCCTGCGGAAACGCTGGAATCCGGGATTGATGCGCACTGGGTTTTCGGGTTCTGGATGCGCAGTGGCTCGAATCAGAGTGCGGTCGCTGGACACGTAGCGTCACGAAGGTCGAACAGCGAGCCCTCAGAGAGGGCTTTCGATCTGTCGACGCGAAAGTCGGTGATCTAGTCCATCGAGTTGGAGAGGCCGCGGCTTGTCATCTCGTCGAGAAGGCTGTTGAGGAGGTCTACTCGGCGTTCGGTGTAGTCGGCGATCGCGATGAGGACCATGCTCAGGTCCAGATCGGGTACTCGGGCATGGAGGGCGCGCAGGCCTTGCCAGCCTCCTCCGTGGCGATAGACGCGATAGCCGGCGTGCGATCGGACGCCGATGCCCCAGGCGTAATCGATGGGTGTTCCGTCATCCAGGCGTCCGGGGGTCTGGATGAGTGCCGAGATGCCGAGTTCGTCGGCGTTGAGGGCCTGGCCCCATCGCAGCAGATCGGTGGCGGTGCTCCAGACCCCTCCGTCACCCAGGGACAGCGGAGCGGGATGAGGGGAGACGAGCGGGGCGGCGCCGGCCGGTGCGGGATCGGGTCCCGTCCAGTAACGGGTATTGACCATCGCCAGCGGCGTGAAGAGCCGGCTCCGGGCAAAGTCGGGCAGCGGCTTGCCGAGCGCTCGTTCCACCACGGCGGCAAGACAGACATATCCGGCGTTGGAGTAGGCGTGCTCAGCGCCCGGCTGGCGATCCAACGCTGGGAACTGGGCAAGAGCCTGGATGATGCCCTGTGTGGTTCGGTCGGCGTCCCGACCCATGAGGGCTTCGATTTTGGCGTCGGCCGGCATGCCTGCCGTGTGATGGACGAGGTGCCGAAGTCGGACAGCGTCCGCCCACGCGGGTAGCTGGGGTAGCCAGCGCGACAAGGCCGACTCCATGTCCAGCTCACCCTGTTGGGCGAGCTGCGCCGCGCAGGCAGCGGTCATCTGCTTCGACAACGAAGCCGCGTAGGCGAGCGTGGTCGCGCCCAGCGGCTCACCACCGAGTGTCAACCCCTGGGCCAGCAGGATGGGTGGCCGACCGCCGTGCTGCATCCCGACCACGATCGGTTCATCACGGCGGTAGCCGACTTCGTGGACAAGGGCGGCCATTCGTTGTTGCAGCTGAGACACAGAAATGATCTTGTCAGACCAGGAGGCCCAGGGTTTCGGGCGCCTCCCAGGCCGTCAGTTGCCGCTCGGGGTCGGTTTCCTGGTGCGCGAACTGGTTGATCAGGTCGGCGAGGGCTTGCCGGTCCTGCGCGGACAGGTCCTGCAGGAGGGTAACCACCAGCCATAGATGTCACCGGTGTCAGTGCCGGGTCGTAGTCTGTCGCGATGATCCGTGGTTGTGATGAGCAACGGGTATTGGATGCCGCCGTTGCCGATGCCGAGGTCGCGACTCTGGAGTTCGAGGGGGCGCGCGCGTGGCTGCAGACCGCCTTGACTGCTCCGATGGAGCCGTTGGGCGCCGAGGTGTGGGTCTTCGACCGCGCCGTGGAGCAGATCGTGCTGGTCAGGCATCGCTGGCGGGCCTGGGTTCCGCCGGGTGGCCGGGTCGAGCCCGGCGAGACACCGCGCGAGGGCGCGGCTCGGGAACTGGCCGAGGAGACTGGGCTGCGTCCGCACCTGCTGAAGCGTCCCGCGGCCGTGGCGGTGCGATCGTTTCATCCGAACTTGCCGGTGACGCTCTCGCTGGCCTATGCCGCCATCGCCGACCCGGCACAGCCGCTGATGGCCGAGCATGGACAGCCAGTCGCTTGGATGCGACTTGACAAGGACTGGGATAGCTACTTCCCCGGAGATGCGGCCCGAATCCGACAGTACGCGACAACTCTGGCGGCAGATGCCGCCGGTTGAGCACCGGTCATCGCGATGGAACCAGCGCCTGTCGCTGATAGACATCGGTTCCCGGCGGCCTTAAAACGCAAGTAACCTCGGTGAGCGCTTCGGCGACTGGTCCGGTCGACCCTTTGCCATGGACACGCCGCTTCAACTCTGCATCTGCGAGTCCGCGTGATCGAAGGCGAGAGCACAGTCTCGGTCAAGCAAACCTCGCCCTGGCGAACGACACGCGTGCCGCACCGTCGACAGGCACTTCCACAGCCCGCGTCGTACCGGGGGTGCCGGCAACGAAGCTGCCATCGTGGCAAGAGCCGACACTGCGCATTGAATCGCGGGTTCTACATCACAACCCTCAGTGCTGGGCCATGTCCACGAACCGGCTGTAGTGGCCCTGGAACGCCACCGTGACCGTCGCTGTCGGGCCGTTACGGTGCTTGGCCACGATCAGGTCGGCCTCGCCCGCCCGCGGCGACTCCCGCTCGTAGGCGTCCTCACGGTGCAACAGGATGACCATGTCGGCGTCCTGCTCGATGGAGTTGTGGACGCTGATCCCGTCGGCCACGAAGTTGTGGGTGCCGAGGACGGTGGCGTCGTACACCGGCTGTTCGCCGAGGCTCTCGACGGAGGCGACCTCGTCCCAGAAGACGTCGTTCGTGGCCAGCAGTTCGAGGTCGGCGTCGTCGAGGATCGTGGAGATGCGGCGCAGGCGCTCCGGGCTCGGAGCGGGCTTCGCGCCGGCCCCCACCGCCAGCGAGTCGCCGACGCGCTCCCACACCTCACGCGGTATGGCGCCGCCACCGCCCACGATCCGCCGGAGGGCGGCGGCGCACCGCCCGGCCCGCTCGCCGGGCACGCCGATCTCGTCGAGGAACCGGAGCTGGCTCTCGGCGCCGGTGACCAGCAGCCGGTGCCCGCCCTTCCCCGCGTCCTCGATCCGGGTCATCACGTTGAACCGCAGCAGCAGCCGCGCGACGTCGTCGACCAGGCGGCGGCTCCTGGAGGCGCAGGCGACGCGCGCCTCGCCCAGCTCGTCGTCCCAACCGACGTGACCGCGGCTCGCCCACAGCCGGCGCAGGAAGAGCGCGATCTGCCGTTTGGAGAGGGAGAAGACCCCCTCGGGGACGGACGTGCCGTCACCGATCGCGTGCCCGAGAAGGGCCACCTGCTCGTCCGGCCATTCCTGAAGGCCCCGGGGCGCGGGCACGTGCCGCGGCGCGGCCACGCGCGCCCCGGCGGCGAGCTCGTCCAGCGGGCGCCAGCCGTCGAGGGTCATGAAGGGGTGGTTGGCCGTCGCCTTGACCTCCCTGCCGGACCTGAGCCGCAGCAGGAAGACCTCCTTCGTGCCGCTGGGAAACACGTGCGTCATGGTGCGCGGGACGAGCCGCAGCTTCTCGTCCAGGGACCACACCGGGACGTCGCGCGCGCCGGACTCCAGCAGCTCGCCCAGCGACACCTCCGCCCCCGTGTCCGCGCGCAGCACGCGGGTGTCGGCGGTGAGGCAGCCGGACTCGCGCAGGTCGCTCACCTGGGGGCGCTTGTCGGTGCGCTGCTCGGGGCCACGGTTGAGCTGGGAGATCGCGATGACCGGCACCTCCAGCTCCTTGGCCAGGAGCTTGATGGCACGGGAGATCTCCGACACCTCGTTCTGGCGGCTCTCGGTCTTCTTCGGCGAGCTCATCAGCTGGAGGTAGTCGATGACGACGAACCTGAGGTCGTTGCGCTGTTTGAGCCGGCGGCACTTGGCCCGGATCTCCATCATGGACATGTTGGGCGAGTCGTCGATGAACAGCGGCGCCTCGGCCACCTCGCTCATCCGCCGGGCCAGGCGGGTCCAGTCGTCGTCGCTCATCATGCCGGAGCGCATGGCGTGCAGCCCGACCCGGGCCTCGGCGGACAGCAGTCGCATGGTGATCTCGTTGCGCGACATCTCCAGCGAGAAGATGACGGTGGTCATGCCATTCTTGATCGCCGCAGACCGGGCGAAATCCAGACCAAGGGTGCTGTTGTGCGTGGGGATGCAGGTGCGGCCGGCAAGGTACATGTGGTCGTCGTTGTCCACCTGGACACAGCGAACCGGCCTGCTCGCGATCTTGCGCACGTCCACGATGTAGCGGAGCCTGGCGCCGGGACGAGCTTCGCCGGTCTGCCGTAGGGCCTTGCGAGACAGGCGGAAGAGTTTGTCCGACGCCGTGAACTCGATCATGTGGAGCGTGGCGGAATCTGCGCTTCCCTCTCTGACCTGCCTGGTCCGCATGGTGGCCGTGTAGCCGAGGCTGAGGATCAGTTCGTGGACGTCGGCGGCCAGCCGGCGGTTGGTCACGGCGAACTGGATCCGGCCTCCGGCGTTGACTTGACCGTCCGAATCAAGCAGCCCGGCCAGCAGGGCGCGCCGCTGCCCCTCCGAAGCACGAAGGTAGGCGGGGGGAATGTGCTTGTCGTGCAGCACGCCCAGAGCACGGAGGATGCCCTGCACGCCCACCCGCGTGACGCACAGGCCTTCGGCTTCAAGGTTGGCGATGATCTCCGGATCGGCCGTGCTGACGCGGGCGCTCGCGCCGTGGCCGTCGCCCAGGCAGATGCCGAGCGCGTACGGCGCCAGCGGCAGTTCGCGCTCGTCGAGGTCGAACGGCGCGGTCACCGCCACCGCATGGTTCGGCCGCCCATCGGTGGTGCGCAGGGTGGCGGCGATCTCCTCGGTGGTGACCGTCTCGCGGGACACCCCCGTGATGGCGGCGTTCTCGGGCGTGGTGACCCTGGCATGCAGGGCGGCGAAGAGGTCCACCGCCCGGTAGGCGGGAGTGCGCCACTCACGGCCGCGCGATGCGCCGCCGACGGCGGCGACCACTTCGCCCGCCGTGCCCACCTGCCCTTGCACGACGTGCAGGACATGGCGGAACTCCTCCCCCACGAGCTGAAGCGCCTCCTGATGCGTGACCAGCCTCTCCTGGTCGCCGAGCGCGGCCTCGTAGGCGATCCTGACCTTCTCGACGGCCTCCGGGGCCCAGTGGTAGGCAGGGCCACTCCGGCGGTGCTTGCGTGCGGCACGGGTGAGGGTGCGCCACTGATGCCGGGCATCCGCGACGATCACGGTGCCGTCGCTGAACTCCACCTCGTAGCAGGGACGGTCGTGCATCACCTCGGTGGCCGCCACGATCCTGGTTGGCCTGCCGTCCGCACCGATCAGCCGGTCACCCACCTTGACGTCACCCATGGTCGTCCATCCGTCGGGCGTGGGCAGCGGCGTGTCGAGCGCCAGAGCCTTGCCGATCGCGGGGCGGGCGGCGACGACGATCATCTGGCCGGGGTGGAGGCCGTTGGTGAGCTGGTCGAGGTCGTGGAAGCCGGTCGGCACGCCGACCATCTGGCCGCCGCGGCTGCCGATGGCCTCCAGCTCGTCGAGGGCGCCGGGCATGATGTCGGCCAGGGGCGCGTAGTCCTCGGAGGTGCGGCGCTCGGTGACCTTGTAGATCTCGGCCTGGGCGCGGTCGACGAGGTCGTCGACCTCTTCGTTCTGGCCGCCGTAGCCGTAGGAGACGATGCGGGTGCCGGCCTCGATGAGGCGGCGGAGGATGGCCTGCTCGCGGACGATCTTGGCGTAGTAGCCGGCGTTGGCGGCCGTGGGGACGACGGCCGTGAGCGTGTGGAGGTAGGCGGCGCCGCCCACGCGGGCCATCTCGCCGCGCTTCTGCAGCTCGTCGAAGACGGTGACGGCGTCGGCGGGCTCGCCGCGGCCGTAGAGGTCGGTGATGACCTCGTAGACCATCTGGTGGGCGGGGCGGTAGAAGTCGTCGGCGCGGATGATCTCGACCACGTCGGCGATGGCGTCCTTGGACAGCAGCATGCCGCCGAGGACCGACTGCTCCGCCTCGATGTTGTGCGGCGGCGTGCGCTCGAAACCGGGCCCCGCCGGGACCTCTTCGTCAATGCTCACCGCGCCCCCTCGAACAGCCTTGCAGGCGGTCGCACCACCCCCACTTGTAGCCGACCGGTCTGACAGTTTCCCGGACCTGGGGACCGGACGCCAACGTGGCCTGTGGACAACCCTGTGGTCAAGCTGTGTACGACTGCCCCCAACATGTGAAATGCCTGTGGATGACGCCTGGGGATAACTTCTGGGGATTTCTGTCGATGGCGCTCTGACCTGCGGAAACACTGTCCACCGGCTGTGGAGGAAAGAAAGTTGGCGCCGCATGTCGTGTAATGGGCATAATGGATGAATGCCCATTACGTCCCGAGACAGGGAGATTCTCCGGCTGGCGGTCCCGGCGTTCGGCGCGCTGGTGGCCGAGCCGCTCTTCCTGCTCGCCGACTACGCCATCGTGGGCCACGGCCTCGGCACCACGGCGGTGGGCGCTCTGGGCGTGGCGGGCGCCGTCCTCGCGACGCTCATGAACCTGTGCGTCTTCCTCGCCTACGGCACCACGGCCTCCGTCGCCCGCCAGACCGGGGCGGGCCGGCACGACCGGGCGATGCGCAGCGGCGTGGACGGCGTCTGGCTGGCCCTCGCCATCGGTGTGGTGCTGATCGCGGTCGTGTGGCCGCTCGCCCCGGCCGTGGTGAGCCTGTTCGGCGCGGACCCAGGGCAGTCCGCCGAGGCGGTGACGTACCTGCGGATCAGCCTGTTCGGCGCGCCGGGGATGCTGGTCGTGCTGGCCGGCACAGGCGTGCTGCGCGGGCTCCAGGACACGGTCACGCCCCTGGCCGTGGCCGTCGGCTCGTTCGCGCTCAACGCGGCGCTGAACGCCTGGTTCGTGCTGGGGCTCGGCTGGGGCATCGCCGGGTCGGCGTGGGGCACGGTGCTGGCGCAGACGCTCGGCGCGGCCGTCTACCTCGTCGTGGTGGCGCGGGGCGCGCGGCGGCTCGGCACCTCGCTCGTCCCGAACGTGGCGGGCGTCAGGCAGGCGGGGACGGCCGGGCTCGCCCTCCTCGTCCGCACCGTGTGCCTGCGCGTCGTGCTGGTGGCCGCCACGATGATCGCCACCAGGATGGGCCAGGCCGAGCTGGCCGCGTACGCCATCGCCACCCAGGTGTGGACGCTGCTCGCCTTCGCCCTCGACGCCATCGCCATCGCGGGACAGGCCATCACCGGCCGCTCGCTCGGCGCCGGGGACGTCGCCGCCACCAGGGCGGCGACCCGGCGCATGGTCCAGTGGGGCCTCTGGTCGGGCGCGGTGCTCGGGCTGCTGGTGCTGGCCGCGCGCCCGCTCGTGCCCGGGCTGTTCGACGCCGATCCGCAGGTGACCGGGCTGCTGCTGGCGCTGCTGTGGCCGGTGGCGCTGTTCCAGCCGGTGTGCGGGATCGTGTTCGTGCTGGACGGGGTGCTCATCGGCGCGGGCGACCAGCGCTACCTGGCGTGGGCGGGGGTGTGGACGACGCTGGCGTACCTGCCCGCCGCCTTCCTCGCCGCCGGGCTCGGCGTGGTCGCGCTGTGGTGCGCGCTCGGGGTGTGGATGATCGCCCGGCTCGTCACCCTCACCCGGCGGGCGGCGGGCACCGCCTGGCTGGTGACCGGGGCGTAATCGTCTCGTGCTTGCTGTTGTCCAAGTGGTGAGACAGAGTCGGAGCGTTCCCTGAGCGGGGTGTTCCTTGTCCAGTATCTTGCGACGACTGCCGCCCTCCGCGGCCACCGGGTTACGCACCGGCGCCCGGCACAGCCTGGCCGAGGTCTACCGGCCGGCCGACCTCGTCGTGCTCGGCCTCGGCGTGATGATCGGCGCCGGCATCTTCTCCGTGGCCGGACGGCAGGCCGCGACCGCGGCCGGGCCCGGCGTCATCCTCTCCTTCATGATCGCGGGCATCGCGTGCCTGCTGGCCTGCCTCTGCTACGCCGAGCTGTCGTCCACGATCCCGGCCTCGGGCAGCGCCTACACCTTCACCTACGTCATCTTCGGCGAGGTCTGGGCCTGGGTCATCGGCTGGGCGCTGATCCTGGAGCTGCAGCTCGCGGCCGCCGTCGTGGCCCGCGCGTGGGGCGAGATCGCGGTCGGCGCGCTGGCGAACGCCGGCGTCCGGCTCTCAGCCCCCGGCCTGGCCGCCGACCTGCTCGTCCTGGCGATCCTGGTGCCGCTCACCGGCGTGGTGGCGCTCAGCGCCAGGGTCGGGCTGCGCGCGCTGTGGGTCATGGTGGCGGCCAAGCTGCTGGCGATCGGCGC
Source organism: Nonomuraea coxensis DSM 45129 (assembly GCF_019397265.1). Classification (NCBI taxonomy): domain Bacteria; kingdom Bacillati; phylum Actinomycetota; class Actinomycetes; order Streptosporangiales; family Streptosporangiaceae; genus Nonomuraea; species Nonomuraea coxensis. The sequence continues at coordinate 9,034,245 of NZ_CP068985.1, forward strand.
GGTCATCGTCGTGGGCCTGCCGCATGTGGACGCCCGCAACTTCGGCGACTTCCACGTCCCGCCGGAGACGCTCACGACCGCTCCCGCGACCGTGCTGGAGATCGTCGTGGGCGAGAGCCACGCCTTCGGCTGGTTCGGGATCTTCTCGGCGGCCTCGGCCATCGCCTTCGCCTACATCGGCTTCGACGTCGTGGCGACCGCGGCCGAGGAGACCGTGAACGCCCCTCGGGCGGTGCCGAAGGGCATGATCCGCAGCCTGGTCCTCGCCACCGTCGTGTACGTGGCGGTGGCGCTGGTCATGGTGGGCATGGTGTCGTACACGAAGATCTCGGTGGACGCGCCGCTGGCCAGCGCGTTCCGGGCGGCGGGCGAGGGCTGGATGGCGCACGTCATCGACGCCGGCGCGCTGCTCGGGCTGACCACCGTGATCCTGGTGCTGATCGTGGGGCAGACGCGGGTGCTGTTCTCGATGGCCCGCGACGGGCTCATCCCGCGCGGTCTCGCCGCGGTCAGCCGCCGCTACCACACGCCCTCGCGGGTGACCCTGGTGATCGGGGGCGTCGCGATCGTGCTGGCGGAGTTCGTGCCGGTGCTCACGCTGCAGGAGCTCGTCGTGCTGGGGACGCTGTTCGCCTTCGGGTTCGTGGCGGCCGGGGTGATCGTGATGCGGCGGCGCATGCCGCACCTGGAGCGCGGGTTCCGGGTGCCGCTGTCGCCGGTGGTGCCCGCGCTGTCGCTGGTGGCCACGTTCTGGCTCATGGTGAACCTGCGGCTGCTCACCTGGGTGTGGTTCGCGTTGTGGATGGCGTTCGGGCTGGCGGTCTACCTCGCCTATGGTCGCCGGCACAGCGTGCTCGCCCGCCCGGCCGCGCCGGTGCCCGTGCGCAGCGGCGGGCGGCACCGGCGCTAGAAGCGGCCCGAGTCCACCACGCTCCGCAGGAACTCCCTGGTCCTCGGGTGCTCCGGTGCCTCGAAGAGCTGCTCGGGCGGCCCCTTCTCGACGAGCACCCCGCCGTCCAGGAAGCACACCGTGTCGGAGATGTCGCGGCAGAAGCCCATCTCGTGCGTGGTGAGGATCATCGTCATGCCGGAGTCCTTCAGCTCCCTGATGATCGTCAGCACCTCCACCACGAGCTGCGGGTCGAGCGCCGAGGTGACCTCGTCCAGCAGCATCAGCCTGGGCTGGGTGGCGAGCGCGCGGATGATCGCCACCCGCTGCTGCTGTCCGCCGGAGAGCTGGTCGGGGTAGGCCCGCGCCTTGCCCTGCAGCCCGAACCGCGCCAGCAGCTCGTGCGCCTGCTCCTGCGCCTGCGCCTTGGCCACGCGGTGCACCTGGCGGGGGGCGAGCGTGATGTTGTCCAGCACGGTCATGTGCGGGAACAGGTTGAACGACTGGAAGACGATGCCGATCCGCTTGCGCACGTCGTCCACGTCGGCCCGGGGGTCGGTGATGTCCTGGCCGTCGAGCAGGATCACGCCGTCGTCCACCGTCTCCAGCAGGTTGACGCAGCGCAGCAGCGTCGACTTCCCCGAGCCCGAGGCGCCGATGAGGCTCACCACCTCGTGGGCGTTCACCTCCAGGTCGATGCCCCGCAGGACGCTCTGCCCGTGGAAGTGCTTCCACACCCCGTCGATGCTCAGCAGGCTCATGCTCCGCGCCTCCTCCTCGCCCGCGCGGCCAGGTGGTCGGTGAACCGGGCCAGCGGGATGGTCAGCAGCAGGAACAGCAGCGCCGCTCCCAGGTAGGGGGCGTACTTGAAGCTGTGGGCGACGTGGATCTGCGCCTGCCTGAGCGCCTCCAGCGGCCCGATGACGGCCACCAGCGCGGTGTCCTTCTGCAGCGAGACGAAGTCGTTGAGCAGCGGCGGCACCACCCGGCGGGTGGCCTGCGGCAGCACCACGAAGCGCATGGTCTTGGCGTGGCTCAGCCCGAGCGAGCGCGCCGCGGCGACCTGGCTCGGATGGACCGACTCGATGCCGGAGCGGAACACCTCGGCCACGTACGCGCCGTACGACAACGTCAGCGCGATGATCCCCAGCGTCACCAGGTCCGAGGGGATGCCCTGCAGCCGCAGCGCCGGCAGCCCGAACCCGATCAGGTAGACCACCAGGATCGTCGGCACGCCGCGGAAGACGTCGGTGTAGAGCGTGGCGAGCGCCCTGATCGGGAAGAACGCCGGCTTCTTGATGCCCCTCGCCAGCGCCACGAGCAGGCCGATGACGAGGACCAGCACCTCAGTGACGAGGAACATCTTGACGTTGAGCAGGAACCCCTTCAGCACGTCGGGCAGCGCGTGGACGAACTCCTCGCCGTCGAAGAAGGTCTCCGCCACCCGGGGCCAGCCGGGCGAGCTGGTGATCGCCCACACCACGAGCGCGAGGAACACGACCGTCGAGACCGTCGCGATCGAGGCCGAGCGGCGCCCGTGGGACCGGCGGGCCCGCTCCCGCTCGTGCTGCCGCTCGCTCTTGACCCAGTCGCCCGGGCCCTCCACGGGGCTGATCCAGTCGCCCGGGCCCTCCACGGGGCTGATCCGGTCGCTCATGAGAGCTCGGGCGCGCCCACCGCCGAGCCCAGCCACTCCTGCTCGATCTTGGCCAGCTCACCCTTGGACTTCAGCGCGTCCACGGCCTTGTCCACGCACGGCTTGAGCGCGCTGCCCTTCTCCATGACCAGGCCGAACTCCTCCGGCGTGCCGCCCGTCGCGCTGAACTGGCCGACGATCTGGGAGTCCTCGACCTGCGCCGCCGTCACGTAGAAGGCCGTCGGCAGGTCCACGACGAGTGCGTCCACCTGCTTGTTCTTCAGCCCGTTGACCGCGTCGATCTGCTCGCTGTAGACGTTGGGGTCGGCCGACGGCTTGATCACGTTCTTGACGGCGTCGAAGGACGTGGTGCCCACCTGTACGCCGATCTTGGCGTCCCGCAGCTCGGCGACGGTCTTGGCGGAGGCGTACTTGCCGCCCTTGAGCGCCACCACGGCCTGCTTGACCGTGTAGTAGCCGTTGCTGAAGTCGACGACCTTGGCCCGGTCGGCGGTGATCGACACCTGGTTGATGTCGAAGTCGAAGGTCTTCTCGCCCGGCGCGAACGCCGAGTCGAACTTGACCGTGGCCCACTCGATCTCGCTGCGGTCGAAGCCCAGCTCGCCGGCGACGGCGAAGGCCACCGCGCTCTCGAAGCCCTGGCCGTTGCTCGGGTCGTCGTCCTTGAACCACGGCTCGTAGGCGGGCTTGTCGGTGCCGATCGTCAGCTTGCCCGCCTTGACGAGGGTGAGCTGCTCCTTCGTGCACGCCGTGGAGGCGCTGGACGCGGCCGGGGCCGAGGAGGCGGTGGCCGCCGGCTCGTCCACGGGTGCGCAGCCGACGAGCGCCACGGCCAGCGCGAGGAGCATGAGGGGACGGGCCATGGCCAAGCCTCCAGGGGGAACGTACCGGGGAATCGAAAGAAGTGTACGGGAGCAGGAAAAAGCCCCCCACCGCAGGGTGAGGGGCTTCGTCGGGGCCGGCTCAGCCGGCGACGACCTCGACGTCCAGCGAAGCCGACACCTCGGGGTGCAGCTTCACGGTGATGCGGTGCGAGCCGACGCTCTTGATCGGGTTGACGATCTCGATGCGGCGGCGGTCGAGCACGGGCCCGCCGGCGGCCTTGACGGCGTCGGCGACGTCGCCCGTGGTGACCGAGCCGAACAGGCGGCCGGAGTCGCCCGCGCGGGTGGCCAGGCGCACCTTGAGCGCGCCGAGCTGGCCGGCGACCTCCTTGGCGGTGCCGAGGTCACGGATCTCGCGGGCGTCGCGAGCCTTGCGGATGGTCTCGATCTGCTTCTCGGCGCCGCGCGTCCAGCGCATGGCGTAGCCGCGGGGAATGAGGTAGTTACGGCCGTAGCCGTCCTTGACCTCGACGACGTCGCCAGGGGCACCGAGGCCGGAGACCTCGTTGGTGAGGATGAGCTTCATGTCGACAGAACCTCCTTAGCGCGCGGTGCTCGTGTAGGGCAGCAGAGCCACCTCACGGGCGTTCTTGATCGCGGTGGCGACGTCGCGCTGGTGCTGGGTGCAGTTGCCCGTCACCCGGCGCGCACGGATCTTGCCACGGTCGGAGATGAACTTCCGCAGCAGGGCCGTGTCCTTGTAGTCGACGTAGGAGATCTTGTCGTGGCAGAACAGGCAAACCTTCTTCTTGGGCTTGCGCAGTGCCGGCTTGGCCATCGTGGTGCTCCTCTCAGAGCCCCGCCTTCGGGGCGGGAATGGTCTCGGACTGTATGGACAGGGATCAGAAGGGAGGCTCGTCGCTGAAGTCGTTGCCGCCGCCGAAGCCGCCGCCGCTCTGCTGGCCGCCGCCGTAGCCGCCGCCACCGCCACCACCGAAGCCGCCGCCGCCCTGCGGCGGGGCCGGGGTCGCGGAGGCCCACGGGTCGTCGGCCGGGCCGCCGCCGAAGCCGCCACCGCCGCCGCCCTGACGGGAGGTGCGGTTGACCTTGGCGGTGGCGTTGCGCAGAGACGGGCCGACCTCGTCGACCTCGACCTCGTAGACGGTGCGCTTCTCGCCTTCCTTGGTCTCGTAGGACCGCTGCTTGAGCCGCCCCTGCACGATGACCCGCATGCCGCGCTGGAGGCTCTCGGCGGCGTTCTCCGCCGCCTGCCGCCACACGTTGCAGGTCAGGAAGAGGCTTTCGCCGTCCTTCCACTCGTTGGTCTGGCGGTCCATGAACCGCGGAGTGGACGCGACGCGGAAACGAGCCACCGCTTGCCCCGTCGGGGTGAAGCGCAGCTCGGGGTCGTCGACGAGGTTGCCGACGATGGTGATTACGGTGTCGCCTGCTGCCATGGCTTGCGCTCGCCTTCCTGCACGCCTCTTCTTGGGTTACGGCTCAGACTACGGCTGCCTCCCGACAAAAAGTCGGCAGTCAGTGCACGTCGGGGCGGAGCACCTTCGTGCGCAGGATGCCCTCGTTGAGGTTCATCTGCCGGTCGAGCTCCTTGACCGTCGCGGGCTCCGCGGACAGGTCGATGACGGCGTAGATGCCTTCCGACTTCTTGTCGATGTCGTAGGCGAGCCGGCGGCGGCCCCAGACGTCGACCTTCTCCACGGTGCCGCCGTCGTTGCGGACCACGGTGAGGAACTGGTCAAGGGACGGCGCGACAGTGCGCTCGTCGAGCGAAGGGTCCAGGATGACCATTACTTCGTAACGACGCATGCGGACTCCGACCTCCTCTGGACTTTTGCGGTCACGACACTCTGCCGTGACAGGAGGATGCTGACGCATGAACCGGGGACGCCCCTTTCGGCGTCGCCGGGGTGACGGATCATCCATCACAACGCAGCGTGTCCCAGGTTACCAGCCACCGGTACATGGGAAGGCCCCTAAGCAGACAAGGGGGTGGTGGCAGTGCCACATGTGCTTCAGCCCTCCCAAGGGGAGCGGTTCAGGCTCACGCTCAACAGCGACGGGATGTCGCATCCCACCGAGAACATCCTCGCCGTGACCACGCTGCTGCTGGGCGTCGTGGCCTTCGTCTCGACGTTCTGGCCGGCCGCGCACGTCGTGTCGTCCTGGGCCGGCCTGCTCGGCTTCGGCGTCGGCATGTTCTCCCAGTACATCTCGATCACGACGCCGCAGCGCTCGCTCAACATCATCGGCCTGGTCGCCTCGTTCGTGGGGGCGGCGCTCGGCATCGCCCACGGCGGGTTCCTCCCCTAATGATCACTTCGCAAGGCGACGGCCCCGGTTCCACCGGGGCCGTTGTGCTGTGCCGCTGGTGCTATGTCGCTCAACCGATGTGCAGGTCGATCCCCAGCAGGACCAGGAACCAGAGGAACACCGCCAGCAACGCCTCGGCGAGATCCCTGAGCAGACCGGGCGTGATGTAGTCGTAGACCCAGGCCACGTAGATGCCGATGATCACGTAGACCAAGACGATCAGCGCACGTAAGCGCCACCTCGACATATCGATTCTCCTCGCGTAGGGGGCCCTTGGCGACTGCCCTCTCGCGCGTGCACCAAACGGATAAGCTCGGTGACATGGTGCGCATCGGAGCTCATGTCGATCAGGACGACCCGGCCGCCCGGGCCGCGGAGATCGGCGCGGAGGTGGTCCAGTTCTTCCTCGGCGATCCGCAGGGCTACGCCAAGCCGGTGCTGCCCGCCAAGCCGGTCGAAGGCGTCGACGTCTACATCCACGCCCCCTACCTGATCAACGTGGCGACCACCAACAACCGCATCAGGATCCCCAGCCGCAAGCTGCTGGAGCAGCATCTCAAGGCCGCCGCGGGGCTGGGCGCGAAGGGCCTGGTGGTGCACGGCGGGCACGTCAACAAGAGCGACGACCCGCAGACGGGCTTCGACAACTGGCGCAAGGTGTTCGAGCGCATGGAGTGCCCGATCCCCGTGCTGATCGAGAACACCGCGGGCGGCGGCAACGCCATGGCCCGCACGCTGGAGCGCATCGGCCGGCTCTGGGACGCCCTCGACGGCTTCGACGTCGGCTTCTGCCTCGACACCTGCCACGCGCACGCGGGCGGCGAGGAGCTGGTCGGCCTGGTCGAGCGGGTCAAGGCCATCACCGGCCGGATCGACCTCGTCCACTGCAACGACTCCCGCGACGAGTTCGGCTCCGGCGCCGACCGGCACGCCAACCTCGGTCAGGGCAGGATCGACCCGGAGCTGATCCTGGCGGTCTGCCGGGCGGCCGGCGCGCCGGTGGTGGTGGAGACGCCGGGCGACGGCCAGGCGGACGACATCGCGTTCCTGAGGAAGAACCTGTGATCTTTACACACAGGCTGTGGATAACTTCCCTGGATTACCGAGACGGAGAAACGGGTAGAGGTTTCAGCCCGCCCACGCGCCGCTGAGAAAACGCATCGTGTTCAGCAGCATGAGCGGCCCGCACACCATCACGTACAGCGCGATCACCCATCGCCGCCCGGTCGCCACCTTCGCCACGAGCACCCACAGCGGGAACCACAGCAGCAGCGAACGCGGGATCGACAGGTAGTACGCCGACGTCATCAGCGCCCCCGCCTGCGCCCCCGTGTAGACCAGCTCGCTCCACCGGCGCAGCGCGAGCAGCCACACCAGCACGGCGACCGCCACCACGGCGCCGGCGATCTCCATGCGGAAGGCCACCGCGTTCTCGTCGCCGCCCATGGCCGTGCCCCACGTCGACTGCCACGCCTCCCACGGCCAGACGAACTCCCTGCCCCACCCGGCCTCCTGCGCGTGCTTCCACGCCAGCCAGTCGCCCGAGCGGGAGTAGTGGTAGAACGAGTACGCCACCAGCGGCAGGAAGGGCACCACCAGCCATCCCGCCCGCCGCGGCGACTCCCGCCGGGTCACGAACTCCACGACCAGCGCCACCGCCAGGAACAACCCGGTGATCCGCACCATCGACGCCCCCGCCGCGAGCGGCGCCGCCGCCGCCCAGCGGCCCTGCCGGGCGGCCAGCCACGCCGGGATCGCGAAGGCCAGGAACAACGACTCGCTGTAGCCCGCCGACAGGAACACCGCCAGCGGGAAGGTCAGCAGCGCCGCCACCGCCATCCACCCGTCGGCGCCCTCCAGCTCGGCCAGCCGGGCCAGCGCCACCATCGCGACCGCGCCCGCGACCAGCGAGATCAGCAGCCCGGCCGTCTCCCAGTCGGGCACGACGAGGTGCACCACGCGCAGCGCGGCCGGGAAACCGGGGAAGAAAGCGGGCAGCCCGTCGTCGGGGCGGCCGGGCTCGCCGTCGTAGCCGTACTGGGCGAGGGTGACGAACAGGCCGGCGTCCCACTTGCGCCACCGCTCGGCGTAGCCGGCGAACGACGCGCCGAGCAGCGTCGCCACCAGCAGCCCGGCCCGCGAGCCGAACCAGAGCAGCAGCGCGTCCCGCGCGGCGGCGCGAGTGATCATCGCAGGACGGTGGCCAGGGTGAACCGGTCAGGCGCGCCGGCGAAGACCCCGCCCGTCTGGTCGTCGAGGTCCGCCTGCCGGACCACGTCCTTCTCGGGCCGCAGGATGTCGCGTACCACGAACGCCATCATGATGGCGATGGTGATGATCCGCCCCCAGACGGCCGTGAAGTAGGTGTCGTCGCCGATGCCCAGATCGTCCCGGTCGAGCGGCGGCTGCGCGAGCAGATAGAGCCAGATCGCGGCGAAATACCACAGCTCGGCGAGCTGCCACAGCGCCAGCGGCTTCCAGTTGGGCCGCGCCAGCACCGCGAACGGCACCAGCCACAGCACGAACTGCGGCGACCACACCTTGTTCGTCATCATGAACGCGGCCAGCGCCAGGAAGCAGAGCTGCGCGAGCCGCGGCCGGCGCGGCGCGGCCACCGCGAGCACCGCGATGCCCGCGCACATGAGCGCCAGCGACACCATGCCGAGCGTGCTCACGTCCGTGTCGCCGAGGATGTGCCAGCCCTTGGTCTGGAAGAACAGCCACGGCGACCCCCAGTCGACCCCGCGCTCGGCGGAGAAGACGTAGAACCGGCGCCAGCCCTCCCACGCGAGGAGCATGAACGGCAGGTTGACCACGAGCCACGCGCCCGCCGCCGAGCCCATCGTGACCAGGAACGGCCGCCACTTCGCGGTGCGCACGGTCAGCAGGAACAGCGCCCCTGCGAACATCAGCGGGTAGAACTTCGTGGCGATCGCCAGCCCCAGCAGCACGCCGGCGAGCACCTGCCGCTGACGCGCCCAGGCCAGCAGCATGCCCATCGACAACGCGCCCGCGACGAGGTCCCAGTTGATGTACGCGGCCAGCACCACGGCCGGCGAGATCGCGTACCAGAGCGCGTCCCAGCGGCGGGTGGGCCCGGCCACGGCGGCCATCAGCAGCACGCCGATCACCAGGCAGGCGCCGAGCAGCACCACGGTCAGGTCGTAGAACTTGACCGCCTGCCCGACCACGTCGTCCTCCACCCACCGGACGACCCAGCTGATCACCTGCATGACCTCGCCCAGCACCACCGGGTACTCGACCTGCTTGTCGAACGGCACCTGGGCGAAGTAGGGGTTCTGGGTGGACAGGCCGCGGTCGAAGAACAGCGGGTAGATGTCGGTGTAGCAGAAGTTCGTGTACGTGGTGACCTGGTCGTTCCAGCCGCCGGTGCGGCAGGGCAGGCGCACGACGTACGCGAGGCTCGCCCCCAGGGCCGCGATCAGCCCCAGGGGCAGGTAGGGGACGGCACGCGCCGCCAGGGGGACGCGTGCCACGACGCTGATCACCAGCCCTCTCGTCCCGAGGGCCGCGGGGCGGGCGCGAGCGCGCCGCCGAAGCCGCCGGGCCCGCCGAACCCGTCGTTGTCACCGAGGTTGGGGTCGGCGCCGCCGTCGTCGTTGATGCCGAAGTTGTCGTCGTTGCCGGGGCCCTGGTCGTTGCACGGCGGGACCAGGCAGTCCTGCCGGCCGTTGCCCGGGTCCTCGTCGCCGAAGGGGTCGTCGCCGCCGAACGGGTCGTCGTCCGCCGTCGGGGTCGGCGTGGGCGTCGGGCTCGGCACGATGTTCTCCGGCAGGCCCACGTCGGACTTCTGCGGGAACTGCTCGATCGGCTTGCCCTCGTGCGCGGCCAGCATGAACTTCTGCCAGGCGATGGTGGGCGGGCCGGCGCCCTCGAAGCCGAGCGAGACCTCGCGCGGCCTGGTGTAGGGGTTGTCGGGGCCGTACTTCTTGCTCGCCTTGCCCTTGGGCGTGATCGGGCAGTTGGAGTGCAGCGGCGGGACGACCTTGCCGCTCTTGGTGACGCACTGCTCGCGGTAGAACCCGACCGCGGTGGAGATCTGCGGCGTGTAGCCGACGAACCAGGCGCCGTTCTCGTCGTTGTTGGTGCCGGTCTTGCCGGCGGCCGGACGGTTGCCGAGGCCCTTGCCGGCCGCGGTGCCGCTGCGCAGCACCTCCTGCATGGCCACGGTGGAGTCGGCGGCCACGCCGGCGTCGATGACGTTCTTGGAGACCCGCTGCTCGCCGTAGACCACCTTGTTGCCCTGCTTGACCTCCTTGACCACGTGCCAGCGGGTGTACTTGCCGCCGTTGGCGAAGATCGAGTAGCCGGCGGCCTGCTCGACCGGGGTGACCGGGGCGCTGCCGATGGCGAACTGGTAGTGGTGCTCCTCGATGTCGGCCTTCATGTCCTTGGGGTCGAACCCGGCCGCCTCGACGAGGCTGCGCACCTCGTCGAGCTGGCCGGGCAGCTTGTACGCCATGGACACGAACGCGGTGTTGACCGACTGCGCGGTCGCCTTGACGACGTCGACCGCGACGCCGACGTTGTGGCTGTTCTTGATGCCGCCCGGCTGCTGGCCGGGCAGGACCTTCGGCACCGTCTCGTTGCCCGGCACGTAGCTCTTGAGGGAGTAGCCGGCCTGGAGCCACGCGGCCAGCACGTACGGCTTGAACGCGGAGGCGGCCTGCTTCTTCGACTGGAAGGGCTCGTTCCAGGGGTCGGTGATGTAGTTGGTGCCGCCGTAGAAGGCGATGACGCGGCCGTTCCTCGGGTCCACCGCGGCGAGACCGGCGTGGTATTCCTTGTTCATCGACGACATGGTGCTGGTCACCGCCTCCTTGGCGGCCAGCATGAGCTTGCGGTCGAAGGTCGAGACGATGCGGAAGCCGCCACTGCGGACCTCGTCCTCGCTGAGGCCGCGCGAGCGCAGCTCGTCGAGCACGACCTTGACCATGTAGCCCTTGAGGCCCCCCATCTCGTTGGTGGAGCCCTCCTTGACCGTCTTCGGGAACTTCGCGGTCTGCGGCAGCGTGCCGTACTTGTCGGGCCACTGCGTCGCCATGTACTTGACGACGGTGTCGAAGCGGCTCTTCAGCGCGGGGTCGTCGGAGGACCAGGCCGGCTGCTGGATGCGGGCGGCGAGGTAGGCGCTCTGCGCGGGGGTCAGCTTGGCGGCGGTGGCCTTCGCGCCGAAGTACGCCTTGGCGGCGGCCTCGACGCCGTACGCGCGGCCGAAGTTGACGGTGTTGAGGTAGCGCTCGAGGATCTCGTCCTTGCTCAGGGTCTCGTCGAGCTTGACCGCGACGAAGATCTCGTTGACCTTGCGCTTGATCGACACTTCCTGGCTGAGGCCGTCGTAGTAGTTGCGGGCCATCTGCTGGGTGATGGTCGAGGCGCCCTGGAGCTGCTGGCCGGTCGCGGTCATGTAGATGGAGCGGAACATGCCGGAGATCGAGATGCCGGAGTCCTCGTAGAACGACGGGTTCTCGATGGCGATCGCGGCGTCGCGGACGGCCGGGGCCATCTGCGCCAGCTTCACGATCTCGCGCTTCTTGCCCAGGCTGGCGATCTCGGTCTTGCCGTCGGCGTAGTAGATGGTGCTCTGCTGGGCGATGGCGTCGGCCTGGGTGCCGGTGGGCACCTGCGTGTTGGCGTAGGCGACCATGACCATGCCGAACAGGCCGGCGGCGATGACGACGAAGCCGGCCACGAGGAGCTTCCAGCTCGGCAGGAACCGGCGCCAGCCGCCGCGGCCGCCGCCGTCCTTCTCGGAGGGCGGGCCGGGCGGGCCCGGCGGTTCGGGCGGGCCGCCCTGGGCGCGCCTGCGCGAGCGGCGCGGGCCCTCGGCGATCACGGTCTCCTGGTTGCTCGCCGCGCGGGTGTCGGGGCGCTCCTGCCGGGAGCGGCGCCCGGGGCGCGCCGACGGCTGGTCGCCGCGCCCGGGGGCGCCCGGTGGGACGTCCTCGCGCCGCGGCGGCATGGGCTCACGCTGGGGTGGCATGGGCTCGCGCCGGGGCGGCTGCGGGTCGTAGGGCTGCGCGTCGTACTGTTGGGCCGCCATCGCGCCCGTCTGCTCGTACGCGGCTTCAGGACGACGCGGCGGCTGCGCCTGGTTCCAGGAGGATTCGCCGGTTTGAGGTGGAGAACCCTGGGGCACAGAACGGGATGAAGTGGAGCGACGGCGCCTCCCCGGGCGAGCCGATCCCTCATTCATGCTGTTACTCACACGTCCTCGCACTGTCGTCGGAACAAAAGCGGCGGTTGGGCGTGAGGTTCCTCGGCGCCCTCGGTGGTGTCGTCACGCCTGGCCTGCGGGCTCAGGCGGTCCGTTCCCGAGGACGTACGAAACCGTCAGGTGGTTCCAGGAACAACCCTGACAGACCTCGACGACGTACACCCGGAACTCATCGTAATCATGTGCCATGGCGGCGAGTTCCGAAGCGGCCTTTGCCTGTCCGGCATGCGAGCCGAGGGAATCGCCGTAGACATAGGTCACGTGGGTGACGTTCTCCCTCTCGCACACCGGGCAGAGACGTTCGGTCGGCTCGCCGAAGTGGCGCGCCGCGCGAAGGAGGTACGGCTGTGCGTCACAGACGTCGCCGCGCGAGGTTCGCCCGGAACGCAGGGAGCGGACGACCGCCCTTTTCGCGAGGCCGTAATCCACCACCCTTCGCTGTGACCACATGAGCGCCAGACTACGGCGTTTCAGCCGATCATCCCAACGCCTTGGAAAACTCGCGGATTGCCGCGATATAGCGGAGCGACGTATCCTGGGGATGTATCGGCTCGATACATCGACGCGAGAGGAGGGCGGTTCCCATGGCCGGCGGGCAAGGCAGGGTCCTGGAACTGGCCGTGCTCGGGTCGCTGCACGAGACGCCACTCCACGGCTATGAACTGCGCAAACGCCTCAACGCCCTGCTGGGCATGTTTCGCGCGTTCTCCTACGGCTCCCTGTATCCCTGTCTGCGATCACTGCTGGCGCGCGGCCTCATCACGGAGGAGCAGCCGGCTCCCACCGCGATCGTCGGCGGCCGTTCAAAGATCGTTTACAGGCTGACCGCCGAGGGGAAGGAACGGCTGCAGGAGCTGCTGACGCAGGCCGGGCCCTCCGCGTGGGAGGACGAGAGCTTCGGTGTGCACTTCGCGTTCTTCCGGCACACCGAGGCCGAGGTGCGGTTGCGCATTCTCGAAGGCCGCCGTAGCCGGCTTGAGGAGCGGCTCGACGCCGTGCGGACGGCGCTGGCGCGCACGAGGGAGCGTCTCGACAGTTACACGCTCGAACTGCAGCGTCATGGGCTCGAGTCGGTCGAGCGCGAGGTGCGCTGGCTCAACGAGCTGATCGCAACGGAGCGTCGGGCCTCGGAAGAGCCCGAGAGGGATACCACGTCAACTGATGAGTAAGGGAGCGAGTGCGATGGGTTCGGTTCGCGTGGCCATTGTCGGTGTCGGCAACTGCGCGTCGTCGCTGGTCCAGGGCGTTCACTACTACAAGGACGCCGACCCGGACACACGGGTCCCTGGCCTGATGCACGTGAAGTTCGGCGACTACCACGTCGGCGACGTCGAGTTCGTCGCGGCCTTCGACGTGGACGCCAAGAAGGTCGGTCGCGACCTCTCCGAGGCGATCGTCGCCAGCGAGAACAACACGATCAAGATCTGTGACGTGCCGCCCCTGGGGGTGACGGTCCAGCGCGGTCACACCTTCGACGGCCTCGGCGAGTTCTACCGGGAGATCATCGAGGAGTCCGACGAGACCCCGGTCGACGTGGTCCAGGTCCTCCGCGACAACCAGGTCGACGTCCTGGTGTCCTACCTGCCGGTGGGCTCCGAGGAGGCCGACCGCTTCTACGCGCAGTGCGCCCTCGACGCCAAGGTCGCCTTCGTCAACGCGCTGCCGGTCTTCATCGCCTCCGACCCCGAGTGGGCCGAGAAGTTCACCGAGGCGGGCGTGCCGATCGTCGGCGACGACATCAAGTCGCAGGTCGGCGCCACCATCACGCACCGCGTGCTGGCCAAACTGTTCGAGGACCGCGGGGTGGAGCTGCTGCGCACGTACCAGCTCAACTTCGGCGGCAACATGGACTTCATGAACATGCTGGAGCGCACCCGCCTCCAGTCGAAGAAGATCTCCAAGACGCAGTCGGTCACCTCGCAGATCCCGCACGAGATGGGCAAGGCCGACGTGCACATCGGCCCGTCGGACCACGTGCCGTGGCTGGACGACCGCAAGTGGGCGTACGTGCGGCTGGAGGGGCGCTCCTTCGGCGACACGCCGCTCAACCTGGAGTACAAGCTGGAGGTCTGGGACTCCCCCAACTCGGCCGGCATCATCATCGACGCCGTGCGCGCCGCCAAGATCGCCCTCGACCGGGGCGTCGGCGGGCCGATCCTGTCGGCCTCCTCCTACTTCATGAAGTCGCCGCCGAAGCAGTTCTCCGACGACGAGGCCCGTGAGTACGTCGAGAAGTTCATCAGGGGCGAGGTCGAGCGCTGACCTCCTGACCCCCGGAACGGCGCCGCGTCCCGCCAGGGACGCGGCGCCGTTCGCGCGCTCAGACCCTGGCGGCCGGCGGCAGCTCGGCGGCGGAGGCCGGCTCCCAGGTCAGCGGGTCGGAGCCGAGCTCGGCGAGCAGCGGCACCTGCTCCCGGCACCACGGCGAGAGCGCCAGCAGGCCGTTCTGCGCCCCCTCGGCGAACTCCTTCCACGGCATCCACATCGTCTCCCCCACCTCCTCCGGGTTGGGCTCCGCCGGCCCCTCGACGACGACCCGGTAGACCGGGCAGAGCTCGTGCTCGACGATGCCGTTGGCCATGACGGCGCGGTAGGAGAAGCCGGGCAGCATCAGGTCGGCGCCCGCGGCGCGGAGCCCCAGCTCGTACGCCAGCCGCCGCACCACGGCCCGGCCGAGCGCCTCGCCCGGCAGCGGGTGGCCGCAGCAGCTGTTGGTCCACACCCCCGGCCAGGTGACCTTGTGGTCGGCCCGCCTGGTGAGCAGCACCCGGCCTTCGCCGTCGAAGACATAGCTGGAGAACGCCAAGTGAAGCGGCGTCTCCGGCCCGTGCACCGACGTCTTGGGCGCGGTGCCGAGCGCGCGGCCGTCACGGTCTACCAGCACGACGTGTTCCTCAGGCGTCACGCTTCGAAGCGTACGCAATGACGGCCGCCACGAGGAACATCGGGACCGGCCTGTTGCTCCGGCCTGTTGCTCCGGCCTCTCGGGCGCCTCTCGGGCGCCGGGGCCGGCGCGGGCTTGGCTAGGCTGACGGCGTGTCCTTCGTCGCCGATCTCCGCGTGGTCTCCCGCGGCAGAGACTTCAGGCGCCTGTTCGGCACGCGGCTGGTCTCCCAGTTCTCCGACGGGATCTTCCAGTTCGCCGTGGCCGGGTTCGCGTTCTTCAGTCCCGAGAGCCAGACCACCGCGTTGCAGGTGGCGACAGGGCTCGCGGTGCTGCTGCTCCCCTACAGCGTTCTCGGGCCGTTCGTCGGCGTGTTCATCGACCGGTGGCCGCGGCGGCAGGTCCTGGTGCTCGCGCCCGTGGCGCGCGGCGCGCTGCTGCTGGTGGCCGCCTGGCTGGTCGCGGCCGACGTGCCCGACCCCGTCTTCTACGTGGCGGCGCTGGGCGTGCTCGCGGTCAACCGGTTCTTCCTGGCCGCGCTCGGCGCCTCGCTCCCCCACGTCGTGCCGACCGAGCGGCTGCTCGCGGCCAACGCCGTGGTGCCGACCTCGGGCACGGTGGTGACGTTCGTCGGCGCGGGGGTCGGCTTCCTGCTGCGCGCGCTGTTCGGCGGCGACGACTCGGGCGTCGCGGTGCTGCTGGTCGTCTCCGGCGTGGTGTTCGGGCTGAGCGCGCTGATCGCCCGCCGCATGGACCGCATGCTGCTCGGCCCCTGGCCCGACCCCGACCGGCCGCAGGCCCGCGAGGCGCTCCGCAACGTCGTGACGGGCCTGGCCGACGGCGCGAAGCACCTGCTCGGCCACCGGATCGCGGCCGGCACGATGGGCGCGATGGCCGCCCACCGCTTCTTCTACGGCATGGCGACCGCCCTCGGCATCATCCTCTACCGCTACTACTTCACCGACGGCGACCCCGACGCCGCCCTCCAGGGCATCGGCCTCGTCGTGGCCACCTCCGGCGCCGGCTACTTCGTGGCGGTGCTCATCACCCCCTACGCGACCGAGCGGTTCACCATCGAGCGCTGGGTGCCGATCGCGCTGACCGCGGCCGGCGTGCTCACCGCCGCGCTGGTGCTGCCGTTCCAGGAGTGGGGCCTCGCCGCCGCCGGGTTCGTGCTGGGGGTGGCCGGGCAGAGCGTCAAGATCTGCGCCGACACCACCGTGCAGCGCGACGTCGAGGACATCTACCGCGGCCGCGCGTTCTCCCTCTACGACATGCTCTTCAACGGGATGTACGTGCTCGCCGCGGCCCTGTCGGCGGCCATCCTGCCCGCCGACGGCAAGTCGTACCTCGCGGTGGCGATCATGGCGGCGGGCTATCCGCTCGCGGCGCTCGCCTACCGGGCGATCGCCGCCCGCTCACGTGCCGAGCTCGGCTGACCTGGCCCACTCCAGCAGCGCCTCGGTCGCGGCCTCCTTGCCGATCACGCCCTTGTCGAGCCTGAGGTCGAGCAGGAACTTGTAGGCCATGCCCACGACCGGCCCCGGCCCGACGCCCAGCACCCGCTGGATCTCGTTGCCGTCGAGCTCGGGCCGGATCTTGGCCAGCTCCTCCTCCTCGGCCAGCCGCTCGATGCGCTCCTCCAGGTGGTCGTAGGTGCGCGAGAGGGCGGCCGCCTTGCGCTTGTTGCGCGTGGTGCAGTCGGCCCTCGTCAGCTTGTGCAGCCGGGAGAGCAGGGGGCCGGCGTCGCGGACGTAGCGGCGCACCGCGCTGTCGGTCCACTCGCCGGTGCCGTAGCCGTGGAAGCGCAGGTGCAGCTCGACCAGCCGGGAGACGTCGGCCACGACGTCCTTGGGGAACTTCAGCTCGCTCATGCGCTTCTTGGTGATCTGGGCGCCGACCACCTCGTGGTGGTGGAACGACACCCGGCCGCCCGGCTCGTGCCGGCGCGTCTTGGGCTTGCCGACGTCGTGCATGAGCGCCGCCCAGCGCAGGATGCGGTCGGGCTTGCCGTCCTCCTCCTGGGCGATGGCCTGGTCGAGCACGGTCAGCGTGTGCTCGTAGACGTCCTTGTGGCGGTGGTGCTCGTCGATCTCCAGGCGCAGCCTCGGCAGCTCGGGCAGCACGTGGGCGGCGAGGCCGGTCTCGACCAGCAGCCGCAGCCCCTCGCGGGGGTCGGCGCCGCAGATCAGCTTGTCCAGCTCGTCGCGGATGCGCTCGGCGGAGACGATCTCGATCCGCTCGGCCATCGCGGTCATCGCCGCCAGCGCCGCGGGATCGACGGAGAAGCCGAGCTGCGAGGCGAACCTGGCCGCGCGCAGCATGCGCAGCGGGTCGTCGCCGAACGAGCGCTCGGGCGGGCCGGGGGTGCGCATCACCTTCGCGGCCAGGTCGTCGAGCCCGCCGTAGGGGTCGACGAACTCGTGCCCCGGCAGGCGCACGGCCATCGCGTTGACCGCGAAGTCGCGCCGCTCCAGGTCGGCCTCCAGCGTCTCGCCGTACATGACCTCCGGCTTGCGCGACTTGGGGTCGTACGACTCGCTGCGGTAGGTGGTGATCTCGATCAGCCAGTTGCCCTTGCGCAGGCCGACGGTGCCGAAGTCGATGCCGATCGTCCACACCGAGTCGGCCCAGTCACGGACGATCTCCAGCACCCGCTCGGGGCGCGCGTCGGTGGTGAGGTCGAGGTCGTTGCCGACCCGGCCGAGCAGGATGTCCCGCACCGGGCCGCCCACCAGGGCCAGCTCGTGCCCTTGCGCGGCGAACAGGCGGCCGAGCTCGTCGGCCACCGGGGCGATCTTGCGGAACAGGTCGCTCATCGCCCGCCGCTGGCCTTCGGTCAAAGTTGAGTCCACCACAGCCGGGTCGGTCCTTCGTCATCCGGAACATATCCCCCGGGCCACATGAGATCCGGGTTACCGTCGGTCAAGGGACCGTCGGGGGCCATGGCGACGAGGCCGGGAGGTCTGTATGAAGGACGCCCTCGCGATCCACCGCCGGCTCCTCGCGCGCCAGGTCCATCATGAGATCGTACGCCTTCCGCGCCCCTCGGCTGGCGCGGACGAGCTTCCTGAGGCGTCCTCCGGCCTGCTGACTCTCCTGCCAGGCACGACGGCCGGGCGCCGGCCGGCGGGGCCAAGAGGATCATGTGCGGCGGTCGCGCGGCGGCACTGAGCCCGTACCATTGCGGGCGTGCGTCGTCGTACTCCAGCCCGGGCAGCCGCGTGATTCGTAAGACCGCGCTGCTCGCCGTGCTGTCCGCCGCGTTGCTCGCCCCCACCCTGGCGGCGGCGCCGAGCACGGCTGCCACGAGCGTCCAGACCAGCAGGCAGACCCTCTCCGTCGCCATCACCGCCATCACGCCCGCGGTGCCGCGCTCCCCGACCGACGTCATCAAGATCAGCGGCACGGTGCGCAACGACACCGGCGCCGACATGGCCGGCCTCCAGGTGCGCCTCCGCTACGACGCGCTGAAGCTGCAGGACCGCGCCGCCATGGACGCCTACATGAGCGACCAGAGCACCGCGACGCTCCCGGTCAACGTCTCCACCCGCAACTCCTACATGGACCTGCAGCCGCTCGCCGCCGGCGGCACCGCCCGCTGGGAGATCCAGGCCACGCCCGTGCAGCTCGGCCTGCGCGAGTTCGGCGTCTACAAGATCGCCGTGGACGTGGCCCAATACCGCGTGCCGATCCAGGCCGAGCGCACCTTCCTCACCTACGCGCCGCCGACCCCGCAGAAGCTGCCGCGCACCAGGCTGGCCGTCGCCCTGCCGGTCATCGACCAGCCCCACCGGGCCACCGACGACCCCGTGTTCGTCGACGACAAGCTGAGCCAGGCCATCGCCGGCAAGGGCCGCCTCGCCGACCTGCTCCGCATCGCCCAGTCCGCGCCCAGCAGCGTGACGTGGTTCGTCGACCCCTCGCTGCTCGACGACCTCAACACCATGGTCAAGGGCTACAAGGTCAAGACCAAGGACGGCGAGCAGAGCCGGCCCGCCGCCCCCGCGGCCGGCCAGTGGCTGCAGGAGCTGCGCACCGCGCTCGCCGCCGCCCCCGTCGTCGCGGTGCCGTACGCCGACCCCGACCTGACCGCGCTCGCCCACCAGGGCCTCGACGACCAGCCCAACCGGGCGATCACGCTCGGCGGCAGGAAGGCCAAGGAGCTGCTCGGCCGCGACGTCAGGACGACGACCAACTGGCCGGCCGGTGGCCTGCTCGACGCCGACGCGCTCGACCTGCTCTCGGTCAGCGACGACAAGGTCGACACGGTCCTGCTCGACTCCGCCAACCTGCCCGTGGCGCAGCAGCTCACGGCCACGCCCGACGCGGCCGCGACCCTCGACGCGGTCGGGGGCCCGGTGACCGCGCTGGTCGCCGACCCCGCGCTGAGCCGCCTGTTCGAGCCGGAGACCAGCACGTCCCTGCTGCTCAGCACGCAGCGGTTCATCGCCGAGACCGCGATGATCGCCGCCGAGCCCGGCCAGACCCTGCCGAGGTCGCTCGTCGTGGCCCCGTCGCGGCGCTGGGACCCCAACCCGGCGCTCGTCACCGGCCTGCTCAAGACCGCGGGCCGGCTGCCCTGGCTGCAGCTGACCACGCTGGAGTCGATCAAGCCGGGCAAGGCGTCCGTCCCGCGCGCCGGCCTGACCTACACCGACCAGAACCGCCGCGAGGAGCTGAGCGGCAAATACCTGGCGCCGGTCAAGGAGACCGCGGAGCGGGCCCAGCTCACCGCCCTGATCACGGCCACGCGCACGCAGTCCACGTTCGACGCCGCGGTGCTGCGCGCCGCCTCCTCGGCCTGGCGCAACAGCACCCGCATGGGCCGCTCGGTGACCAACGCGGTGAGCAAGGCGGTGACCGAGCGCGTGGACCGCATCCAGATCACCGGCGCCGGGCCCGACCGGCCGCGCACGCTGGCGGGCAGCAACGGCGTGGTCCCCATCAGCGTGAAGAACTCCAGCGGCGCCGAGATCAGGCTCTTCATCGACGTGCGCTCCGACGACCAGAAACTGCTGCAGGTCACCTTCCAGCAGGAGGAGCCGCTGTCCATCGGCCCGGGGCAGAGCGGCACGGTCCAGGTGCCGATGAACGCCACTCCGGGCACCAGCGGCGACGCCACGGTGACCGTCCAGCTCAGGACCGCCGAGGGCAAGGCCTACGGCAAGCCGCAACGCCTCACCATCCGCACCACCGGCTACACCGGCATCGCCTCGGTGATCGTGGGGGCGGGGCTCACCGTCATGCTGGCGGCCGTGGTCACGCGGGTGCTGCGGCGCAGGGCGGAGCGCAGGCGCGCGGGGTCCGCCAGGAAACCGGGAGAGTGAGACCGAATGAGCCGCATGCTGCGGGCCAGCGCCTTGATGGCGGCCGGGACGATGGTGTCCCGGGTCACCGGGTTCGTACGCACCATGGTGCTCGCCTACGCCATCGGCACGGCGGCGCTGGGCGACTCCTACAACGCGGCGTACGCGATCCCGTACAGCATCCTCGACCTGCTGCTGCTGGGCGTCCTCAGCAGTGTCGTGGTGCCGATGATCGTGCGGGCGCAGCAGCAGGACCCCGACGGCGGCCGGGCCTACGAGCAGCGGCTGCTGACCTTCGCGACGGTCGCGCTGACCGTCGTCGCGGTGCTGGCCGTGCTCGCCGCGCCGCTGCTCATCGACCTCTACACCGGCTGGGCGCCCGGCAGCAGGAAATACGAGGTCGGCGTCATGCTGGCCAGGTTCATCCTGCCGCAGCTCGCCTTCTTCGGCATCGGCGCGGTCGCGGGCGCGATACTCAACACCCGTGACAGGTTCGGCGCCCCCATGTGGGCGCCGGTGGTCAACAACCTGGTCGTGATCTGCGTGTTCGTCATGTACGCGCTGGTCAGCCAGGCGCGCGACGACATCGACGCGGTCACGACCGCCGACCTGGCGCTGCTCGGGCTCGGCACCACGGCCGGCATCGTGGCCCAGGCCGCGGTGCTGATCGTCGCGCTGCGCAGGGCCGGGTTCTCCTTCGTGCCCCGCTTCGACCTGCGCAACGCCCGGCTGGGCGAGATGGGCAAGGCCGGCGTCTGGACGATCGGTTACGTCATCGTCACCCAGCTCGGCTTCCTGCTGACCACCAACCTGTCGTCCTCGGCGGGCGACCAGGTGCCCGGCCACGGCATCAGCCCCTACACGCTGGCCTTCCAGCTCTTCCAGCTCCCGTACGGCGTCGTCGGCGTCTCGGTCATCACGGCCATGCTGCCGCGCATGAGCCGGGCGGTCGGCGAGGGCCGGCTCGGCGACGTGCGCGAGGAGTTCGGCTCCAGCGTGCGGCTCATCTGCGCGCTGATGGTGCCGATGTCGCTGCTGCTCATGGTGCTGGGGCCGGCGATCACCGTGCCGATCTACGGCCACGGCGCCAACAGCGTCTACGACGCCATCTACATCGGCAACGTGCTGCAGGTGTACGGGCTGGCGCTGGTGCCGTTCTCGATCTTCCAGCTCCTGCTGCGGGTGTTCTACAGCTTCGGCGACACGCGCACGCCGGTCTACGTCGGCGCCGGGACGACGGCGGTGAACGCGGGGCTTATGGTGGTGTTCTACCTGCTGCTGCCGGCCGAGTACGCGGTCATGGGGCTGGCGCTGGCGTACGCGATCGCGTACGGGCTGGGCGCGCTGCTCGCCTGGACGCTGGCCGGCCGCCGGGTGGGCGGGCTCGACGGGTGGACGGTCGGCATGGCGATGACCCGGATGTACCTCGCCTCGCTGCCCACAGCCGTGCTGGCCCTGGCCGCCGTCTGGGGGGTCACCGAGGCGTTCGGCGGTCTCCGTTTCGTCAACTCGCTCATCGTCCTGGCGGTCGGCGGCGGGCTCGGACTGGTGCTCTACCTCGGGGTGGCTCACAGAATGCGCATACCGGAGGTCAACTCGATCGTTGGGATGGTCGCGAGACGGGTAGGTCGGTAAAGAATCTCGGCACTACGATGGAGCCCGACACGCGCGAATGGAAGCAGGAGGGGCGTGGGCGGATCCACCCGGCATAGCGTGCCTTCGTGGGACACCACCACGCGGGTGAGTCCAATCATGTCCGATCGGCCTAGCGGAGTGAGCCTGTGAGCACGTCGGCCGTCGCCCCCGGCACCCGCCTCGCCGAGCGCTTCCGGCTTGAGGACCGCGTCAGCGAGTCCGACGGCGCGACGCTGTGGAAGGCCATCGACGAGATCCTCGCGCGGCCGGTGGCCGTGCACACGTTCGCGCCGGACTTCCCGCGCGTGCACGAGGTCGTGACGGCCGCCCGCGCGGCGAGCCGGCTCACCGACCCGCGCCTGACCCAGGTGTTCGACGCCGCCGAGGACGACAAGCACGCCTACGTCGTCAGCGAGTGGGTCACCGGCGAGACGCTGACCGACCTGCTGGCCAACGGGCCGCTGGAGCCCGAGCGGGCGGCCGGGCTGGTGGCCGAGGCCGCCGAGGCCCTGGCGCACGCCCACGAGGCCCGCCTCTACCATCTGTGCCTGCGCCCGGCCCACCTGGTGTGGACGACCGGCAACACCGTCAAGGTGCTCGGCGTGGCCGTCGACGCCGCGATGTACGGCCTGACCACCGACCAGCCGGCGCTCGACGACGCCGAGGGCCTCGGCCGGCTGCTGTACGCGGGCCTGACCGGTCACTGGCCCGGCGACGAGGAGGAGGGCGGCCTGCCCGCCGCCCCCATGACGGACGGGCATTTCTGCACGCCGCGCCAGGTCACCGCGGGCGTGCCCGGCTACCTCGACACCGTCACGGTGCGGGCCTGCCTGCCGGAGTCGCGCAAGGGCCAGGGCGCGCTGTCCAGCCCCGCCGAGATCACCGAGGCGCTGGCCGGTGTGGCCCGCCCGATGCCGATCCCGATCCCCTATCCGAGCACGCCCGCCGTGGCCTCCGCCTCGCACACCGAGGGCCTCGACGTCTCCCACCGCACGCAGGCCACGTCCGTGGCGCCTCCGCCCATGCCGCGGCGGCAGCAGGGCGGCGGCGGCAGCGCGCTCAACCGCGTGCTCATGACGATCGTGGTGCTGCTGGTCATCGCCGCGGTCGGCGTGGGGGCGTGGACGATCGGCCGCAGCCTCGGCAGCGGCACCGAGCCGGAGGCCCAGCAGACCACGCCGAGCGCCACCAACTCCTCCTCCGCGCCGGCGCAGACGGTCAAGCCGGCCAAGGCCAAGGGCTTCGACCCGCTCGGCGACGGCGACGAGAAGTCGGACAAGGCCGGGCTGGCGATCGACGGCAAGCCGAGCACCTACTGGGAGACCGAGGGCTACACCAGCGCCGAGCTCGGCAACCTCAAGAAGGGCGTCGGCCTGCTGCTCGACATGGGCAAGTCCGTGCAGGTCAGCGACGTGGTGGCGACGCTGGCCGGCAACTCGGGCGCGAGCGTGGAGCTGCGGGTGGGCGACGCTCCCGACCTCGGCTCGCTGAAGACGGTCGCGACGGCGAAGGACGCCTCGGGCAAGACGACGTTGAAACCTGATCAAGCCGCAAGCGGGCAGTACGTTTTGATCTGGTTTACCCGTGTTCCGGCGGATGCGGGCAAGTTTCATGGCACCATCTATGAAGTAGTGGTGCATTCTCCCGGATCGGCATAATCAGGAAACTCTCTTGTGAACTCCCCACCCGAGACACCTTCACCAGCGGATCGGCCGGCGGTCACGGACGCCGACCTGCTGACCGCGCACATCAACGGGGATCCTCACGCCTTCAGCGAAATCGTCAAACGGCACCGCGACCGCATGTGGGCGGTCGCCCTGCGCACGCTCGGTGACCCGGACGAGGCCGCCGACGCCGTGCAGGACGCCTTCGTCTCCGCCTATCGCAAGGCCGCCACGTTCCGCGGCGAGGCCGCCGTCACCACCTGGCTGCACCGCATCGTGGTCAACGCCTGTCTCGACCGCATGCGGCGCAAGTCCGTCCGGCCGGTGGCCGACGACGAGCTCATCGAGGCCGCCGAGCGCGAGACGCCGCTGCCCGACCAGACCGTGGAGCGCGAGGTCTCCATGGAGGTTTCGGCCGCTCTGAAACTGCTGCCCGCCGACCAGCGCGCGGCCCTGGTGCTCGTCGACATGATGGGCTATTCGGTCGAAGACGCAGCTCAGGTGCTGGAGGTGCCCAGCGGCACCGTGAAGAGCCGCTGCGCCCGAGGACGCGCGAAACTTGCCCCAATTCTTTCGCATCTGCGGAACCGATCAGACCTCAATCGCGTCTCATCCGCGAAGGGAGCAGAACTTCGTGACGGGTGATACGCACTACGATCTGGAAACTCTCGCCGAGTTGGCCGAGGGTCTCCTGGACGCTGTCGAGGCACGCCAGGTCCGCGAACATCTCGCGGTCTGCGACCCCTGCGGGGAGCTGCTGGCCGACCTGGCGGCGGTTCGCGAGGTGCTCGCGGCGACCCCCACACCGGCCATGCCGATGGGCGTCGCACTGCGCATCGACAAGGCCCTGGCGGCCGAGGCGGAGACCGGACGCGGCGGCGTCGGGCTCGCGGAGCCACCGGACTGGGACGAGCTCATGCGGGACGCCCCCTGGGAGCGGCCGGTCGAGGCGCCCGTGCCCGTGGGCGCGGTCAACGGCTCCGCGGCGGCGCAGGCCCCTGAGCCCGTACGCCTCGGGGTGGTCTCCGACGACGGCACCATCGTCCCCGCCAGGACCCGCTCGGCCAGGAAGCGCCGGTGGGCGCTGCCCGCGGTGGCCGCCGCGGCGGCCGCGGCCGTGGTCGGCACGGCGGTGGTCTCGACCAACCTGCTCGCCTCCGGCGGCTCGTCGGGCGGGTCGGCGCCGGTCGCGCTGCCCTCCACCGACGTGGCGAGGAGCCCGCAGCGGGCGCCGGCGTACAAGCTGACCGACAGCGGCTACAACTACAGCGACTACGCCCTCCGCCAGCCGATGGAGCAGTTCTTCGGCTTCGCGCAGGCGCAGCAGCCGCTCGGCAGCGACAACGCCGCCGCCGACCAGGCGGCCAAGTGCGTCGCCAAGGTGGGCGAGCGCAACGGGCTGGAGACCTTCGCGGCCGACCAGGGGCAGTACAACGGCCAGGAGGCGGTCGTCGTCGTCTCCTGGAAGGACCGGGCGGCCAAGAAGATCCGCATCGACATCGTCGACCCGTTCAACTGCAAGAGCCTGCGCAAGGCGGCCCTCGGGCGCTGGTAGGTCCCCGTACGTGTGCGTCGAAAGAGCCCGCTCCGGCGGGCTCTTTCCTTTTGCCGCCGCAGGCCGGAGCGCGATCCGAGGAGCGTACGGCGGTGGGGCGGGTAGGGGCGGGAATCAGGGCGGCCTAGGATCTGTTGACGCCGGTGCAACTCAAGACGAGGAAGGCGTGGAGCGTTGAGCGACGTCCGTAACGTGATCATCATTGGATCCGGGCCAGCCGGCTACACCGCGGCCGTCTACTCCGCGCGCGCCGAGCTCAAGCCCCTGGTCTTCGAGGGCTCCGTCACCGCGGGCGGCGCGCTCATGAACACCACCGACGTGGAGAACTTCCCGGGGTTCCCCGACGGCATCATGGGGCCCGACCTCATGGACAACCTGCGCAAGCAGGCCGAGCGCTTCGGCGCCGAGCTCATCGCGGACGACGTGGTCGAGGTGGACCTCACGGCCGAGCCCAAGGTCGTCAAGACCCACACCGACACCTACTACGCCAAGTCCGTCATCCTGGCGATGGGCTCGGGCTACCGCGAGCTCGGCCTGGCCAACGAGAAGCGGCTGTCCGGCCACGGCGTGTCGTGGTGCGCCACCTGTGACGGCTTCTTCTTCCGCAACAAGGACATCGTGGTCGTCGGCGGCGGCGACACGGCGATGGAGGAGGCCACGTTCCTCACCCGGTTCGGGCGCATGGTCACCGTGGTCCACCGTCGCGACGAGCTGCGGGCCAGCAAGATCATGCAGGACCGCGCGTTCGGCAACGACAAGATCCGCTTCGTCTGGGACTCCGAGGTCGTGGACGTGCTAGGCGACACCAAGGTGGAGGCCGTCAAGCTGCGCAACGTCAAGACCGGCGAGGAGTGCGAGCTGGCCACCGACGCGCTGTTCCTCGCGATCGGCCACGACCCGCGCACCGAGCTGGTCAAGGGCCAGATCGACCTGGACGAGAACGGATACATCAAGGTCGCCTCCCCCAGCACGGCGACGAACATCCCCGGCGTGTTCGCCGCGGGCGACGTCGTCGACCACACCTACCGTCAGGCCATCACCGCGGCCGGCACCGGCTGTGCGGCCTCGCTCGACTCCGAGCGCTGGCTCGCCGACAACGACAAGTAAGGAGCGCACCGTGAAGGCAGTCACCGACGCCACGTTCGAAGCCGAGGTCCTCAACAGCGACAAGCCCGTGCTCGTCGACTTCTGGGCGGAGTGGTGCGGCCCGTGCCGTCAGGTCTCGCCCATCCTTGAGGAGATCGCCAAGGAGCACGGCGACAAGCTGGAGATCGTCAAGCTCAACATCGACGAGAACCCCGAGGTTCCGCGCCAGTACGGTGTGCTCCAGATCCCGACGATGAACGTCTACAAGGGTGGCGAGGTCGTCAAGCAGATCATCGGCGCCAAGCCGAAGGCCATGCTGCTGCGCGAGCTGGACGGCGTCATCTAGGCCGCGTCCTCCGGCGGTCCTGGTGGATCGTCCCTCGTGGCGCGCTTCGCCCAGGGAAAGAGCCTCCCGCGGCCGACGCGGGAGGCTCTCCTGCTTCTCCGCCCCCTCCGCCGGACGGCCCCAGGAGGCGGCAGAGGGCCGGCGGGCCCTCGGGAGTCCCCCGGGTCCCCCGCGACACGGCGGGCCCTTCTCCGGCGCTTCTGGCGGCCTTCCCAAGGCCACGTGCCCCAGGAGGGACGGCCGTCACACGGGACGCAGGGCCCGTTCGGGGCTCATGGACCCGAGCAGCCGCTCCAGCGCCACCTCGACGTCCTCCCGCCACGACACGGCGGTCTTCAGTTCGAGCCGCAACCGCGGAAAACGCAAATGCGGACGAACGGTTTTAAACCCCACAGAAAGCAGATATTCAGCAGGAACCACGCAACTAGGTTCTTCCCACTTGAGGTCACCGAACGCCTCGATGGCTTTCACCCCGCGCCGCGTCAGATCCTTGGCCACTCCCTGGACGAGCATCCGCCCCAGCCCGCCGCCGGAGAACTCCGGAATGATGTGCGCCGTCATCATCAGCACCGCGTCCGCGCTCACCGGCGAGGTGGGGAACGCCACCGACCGCGGGGTGTAGAGCGGCGGGCTGTAGAGCACGAACCCGGCGGGAACGCCGTCCACGTAGGCGATCTTGCCGCAGCTCCCCCACTCCAGCAGCGTGGCGGAGATCCAGGCCTCCTTCTCCAGCCCCGGATCCCCGGAGTCCACCGCGCGCTCCCCGCTCATCGGGTCGAGCTCCCAGAACACGCACCGCCGGCACCGCCGCGGTAGATCTTCAAGATTGTCCAGGGTTATGTTGACCAGCCGGCGCGACAACTACCGCCCCTATCGTTGACCCGGAAAAGCGCGCGAAAACCGCGTCCACAGGTGGCATCGTAGCTCAGTGAAGAGAACGTCAGCGGACACCACGACGGCGCAGCCCCGTCACGTACGACATGTCCGGCTGGCGTAATCTGGTATTTCCGCCCGATATGACACCTAGGAGGTGGGCCGTGACGGAAGAGCTTGATCACGGTCAGACACCAGCGCCGACCCACGGGTCGCGCATCGACGCCTACGTCGATCGGTACGCCGCGCGAGCTACCGGGATGGTCGCCTCCGAGATCCGAGCTCTTTTCGCCGTCGCGTCGAGGCCCGAGGTGGTCTCGCTCGCGGGCGGCATGCCGTACGTCACCGCCCTTCCCCTCGACATGGTCGGCGAGCTGGTCTCCGAGCTCGTCACCCGGCGCGGCCCGGTCGCGCTCCAGTACGGCTCCGGCCAGGGCGACCCGCATCTGCGCGAGCAGATCTGCGACGTCATGCGCCTTGAGGGGATCCAGGCCGCGGCGGACGACGTGGTCGTCACCGTGGGTTCGCAGCAGGCGCTCGACCTGATCACCCGCATCTTCATCGACCCGGGCGACGTCGTGCTCGCCGAGGGCCCCTCGTACGTGGGGGCGCTGGGCACGTTCTCCGCCTATCAGGCCAAGGTGGTCCATATCGCCATGGACGACCAGGGCATCGTGCCCGAGTCCCTGGCCCAGACCATCTACGCGCTGGAGACCGCCGGCGCGCCCATCAAGTTCCTCTACACGATCCCCAACTTCCAGAACCCGGCCGGCGTCACCCTCAACATCGCCCGCCGCCAGCAGGTGCTCGACATCTGCCAGCGGGCCGGGGTGCTGATCATCGAGGACAACCCGTACGGGCTGCTCGGCTTCGACGGCGAGCCCATGCGCGCGCTGCGCGCCGACAACTCCGACGGGGTCGTCTACCTCGGCTCGTTCTCCAAGACGCTGGCCCCCGGCTTCCGGGTCGGCTGGGCGCTGGCCCCGCACGCGATCCGCGACAAGCTCGTGCTCGCCATGGAGTCGGCGGTGCTGTCGCACTCGTCGTTCACGCAGCTCGCCGTCGGCCAATACCTCGCCACCCAGCCGTGGCGGGAGCAGATCAAGACCTTCCGCGAGCTCTACCGCGAGCGGCGCGACGCGCTCCTCGACGCCCTGGAGTCGCTGATGCCGCCCGAGGTCACCTGGACCCGGCCGGGCGGCGGCTTCTTCGTCTGGGCCACCCTTCCCGAAGGGCTCGACTCGAAGGCCATCCTGCCGCGGGCCGTGGCCGAGCGCGTGGCCTTCGTCCCCGGCACCGGCTTCTTCTCCGACGGCAGCGGGGCGCGGCACATGCGCCTGTCCTACTGCTACCCGGAGCCCGACCGGATCCGCGAAGGCGTGCGCAGGCTCGCCGGGGTGATCGAGCAGGAGATGCAGCTGCGCGACACGTTCGGCACCGGCTCGGTGCGCGAGCACAACGGCGTCGACACGCCCGGCCCCGACCTCGCCTGATCAGCGTCCGGCCCGGCGGCGCACGCCGGGCCGGACACCACTCCGCCCGGACACCTCGCGTACACCCTTCACCCTCCACGCCGGTACGCTCGGACAGCGTTCTGTCAGCAGAGGAGAAGTGATGAGCGATCTGGGCCACGTGCTGGTGCTGGCCGGAGGCCTCTCCTATGAACGGGAGGTGTCCCTGCGCTCGGGCCGCCGGGTCACCGAGGTCCTGCGCACGGCGGGCATCGACGTCGAGACCCGCGACACCGACGCCTCCCTCGTGCCCTCGGTCCTCGCCGATCCTCCTGACGCGGTGTTCGTCACCCTGCACGGCGGCGCCGGCGAGGACGGCGCCATCCGCTCCGTGCTCGAACTCCTCGACGTCCCCTACGTCGGCGCCGGCCCCGACGCCTGCCGCGTGGCCTTCGACAAGCCCACCGCCAAGGCGGTCGTCCGCTCCGTCGGCCTGCGCACGCCGGAGTCGGTCACGCTGCCCAAGGAGACCTTCCACGACCTCGGCGCCGCGGTCGTGCTCGGCCGGATCATCGACCGGCTCGGCCTGCCCCTGTTCGTCAAGCCGGCGCGGGGCGGCTCCGCGCTGGGCGCCTCCATCGTCCGCACCGCCGAGGAGCTGCCCGCCGCGATGGTCGGCTGCTTCGCCTACGGCGACACCGCCCTCATCGAACGCTACGTCGAAGGTGTGGAGGTCGCCGTCTCCGTCGTGGACCTCGGCAACGGCCCGGTCGCCCTTCCCGCCGTCGAGATCGTCCCCGACAAGGGCGTCTACGACTACGCGGCCCGCTACACCGCCGGGCACACCGAGTTCTTCGCCCCGGCCCGGCTGTCCCCCGCGGCCGCCGCCGCGTGCGCCGAGACCGCGGTCACCGCCCACACGGCGCTCGGGCTGCGCGACATCTCCCGTACGGACCTCATCGTGGACGCCGACGACGTCCCGCACTTCCTGGAGGTCAACGTGGCGCCGGGGATGACGGAGACCTCGCTGCTCCCGATGGCCGCCGAGGCCGCCGGTCAGGACCTCGGCGACCTCTGCCGCGCCCTCCTCCAGAACGCCGCCGCCCGCGCCCGCTCCTGACCCCGGGTCTTAGTGGTGCCGCCTGGAAGTCTCTCGGGGGTTGACGGGCCGAGACTGATCGTGCTTCAGCGTCAGGAGTCGATGCTGGTGACGTAGAGATCGCAGACCAGGTCCAGGGCGTCCTGAGGGGTGCCGCTGAACCAGGGTGCGGCCTCGTAGCGGTCGTTGCTGGGGGTGTGGATGGCCAGCCCCCAGTAGGTGGCCGAGCCCCCGTAACGCAGCCGCATCAGGGGCAGCGTGCCGCCGTCGGTGAGCTGTCCTTCAACGTAGGCGAACTGGCCGTGGTAGCGCACGTGGACCGTGACCAGTTGCGGCCAGTGCTCGTTGGCGTGCAGCGTGAGCCGCTGGTCCAGCGAGGTCTTGGTCGAGGCGGGGATCGCGGGCATGACCGCCATCTTGCCGTGCAGGCGTGTCAGGCGTGCACACACTGGCACATGCCGGGCAAAGTCGGCGGGTCATTCGTGAAGATCGACTGGAGAAAGATCTCGGTGCCCCGCTGTCGCGCTCGCTTGATCACGCTGACCGCCGCCGAACGGCAGCGGCTTAAGAAGATCGCCTACTCCCACACCGCTGCCTACCAGCTCGTGGTCCGAGTCCAGATCA
Source organism: Nonomuraea coxensis DSM 45129 (assembly GCF_019397265.1). NCBI lineage: Bacteria > Bacillati > Actinomycetota > Actinomycetes > Streptosporangiales > Streptosporangiaceae > Nonomuraea > Nonomuraea coxensis. The sequence goes on from NZ_CP068985.1 coordinate 9,064,710, forward strand.
TCCTGGATGCCGCGCATGGCTACTCCAACAACAAGATCGCCCAGCGTCGCGGGGTGACGGTGGACACCGTGCGGTTATGGCGGGGACGCTACCGCAGCCAGGATGGCATCAAGAGCCTGACCGATCGGCCCCGCTCCGGCCGGCCACCTGCCTTCAGCCCGCTCCAGCGCGCCGAGATCAAGGCACTGGCCTGCCAACTCCCGGCCGAGACCGGCGCGCCGCTGTCGCGCTGGAGCTGCCCCGAACTGGCGCGCGAGGCCGTCACCCGCAGCCTGGCAGCGGCGATCTCGGCCTCCACGGTGCGCCGGATTCTGGCCGAGGACACGCTCAGACCGTGGCGGCATCAATCGTGGATCTTCATCCGCGACCCTCACTTCGCCGACAAGGCTGCTCGCGTGCTCGACTTATACGCGCGCCGTTGGGACGACCTTGCGCTCGGCGACGATGAGTACGTCATCAGCGCCGATGAGAAGACCTCCATTCAAGCCCGCTGCCGCTGCCACCCCACCCTGCCCCCGGGCATAGCACGGATGATGCGCGTCAACCACGACTACGAGCGCGGTGGTGCGCTGGCCTACCTGGCCGCCTACGACGTCCACGCCGCTCGCGTGTTCGGCCGCTGCTCGGCCAAGACCGGGATCGTCCCGTTCATGGACCTGGTCACCCAGGTCATGACCCAAGAGCCCTACGCCTCGGCCAAGCGCGTGTTCTGGATCGTCGACAACGGTTCCAGCCATCGTGGCAAAGCCGCCGCCGACCGGCTCACCGCACGCTTCCCCAACGCGGTCATGGTGCACACGCCCGTGCATGCCTCGTGGCTCAACCAGATCGAGATCTACTTCTCCATCGTGCAGCGCAAAGTCGTCACACCCAACGACTTCACCAGCCTTGACCAGGTCGAACACCGGCTGATCGCCTTCGAGCGTCGTTACAACGAGACCGCCCGGCCCTTCAGATGGAAGTTCACCCCGGCCGACCTCGAGGACCTGCTGGCCCGGATCGAGCGACACGAACAGAAAGAGCGCAACTCCCAGCAGCCCACCGGCTGCGACCATCAGCCTGCCGTACTGAACCCCGCCGCATAACCCCAGAAGGATTTACAGCGCGAACCACTTAGCCTTACGGTGTGCTGATCGATCCGATGTACCCCAAGAGCTTCGCCAGCGACAACCACGCGGGCGTCCACCCGGACATCCTCGAAGCCATGGCGTCGGCGAACCAGGGCGACGCCCCCGCCTACGGCGACGACACCTGGACCGCCGCCTTCGCGGAGAAGGTCAAGGAAGTGTTCGGCCCGGAGGCGGAGGGCTTCGCCGTCCTCAACGGCGCGGGCGCGAACATGGTGGGCCTGGCGCTCACCCTCACCCGCCGCTACGACGCCGTCGTCTGCGCCGACAGCGCCCACATCGCGACCAACGAGGGCGGCGCCGCCGAACGCCTCCTCGGCGTCAAGCTGCTGACGGTCCCCACCTCGCACGGCAAGCTCCGCCCGGCCGACATCGAGTCCCGCCTGCGCGGCCTCGGCGATCCGCACGAGTCACAGCCGGCGGTCGTCTCCATCTCGCAGGTGACGGAGCTCGGCACGTGCTACTCCCCCGACGAGATCGCCGCCCTCGCCGAGACGGCGCACGCCTCCGGTCTCCGCCTCCACGTGGACGGCGCCCGGCTGGCCAACGCCGCCGCCCATCTCGGCTGCGACCTGAGGGCCGTCACCACCGACGTCGGCGTGGACGTCTTCAGCTTCGGCGGCACCAAGAACGGCGCGCTCGCCGCCGAGGCCGTGGTCGTCCTCGACCCGTCCCTCGCCGAGGCCGTGCCCTTCCTCCGGCGGCAGTCCCTTCAGCTCGCCTCCAAGATGCGGTTCATCTCCACCCAGCTCACCGCTCTGCTCTCGGACGACCTCTGGCGCCGCAACGCCCGCCACGCCAACCAGATGGCCGCCCGCCTGGCCGCCGGCCTCTCTGACATCCCCGGAACGTCCCTCGCCTACCCCGTCGAGTCCAACGCCGTCTTCGCCCAGCTTCCGCACCCGGTCGCGGAAGCGCTCCGCCGCCGCTACCTCTTCCACTACTGGGACGAGCCGGCCGGTCTCGTCCGCTGGATGACCGCCTTCGACACCACCCCGGAACACGTCGACGACTTCCTCGACGACCTCCGCAAGGCAGCCGAGGCCACCTGAAGCCCGCGCGACCACTCCCCCACAACGCCCCCGCATCTAGCCACCCACCCTCGTTTCACGTGAAACGAGGGTGGGTGGCGCTCGCCTTCACCCCTCGCCTCTCACCCTTCGCCTCTCACGGCTTGCCCCTCCCCCCTGACTCATCGGCCATCGACCCTCACCCGAGAACCCGTCACCTCGAGAAGCGTCACCCGAGAAGCGTCTGAGAAGCGTCACCCAGAGAACCCTCGCCACCTCGAAACCCCGCCGCCACCGTTTCACGTGAAACCACCCCCTCCCCTCCGACTCACTCACTCCCCGTGCCGTCGGCCTCGACTTCCACCGGCCTCCGAAGCCAAGGCCAGTCACCGCCGTTTCACGTGAAACCGACCCTCGTCCTCGGCTCACCTCACTGGGGGCATAAAGCCGTCAGCCCCGGCTCGGACGCATCCGGAGCCGGGGCTGACGGCTGGCACTGGCACTGGCGTTTCACGTGAAACAGTGACAGCAACAGTCACAGCAACAGTGACGAGTGGCGGCGTTCTTACTCCTCGGCCTCGCGCATCGCCCGGACCGCCTCCGGAGCCATCGTCCCGATGATCCGCTCCAGATCGTCGATCGTCGCGAACTCGACCACGATCCGCCCCTTCCGCCGGCCGAGATCCACCTTCACTTTCGTCTCAAAGTGATCGGAGAGCCGGTCGGCGAGGTGGGTGAGACCGGGAGCGGTGGGCTTGGCGACCGGGCGCTCCCGAGTCGGCCCCTTGGCCGCCTTGGCGCTCCCCATGGAGACGATCTCCTCCACCGCCCGCACCGACAGCTCCTCCGCGACGATCCGCTTGGCCAGCGTGATCTGCTCCTCCGCCGAGCTGAGCCCGAGCAGCGCGCGGGCATGCCCTGCACTGATGAGACCGGCGGCGACCCTGCGCTGAACCTCCGGCGGCAGATTCAGGAGGCGGAGGGTGTTGGTGATGTGCGGACGCGAGCGGCTCACCTTCGCGGCCAACTGCTCGTGCGTCGCCCCGAAGTCGTCAAGCAGTTGCTGGTAGGCCGCCGCCTCTTCAAGCGCGTTCAGCTGCTCCCGTTGCAGGTTCTCGATGAGGGCGTCACGAAGGAGGTCGGTGTCCTGCGTGTTGCGGACGATCGCGGGCACAAGGTCGAGCCCCGCCTGCTGGCACGCCCGCCAGCGCCGCTCCCCCATGATGAGCTCGTACTGGCCGCCGCCGACCGGCCGGACCACGATCGGCTGCAGCAGCCCCACTTCACGGATGGACGCGGCCAGCTCATTCAGCCGCTCCTGGTCGAAGATCTCACGCGGCTGGCGCGGGTTGGGGACGATCGCCTTGAGCGCGACCTCTTTGAAGTACGCTCCGGCGATCGGCATCGGGCCGGCCTCGCTCGCCGTGGGCGTGCCGTTGCCGTTGCCGTTGGTCGGGGCGGTCGCCGTCGCCATCCCGGGACCGTCAACAATGGGACCGGTCGGGATGAGCGCCCCGAGTCCCTTGCCCAATCCCCGCCGCTGCTGACTCACTGCGTCTCCTCATCCACCCAACCGAATTCCGGTCACCTCAGGAGAGGTTACCGTTGCGAGCGCGGCCGAGTGCCTCCTCGCCACACACCACACGGCGGATTTGCTCCAACACACCCACAAACTCACCCAACCCTGCCCGCCAACCGACCGACGCGAAGCCGTCCCTCCAGGACGGGCAGTCTCTTGGGGGGCAGGCAGCGCCCAACTCGAGGCCGCCGTCTCAGAAGAACGCTCAGTGGCCCGCCACCACCAGAATCGCACCAGGGCCACTCATCGACTCCGTGGCTCCCAGCTTCCATCGCAGCCGATGCCATGCCGTGCCGTGTCGTGCCGTGTCGTGCCCGTGCCGTGCCGTGTCGCCGCCACCGTCGCCGCCACCGCCGCCACCGCCACCGCCGCCACCGTCGCCGCCACCGTCGCCGTCGCCGTCGCCGTCGCCGTCGAGTAAGCGTGCTGTGCACAGGTGGCATGTCGCCCGCGGCGGTCCCGCGTGGCGTGTCGGCGCTCGGTCTGCCGTCGTATCGCGTGCCGTGCTATCGGGTGCCGTGCCAGTAGTCCTTGTCGCGACCGTTCCCGTCGCGGCGGATCACAGCCCGCCGATCGGCAGGCGGATCCACTCAGCCACCCCTGCCTTCACCACGACACCGCCAAGACCCGTACACGACGAAGGCGGTCACTCGGCACGTCCGGCGAGAATCGCAGTCAGAGGCCGGCACCCGCGGCGCAACGTGCGGCGCTGGCCTCTCCGACCGCATGCCGTCCACGGAACCGGCGGCAGGGCGGCGTCTCAGGCGACCGTGGCGCGGAAGGCGATCTCCCGAGCCGCGTCCATGTAAGCCATCGCCCCGCTCGACCCCGGATCGTACGTCATCACCGACTGCCCATAGCTGGGCGCCTCCGACAGCCGCACGCTTCGCGGGATCACCGTGTTCAGCACCGTCTCCCCGAAGTGAGACCGCACCTCCTCCGCCACCTGCGACGCGAGCCGCGTCCGCCCGTCGTACATCGTCAGCACGATCGTGGACAGCCGCAGCGTCGGGTTCAGGTGGGCCTTGATGAGGTCGACGTTCCTGAGGAGCTGGCCGAGGCCCTCCAGCGCGTAGTACTCGCACTGGATGGGGATCATGACCTCCTCCGCCGCGACCAGCGCGTTGACGGTGAGCAGGCCGAGCGACGGCGGGCAGTCGATGATGATGTAGTCCAGCTCGATCGCCTCGTACGCCGCCAGTGCCCGCCGCAGCCGTGCCTCCCGCGCCACCAGCGACACCAGCTCGATCTCGGCCCCGGCGAGGTCGATGGTGGCCGGCGCGCAGTAGAGGTTGGGCATCTCGGGCACCTGCTTGACGATGTCCGCCATCGGCAGGTCGTCCACGAGCACCTGGTAGACGTCCGGCACGTCGCCGCGGTGCTCGGTGGCGAGGGCCGTGGAGGCGTTGCCCTGCGGGTCCAGGTCCACCACGAGCACCCGCTGGCCGTGCATCGAGAGCGCGGCCGCGATGTTCACCGACGTAGTGGTCTTGCCGACGCCACCCTTCTGGTTGGCCACCGCGATCACCCGGGTCTTCGCCGGACGGGGCCAACCGGTGTCGCCCGCGCCGGGACCGTCTCCGGCTTGGGCGGCCGTGGGGGTTGCGGATGTTTCACGTGAAACCACTGAGCTGAGCGCCTCTCGTACCAACGGCGAATCACCGGGGTTCAGGGGGGTCTGGGTCACGATGGCCATCCTTTCAACCGATGGTGTGCCAGTGCCGGGAATATGCTGTCGCGACACGCCCATTTCGGGCCAGCCAACCCCGGTGGGACTCGAAGGCTGACGACGGTCCGGCCATCCGAGACCGCTTGACGCGACTGGCACAACCGTCACCTCCTCCGTCGCCGCCCGGCTCGCTCCGGCGCGCGACCCGCTACCACCCGAACCAGTGTTGCAGGCGGCTCGACCTTACCGCGCCCGACGGTCACAAGCTCGGCCGTTCGGGCTCCGCTGGCGCGCAATTGGGCTTCGGCCTCGGCCAGCTCGCCGGCCGCCCGCTCCCCCTTCATGGCGATGAGCTCGCCGCCCTCGCGCAGCAGCGGCATCGCCCACGTCAGCAGCCGGTCGAGTGGCGCGACGGCGCGGGCGCTGGCGACGTCGAAGACCCGCTTGCCGGCCAGCTCCTCCGCCCGGCCGCGCAACACCTCGACGTTGCCCAGCTTGAGCGCCGCGACGCTCTCCTCCAGGAACACGGTACGGCGCAGCAGCGGCTCCAGCAGCGTGACCCGGATGTCCGGCCGGACGATCGCCAGCACGAGCCCCGGCAGCCCGGCGCCGGAGCCGATGTCGACCAGCTCGACGTCGGCCGGCACGGCCTCGGCGACGACCGCGCAGTTGAGCAGATGGCGGTCCCAGATCCGCGGGACCTCCCGCGGCCCCAGCAGCCCGCGGACCACGCCGGGCCCCGCCAGCAGCTCGGCGAACGCGTTGGCGCGGTCCCAAGCCTCCCCGGCGAAGACGTCCCGCGCTATGTCCGGCGGCGCCGGCAGCTCATCGCTCACTGGTTGGAGGCCCTTTCTCGGTGCTGGTGTCGTGGCCGGGCGTGGCCGTCCCCCCCGGGGACCTTCTGTGTCCCCAGGCTATTGGGGCGATCACAAGGGAAGACTAGCGGGCCGCCCGCAGGGTGACCTCCGAGCGCGCCGCCGGCCTGGTGGCGGGGACGCATCGGCCGCATGGGGACCCGAGTGCTGATATAGCCCTATCAAGGCTGTCTTAGGTACGTACCAGGATAAAAGAGAACGGCCGCCTGCCGCTCGCCAGGGGGCGGGGCAGACGGCCGCGACGAAGCGGAGAATCAGGCGGGCAGGACCACCACGTAGCGGTTGGGCTCCTCGCCCTCGGACTCGCTGCGGAGCCCGGCGGCCGCCACCGCGTCGTGGACGATCTTGCGCTCGAACGGCGTCATCGGCTGCAGCGACTTGGGCTCGCCGCGGTCCTTGACCTGGTTGGCGACCTCGGTGCCGAGCTTGGTCAGCTCAGCGCGCCGGCGCTCCCGGTAGCCGCCGACGTCGAGCATCAGCCGCGAGCGCTCGCCGGTCTGCCGGTGGACGGCCAGGCGAGTCAGCTCCTGCAGCGCCTCCAGGACCTCTCCCCCGGGGCCCACCAGCTCGTTGCCCTTGAGCCCGACGACGGAGACGAGCGCCCGGTCGCCCTCGACGTCCATGTCGATGTCGCCGTCGATGTCGGCGATGTCGAGAAGCCCCTCGACGTAGTCGGCAGCGATCTCGCCCTCCTGCTCCAGGTCGGCGAGATCAGGAGCATTCTTCTGCTCGGCCTCGGTCATGGCCGGCCTCTCCTTCGTGGTCACGACTTCTTGCTGCCGGTGCGCTTGCTGCGAGGCTGGCGGCTCGGCTGCTGCCTGATGATCTTAGGCTCCGGCGGGGCCGGAGGGGCCTGCTCCTCCGGAGTCGTCTTGCGGATCTTGGCGATCAGTCCCTGTTTCGGCTGGACGGGGATGACGTTGCCCTTGGCGTCGTACTCCGGCATCGGGTGCCGACTGTAGAACCAGTGCTGCTGGCCGAGCGTCCACAGGTTGGTGGTGACCCAGTAGAGGATCAGGCCGAGGGGGAAGTTCAGGCTGAAGAACGCGAACAGCGGCGAGATGTACATCAGGATCTTCTGCTGCTGCGCCATGGGGTTGTCCGGCATCTGCGCCATGGAGCGGGTCACGCTCTGCCGGACGGTGAGGAACGTGGTCAGCGAGCTGATCGCGACGAAGACGCCGATGACGACCTTCTCCATCGCCGTGGGCGCCTCGAAGAACGTCGCGGGCAGCGGCGCGCCCAGGATGAGCGCGTGCTTGGCGCTGTCGACCAGCTCCTGCGACATGCCGAACTTCGCCTCGTCCGCCGCGATCGCCCGAAGCACGGTGAACATCGAGATGAAGATCGGGAACTGGGCGACGACGGGAAGGCAGCCGCCGAGCGGGTTGGCCCCGGCCCCCTGGTACAGCGCCATGACTTCCTGGTTCATGCGCTGCTTGTCGTTCTTGTAACGCTTGCGGATCTCCTGGACCTTCGGCGCCAGCTCCTGCATCTTCCGCGACGACCGCATCTGCTTGAGGAACAGCGGGAAGATCAGGATCCTCATGAGGATCGTCAGCGTGATGATGGTGAGCGCCCACGTCAAGCCGCTGTTCGGGTCGAGGAACGTGCTGTACGCGCTGTGGATCCAGGTGATGACTTGGGCGACGGCTGTGTACAGCCAGTTGAGCCAGGACAGCTCCACCGAGCTATCTCCCTTGCGTTTCGTGGGACCGGACCGGGCGTGGGGGCACCGGGTCTATACCTCCGGGATGGAATGGGTGGCACCGCCCGATGCGCCGGACAGTCAGCCAGATGCCACGCAATGCACCATGCGTGGCGATCGCCTCGAGGCCGTAGGCACTGCACGACGGATAGAAACGGCAGCGTGGGCCGAGCAGCGGGCTGATGAACGCCCGATAGAACCGGATCGGGACGATCAGCACCCGAGCCGCGACGCTCGGCACCTCGTGCACCTGCTCCGTCATCTCTGTCCACCCGTCGAGGCATCGCGCCGCCTGAGCAAACGATCCAGCGCGGTGTCGAGCTCGGCGGCCAGGTGCTCGAATCGCGCGGACGCGGCCGGTGGATTGGCGCGTACCACAAGCAGGCTACCTCCCGGCAGCCGGTCAAGACGCTCGCGCATCAGGTGTCGGAGCCGTCGCTTGACCTTGTTCCGGGTGACAGCGCCACCGACGGCCTTGCTCACCACGAAACCCACCAGGGGTGGCCCTTCCCCGGAAACGCGAAAATGCACCACCAAAGTCGGGCGGCCCGCGCGCTTGCCTCGCCGCACGGCCGCCTCGAAATCCTCCCCGCGCCGCATGCGGGATTGCCGGGACAGCACCGTATATGCCTATCGCCCGCCGGCGAGATTCACCGGCGGGCCGACTTTCAGGCGCGGGACGGTCAGGCCGACAGCTTCTCGCGGCCCTTGCGGCGGCGGGAGGCCAGGATGGCGCGGCCGGCCCGGGTGCGCATCCGCAGCCGGAAGCCGTGGGTCTTCGCGCGGCGACGGTTGTTCGGCTGGAAAGTACGCTTGCTCACGGGTGGGCTCCAGGTCATTGGTGCGCCCGGCGGGCGCGGTACACACACAGGATGGCCTGTCAGGAAAGCGAGGGCACGCGAAATAGCCGTCGCGTGACAAGCCGACCGTCGTACGTTACGGGCCAAGGGCCTCCCAGGTCAAACCGGGCGGGTTGTCCACCAATCCACAGGCGAGTTTTCCCCAGGCCGCGCACGTCCACAGTATGTGCACTCAGGTGCCACTAGGCTGTGGACAACGCCTTGAACACAGCTGTGCACAGAGCTACTGTCGGCCCTTCTGGAGCCGCGGTAACGCGGCAGCACCACTGTGCACAACATGTGGAGATCCTGTGGAGGACCTGAGTGTGACGCTCGCCTCCCGGGCTGTGGACAAAGGCGCCAGAAGATCGTCAGCGACCGCCGGCATGTGGATGAACGACCGCGGGGGCCGCGAGAGGGAGGAGGGGGAACCTCACT